>JACDHR010000176.1 GCA_013820915.1 Gemmatimonadota bacterium
CGGCCGCGCTGGTCCTGATCGGCGATTCCGGACTCCCGCTTCTGAAGGACTACCCCAGAATCCTGCAGGGCTGGGGGGCTGCTCCCGTTCTGCGGCAACTCTGGGGATCAACGGAACCCCTCGAAATGGAGGATCTGACACTCGAACGGGCCCACGTGGCCGCTGCGACCTCTCGCCCGACGGCGGTTCTGACGCAACTTACCAGCGACCGGGACGCCATCCAGTCCGCATTTTACCTGATTTCGGGCTCGCCCCGGTGGCGGGAGGCCACATACGAGCTGCTTGATACGCTGGAGTCCACCATCCCGTCGTTTCGCAGCTTCGTCGTGGCGGGCTCGGACCACGGGCTCCTGCGCACCGACGCGTTCTACGCGTACGAAGCAGACGGAGTTCGCCTACGCGACTGGATCCAGAATCTCATCGACGAGCGCCCCGTCGGTAGCCACCGCTGCAGCGAGTGTCGCGCGAAGTGAGGAACGCGGTGCCGCACCAGCACTGGGCGCCAGCCCTGCGCCCAACACTTGCTTGCAGGTGACAGAGGGCGCGGCATACTTTCACGGTAGCTTCAGGTTCTGGGAGCAGCGCCCTCTGCGCCTGATCCTAGAACGTTGGGCGGCTGACCCGAGCCTGCGCGCGCGGTTCTCAATCCATATTCATCTGTGCCGATAGGGCAACCCCGCTTTCGCTCTGTCGGCGAGCCCTGTAGAACTGGGAGGTTACGCGCGCATGGGACCTGGCTCCGAGGGACAGAACGAACGTGATGTGCGGGCGGCCCTGGAAGACTGGGCGCACGCGACACGGGAGGGTAGGCAGGACGACGTCCTGAAGAACCATCTATCGGAAGCGACGATCTACGACGTGCTCGCGCCGCTCAAGTACGAGGGTACGGCCGCGTACCGGGCAAGGTGGGACGAGTGGCAGCCGGAGACCACCGGCGAAGGGCTGTTTGACTTCGAGGAGATCCACGTCACCGCCGACGAGGGCGTTGCGTTTGCCTACGGCGTGATCCGCTGCGGTGGGGCGCTCCCGGAGGGCAGGAGCTTCGAGGACTGTGTCCGAGCGACGTTTTGCCTACGGAAGGAGGGCAGCCGGTGGCGGATTGCGCACCAGCACATCTCCATGCCCCGCGGTTGACTCCCTGCGGCGCCGTGGCGTGGTGCCGGGCCGGTATGTCAGCACCCAATAGGTCCTCCGCCGCCCATCATGCGGTTGCAGTGGACGGAGGGCGAGCCATATTTTTGTGAATGCGGCCGGGAGCATCGCAGCGCCCCCCCGCCGCTGAACTTTTTCGTTGGGCGTCAACCACTTTTAATTACGGGATTCCCTCAACCAGTAGGTGCCAGGTGAGTAGATCGACTTCCGACAACCGGAGCATGGTCCTCTTGTTGGTGTTGGGCCTCGTCACAGGTTGTGCTACCAAGCGATCCGTTCTCCCAGAGGAAAACATGGGGACGGCGCTGAAGATCGCTCAGCTTCGCCCTCAGTCGGATGATCTTCCTGGTCTTCGTACCGTCGAACTGTCCACCGGGCTGGTGTTCCGGACCTACTACGATGCCGCCGTGGAGGAGGTTGCCCGCACATCGATTCCGACCATGGGCGTCATGTACCGCGAAGTCGCCCACTTGGTGGCTGCCGATCCGGGTATCATCGATTGGTCCGCTGTCGCTTTCGTTCAGGACACCGCATACGTTCCGCCTCGCCGCGGCGGAGAGGTGCGCTGGAGTGCTCTGGTTGATCCGTCGGGGCAACTTCGTTCCGTTGGAATCGTCAGCTTGTACCAGACGCTCCCACATGAGCAGGTGCACGCAATCCAGAGCACGCTCAGGCCCGGCCTTCCCCGGTGGTTCAGTGAAGGCATGGCCGAGTGGGCTGGCCTTCATGTGACGCAGGGTAGAGCGCCGTCTCTGGCGGAGGAGAAGCGTACAGAACTAAGGAATGCATATGAGTCGCTGGGAGAACCGCTCAACCTCTCCGCGTGGGGAGGCGTGACAGTGAATCGGGACGCAATTCTGCGGCAAGTCACACCGGAGCAGCGCGAGCGAATGGAAGCCGATCCGAGCTACTCGCCCCCGGGACCCTTCCGCTTCGGCCCCGGTGATATGATCAGCGACGAGGCGAATACGCTTGCACGCTACGGCGGTTCGCTGGCCTTGTTCGAGATGCTGGAGGAAGCGGTGGGACAGGAGCGGATGCGGGCGTGGTTTCGAGCCGTGTGGCAGGCGGACAGCACGCTCAATACGGAGAAGCTGATTTCACTCGCACGAGAGCACACGGGAGTCGATCTGCAGTCCTGGTTCGAGCGGTAGGAGTCTTTGCCTTGGCTGCGGCGCCCCCGAACAAGTGGATGAAGGCGACGCAGGGCGCGGCATGGTTTCGAGCATGCGGAAGGTCTGGTGCATGCGCCTTTCGCGCCTTATCCTGAGCGTTATGCCTCAAGGAGAGTTCACAATGAAGCCCCGCATCACTGTAATCACCCTTGGAGTCGATGATTTGGAGAACACCATTCGCTTTTACCGTGATGGCCTCGGTCTAACAACCGAAGGCATTATTGGACAAGAATTCGAATATGGTGCGGTTGCTTTCTTTGACTTGCAGGCTGGTTTGAAGTTGGCGGTTTGGCCCCGCAAGAGCCTTGCACATGACACGGGCATTCCACTGTTAGAACCGAGTGCTACTGAATTCACGCTTGGGCACAACGTTTCTTCCAAGGCTGAGGTCGACACAGTAATGAAGCAAGCACAAGATGCTGGTGCTGTTGTAGTAAAGCCTGCTCAAGATACGTTCTGGGGCGGTTACGCTGGATATTTTCAAGATCCCGACAAGCATCTTTGGGAGGTTGTTTGGAACCCGCAGCTTTTGCCGCAAGATGAGGCATAACAATTCATTCAAGCCGAACCCGCTTTGCGGGTCGGCTTAATTCAGGCTTTAGGCCGCAGTGAATCTGGTTGCCTCTGAAACTCCCCCACTGGAGTAGACAGCGAGAAAAGGTTGGGTATCTTCCCATGCATGGCGCAAGAGAGGAGGCAGTTCACGAAGGAATACAAGATCGAAGCGGTGCGCTTGGTGGTCGAGGAGAAGCGGCCATTGGCGCAGGTTACCCGGGAGCTGGGCCTCGGCAGCAATCTACTGCGGCGTTGGAAGAAGGAGCTGCAGTCCGAAGGCAGTGAAGCCTTCCGCGGCAAGGGACAGCTCACCGGCCAGGACGAGGAGATCCGGCGGCTGAAGCGCGAGCTGGAGCAGGCGCGGCAAGAGAACGCATTCCTAAAAAAAGCGGCGGCGTACTTTGCCAAGGAATCTCGGTGAGGTAGCGCAACCCTTTGTGTGTAAAAGCGTTTCGATGTTGGGGTTGCGGGTGTCTCAGGCGGCGTTCGCCTGAGGGGTTTGCTCCCGGTCGAGGAGCGGCTGCATGTCCAAATACCGGCGTTCAGCCCAGCTCTCGTGGATGCGCCTCAGCCGTGCCGTGACCAGCAGCAGCGCGCTTTCCTCGCCCGGGAACTGCTCGGCCACCTTGGTGCGGCGGCGGATCTCCTTCATCAAACGCTCCAGCGGGTTGTTCGTCCGCAGCATCTTCCAGTGCTCCCGCGGGAAGACGTAGACCCCCGGGCTGTCCTCCAACGCGCCCTCGAGCGTACGCATGGCCGCCGGCAGCGTGCGCCGGAACTGCTCCACGACGCGGGCTGCCTTGTGCCGAGCCTCGGTAGCGTTCTCCTGATGCCAGATCGTCTTCAGCGCCGCCGCCACCTCCGCTCTCCGGCTCTGGGGCACCTTGTCCAGCACGTACCGCATCACATGTACGCTGCACCGCTGCCACGCCACGCCCCGGAGGAAGTCCGCCATCGCTGCCTTCAGCCCTGCACCCGCGTCAGTGATCAGCAGGCGTACTCCGGCGAGCCCCCGCTCCGACAGCCCGCGCAGCAGTCCCCGCCAGCTTTCCTCCGATCCCGGAAGCCCGCCACGCAGGCCAGCACCGCACGGTAGCCCTCCTCGCTCACCCCGATGGCCACGACCATGCTGATCCGCTCCGGCGCCCCATCACTCGGTGCCGTGATAAGCAGGGCGGATAGCCTAGCCACGCGGATCTCCGGGGCCGCATCACCGCGCGGATCGGGAGCGCGCCGGGAGATAGGCGTGAACGCGGATGCGGCGGTTACTCCGACCGATGCCAGTCTCTCCGGTTGACCGCGGAGGCAAACCTCAATTTCAAGCTCCCGCCGCCGCCCCCGCGCTCCGGAAATTGAGCTGCCCCGAGCCGGGCTCGCGATCCACTACCACCGTGCCGCCCTCGTCGAACTCACCCTCCAGCATGCGGACTGCGAGCGGGTTCTGAACCAGCCGCTGGATCGCGCGCTTCAGCGGACGGGCTCCGTACGCGGGGTCGTAACCTTCCTCCGCGATCAACTCCTTCGCCGCATCCGAGATCCGCAGCGACAGCTTGCGGTCGGCCAGCAACCGCTCCAGGCGGCGGAGCTGCAGCTCGATGATCCGCTTGAGATCGTCCAATGCCAAGGGCTTGAACACGATGATGTCGTCCACGCGGTTCAGGAACTCGGGGCGGAAGCTCCTGCGGAGTTCAGCTAGGACGGCCTGCTCGACTTCCGCACGGCCGTCGGGGTCCTGCATCCGCCCCGACTGCTCCAGGATCAGCGGGCTGGCGAGGTTGGAGGTCATGATGATCACGGTGTTGCGGAAGTTGACCGCCCGCCCCTGCGAATCGGTCAGCCGTCCATCATCCAGGATCTGCAGCAGGATGTTGAACACGTCCGGGTGCCCCTTCTCGATCTCGTCGAAGAGCACCACTGAATAGGGTCGACGGCGGATCGCCTCCGTCAGCTGGCCACCTTCCTCGTAGCCGATATATCCCGGCGGAGCGCCGATCAGCCGCGCCACCGCGTGGCGCTCCATGTACTCGCTCATGTCGATACGGACCATCGCCTCCTCGTCGTCGAAGAGGAACTCGGCCAACGCGCGCGCCGTTTCGGTCTTCCCGACACCCGTGGGGCCGAGGAAGATGAACGAGCCGATGGGACGGTTCGGGTCCTGCAGCCCCGCACGAGAGCGGCGCACCGCGTTCGCGACCGCCTCCGTCGCCTCCGGCTGGCCGATCACCCGCTCGTTCAGGTGCTCATCCAGATGGGCGAGACGCTGCCGCTCGGACTGCAGCATCCGCGACACCGGAACGCCGGTCCAGCGGGCGACGACCTCGGCGATGTCGTCGGCGTCGACCTCCTCCTTCAGGAACTTGAAATCCTTCTGCAGCTCGCCGAGCCGGCCCTCGGCCGCGGCGAGCTGGTTCTGCAGTGTCGGGATTTCGCCGTACTGCAGCTCCGCCGCACGCGCGAGGTCTCCCGTGCGGGTCGCACGTTCGACCTCGACCTTGAATTGGTCGAGGCGCTCCTTCATTGCCCGGAGTGCGCCGATCGCGCCCTTCTCGGACTGCCACTGCGCCTTCATCCCCGACGAGCGCTCGCGCAGGTTGGAGATCTCGCTCTCCACCCGCTGCAGCCGCGCCCGTGACTCGGGGTCGCTCTCCTTGGAGAGCGCCTGCCGCTCGATCTCGAGCTGCGTGGTGCGGCGCTCCACCTCGTCGATCTCCTGCGGGAGCGAGTCGATCTCGATGCGCAGGCGCGATGCGGACTCATCGATCAGGTCGATCGCCTTGTCCGGCAGGAACCGGTCGCCGATGTAGCGGTCCGAGAGCGTAGCGGCCGCTACGATCGCCGGGTCGGTGATGCGCACGCCGTGGTGAACCTCGTAGCGCTCCTTCAGCCCGCGCAGGATCGCGATCGTATCCTCCACAGTCGGCTCGCCCACGAAGACCGGCTGGAACCGGCGCTCCAGCGCGGCATCTTTTTCGATGTACCGGCGGTACTCGTCCAGCGTGGTCGCACCCACCACCCGAAGCTCGCCGCGCGCCAGCGCAGGCTTGAGCATGTTGCCGGCGTCGGGCGATCCTTCCGTCTTCCCCGCCCCGACAATTGTATGCAGCTCGTCGATGAAGACGATGAAGCGACCCTCAGCGTCGGTGATCTCCTTGAGGGTCGCCTTCAAACGCTCCTCGAACTCACCGCGGTACTTGGCGCCCGCCAGCATCGCGCTGATGTCCAGCGAAACTACTGTTTTGTTGCGTAAACCTTCGGGTATGTCGCCGCTCACGACGCGTTGCGCGAGCCCCTCCACGATCGCCGTCTTGCCCACGCCCGGCTCGCCGATCAGCACCGGGTTATTCTTGGTGCGGCGCGAGAGAACCTGCACCAGGCGGCGGATCTCCTCGTCGCGGCCGATCACGGGGTCCAGCTTCCCGCGCCGCGCGCGCTCGGTGAGGTCTACCGAGTAGCGCTGCAGCGCCTGGTACTTCTCCTCCGGCGTCTGGTCGGTCACGCGATGCGAGCCGCGGACGCTGCGCAGCGCCTCGAGCAGTGCATCGCGGGTGGCGCCCTGCGCGCTCAGGAGGTCGCGCGTGCCGGAGCCCTTCTTCTCCGCGAGCCCGAGGAGCAGGTGCTCGGTGGAGATGTACTCGTCCTGGAGGTCGCGCGCCTCGGATTCGGCGCGGTCCAGGATCTCGTTCAACTCGCGGGAGATGGAAGGCTGCGCACCCCCGTACTGAGTCGGCAGACGCTGCAGCGCGCCTTCCAGCTCGCTGTTCAGACGGGTGACGCTCACCCCCACCTTCTGCAGCACGGGAACGACGATCCCCTCCTCCTGCGCGAGCAGCGCGGCAAGCAGGTGCAGGTCCTCGATGGACGGGTTGCCACCCTGGCGCGCCGAGGTCGAAGCTTGCTGAAGCGCTTCTGCCGCTTTGAGAGTTAAACGGTCGAAGTTGATCATGTGTGTTCCTCCCCCGTACCGTCCGAGTTCACCTGGCAACTCCGGAAAAGTGAATAGCAGGCGGGTTTCCCAAACTGTTCGTGGTTCGGAGCAACCTGATGCGGCGCTCCGTGCTGGAACTATGGTGAGGAAAGAACCGTGCCGGAAGCCTTCGGCGAAAACGCTGCTCCGCCGGTGCGCCGAACCGTAACCACGCGCGCAGACGCGATCGTTCCTTTCCCGCACTCACCACAGTGCGTATATTTAGGGCATGTCTCATCCTGCCACGCGCCATCCGCCGCTCAGCTTAGAAGAGTATCTCCGGCTCGAGGAAACGAGCACGGTGAAGCACGAGTACGTCGCGGGCGAGATCCACGCGATGGTTGGCGCCACCAAGCGGCACAACCGGATCGCGGGCAACATTACCGCCCTCCTCTGGAGCGCCGCGCGCGGCGGCCCGTGCCGCGTGTATACCCACGACGTCAAGCTGCGCGCCGCGGAAGACGTCGTCTACTACCCCGACGTGATGGTCGCCTGCGATTCGGACAGCGGGCATCCTCTAATCGAGGATGCGCCCTGTGTGGTAGTCGAAGTGCTTTCGCCGAGCACGGAAACCACCGACCGCCGCGAAAAGACCGCTGCGTACAAGCGGATGGCGGGGATGCGCGCCTACTTCATCGTACACCAGGCGCGCCGCCGCGTGAAGCGGCACTGGCGCGACGAGCACGGCACCTGGTGGCACGACGACGCCGTGGGCCGCGGCTCCGTGGTGTTCCCCTGCCCCGAAATCGAGCTGTCACTGGAGGAGATCTACGAAAGGCTCGACATCCCCGAGTAGCCTTGGCCCGCACATTACGCACCATCCGCGCGGAGGCATTCGGCGTGAGGAGAGAGAGAGCATTTCTCTGTTTAATACTGCGCCATAATGGGATACTAATCCTCGAACAAGTGTGACGGAGGTCTCGTAGGGCTAGCAAAAAGTACCGGAAAGGCCTATCTTGCTTGAAGTTAGGTGGATTCTCGCCAGAATCACTATTCCAAACCCGATCGACCTTTCCGGTGAACAGAATATCGCACAGCCAGAGCCGAAAGAACAGTGCCCGGCGCAAGCGGAAGGTGGCGGCGCGGCACGC
>JACDHR010000578.1 GCA_013820915.1 Gemmatimonadota bacterium
TTGGGGCAGGTGCTGTTTGCGCCTACCGATGTGGTGCTAACGGAAACGCAGGTGGTTCAGCCGGATATCCTTTTCGTGAGCGGCGAGCGATCCGCGATCATCGGGGAGCGGGCGATCCACGGCGCCCCGGACCTGGTTGTCGAGATCCTTTCGCCCTCCTCCATCCATCGGGACCGACACCGCAAGCACGCCCTCTACGAGCGCTCGGGCGTCAGGGAATACTGGCTCGTGGATCCGGCGAACCGCGCCATCGAGGTATTCTTCCCGGGTGAAGCAGGATACGAGCTCGTCTCCTTCGCGGCGGAGAAGGGTGAGGTTGCGTCGCGGGTGCTGGACGGGTTCGCGGTGGAGGTGGCGGAGATCATGAATTCGTAGGTGTACCGTATCTTGCGGACGAAATCATTATGGCCCCCGCGGGCGCAGCGCCAGAAGGGTAGGTGCGGGGTTCTCGTGGTAGAAGTAGAAGATACCCGGCTGATACGCCATCGCCTGAAGCTGGCGCGGAAGCGCGAGCGAACGGCGGTAACGGCAATCCGCAAGGGAGTATTCGTCCAGAATCCGCAGATCATCCTCGGTCCTGCCGCGGGGAAGGACGAAGGCGGTAGTGTCCGCAACGGCGACCGCCGCCGCCCACACCGTGTTCTCGCGGCTGGGAGCCGCCGGGAACGGCCCACCTTCGACCAGCCGGCCTGAGCAGCGGAGCGTCCTGCCCTCGTAGGAAAGGATTTGGTCGCCGAAGGCGAACACAACCGCCCAACGATCTCCGGCCGGTGAACGCGTTACGAACGGGGCACGGGTGGCGGGATTCACATCGCTCAGGGAAGGGGAGGAGTTCGCCCGCGGAGCAACTCACAATCAACTCCTCACCGCCCCTCGATCCGCAGCCGCACGACGTACGGCACCTCCATCTCGTCCTGCACGACCGCGTACATGCTGCCATTCCGGATCATGGGGCGCAGGTAGCCGATCTGCAGGTCCGAGGAGACATGGCCCAGGTAGCGCCCCTCCGGATCGAAAATATCGTAGCCGGAGTTTTCACTTTCGGCGCGGGTAGAGCTTACCCACAGGTAACCCGCCTCGTCGGTGAAGAATCTGCCGAAGGCCGGCTTGGTTGCGGGGATGCGTGAGGCGTCAACCTTCCCTCCCTGGTCTATGAACCACTTGAGCCCCTCCAAAGCCTCGTCGCGCTCCGTAGCGCTCACCGCCACGGGTGCGAACGGCTTTTCCAACACCTGCAGCGTGTCCCCCGCGAAGCTCACCCGGTGGAGCCGGTACCGATCGCTGACCCCCATCCAGACATCCCCCGCCCGCGTCAGCGTCCAGCTCTGGCCGGGGGAGAAGGGTACGCTGGCGGAAACGCGACGGCGCCCACCCGCGTCGGTGATGTTGAAGGACTGGCCCTCGTGCTCGGGGAGCGCGAAGGTGTCGCGCGGCTCCATCTCGCGGTCGTAGCGGATCAGGCCGCGGCGGAACTCACCCGGCGGCGTCGAGATCACGTTCATGTCGTAGAGGTTGCCCTCCCGGTCGAAGCCGCCCGGCCACGGAATCATTATATGCCCGCCGGGGCGAAGGTGGCTGGTGATGAAGGTGCCCGCTGTGTCGAAGACGGCGTAGCGCGAGTTGCGCGCATCCATCACCCAGAGATTTCCGTCCGGAGCCCAGTCCATCCCCGCGATCTGCTCGAACTCGCCCGGCCCGCCACCCTTGCGGCCGAAGGAGCGTACATGCCGCCCGTCCGTGTCGAAGATCCGGATCTCGTGCGCCTGCGCGTCCGCCACGTACACGCGCCCCCGTTCGTCCGCGACGAGCCCGGCGATGCTGCCGAACAGCTCCGGCCCCTCGACATCCATGGAGCCGATCCTCATCTCCTCGACGAGCCGCCACTCCTCTCCTTCGCGCCAGAGCCCGGTTTCCGGATTGCTGACCAGCACCGCACCGTTCGCAAGCGTGTCGATCGTGCCTGCCCAGCCGCTGGGCGCACCCGCGTCTCCGCCGCAGCCGGCGACGGCGACGGCGATGCTGAGGAGCAGCGCGGCGGCGCCCGTCCGGAAGGGGCGTGAGGTCAAGATTCGCATCTTTGCTCCGAAGGAGATGGGAACGCGCGCCCGGAAGCAGGTTCCCGGCCGCACAACCGGTACCAGCTTCGCGGATTGGTGTTCGTTGCCAGCCCGCCAACGCGCTCGGTGTTCACCGCGTGCTGATGTCGTACCAGTCGATCGCAACAGGACGTACTCCGTCCTCACCCGGCGCCTGTCTCTCAACCAGCGCGGCCAACCGAGTTCCTACAATATCGAACGCCAGCAGGCGATCGCGAACGCGTACACTGTGAAGAAATTCGGATCCGCGGAAAACATCCAGAAAGGATTGTGTATCCCGGTCACGGGTCGTAGGCACCCACAACAACCCATTCCCATCGAAAACCATCGGCACACCGC
>JACDHR010000579.1 GCA_013820915.1 Gemmatimonadota bacterium
CCGCCACCGGGCTTTCCTCCTGGAACCGCGAAAAGACTTCCCCGAACACCATCGAACCACTCCTCCTGCGAAAGCATACCGCATCCCACGAACCCGTAGGATTTTAGCACCTCAGCCCTGCACCTTCTAAGAGCTGGGGAGGTTCAGAAGTGCCTGGAGGTTGCAATGCCCACATGCTCCCGCTGCGGCTCGAACCGGGTGGTCAAGAACGGCTTGATTCATAACGGCAAGCAGACCCACAAGTGCCGCTCCTGCGGTCGGCAGTTCGTGCTCGACCCGCAGATGAAGCGGATCGCTCCCGAGACATGGGAGGTGATCGATAAGTTGCTCCTGGAACGTCTTCCGCTGGCCGGCATCGCGCGCGTCTGCGCGCGTCTCGGAGCGATGGCTGCAGACGTATGTGAACGAGAAGTACGCCTCGGTGCCGCAACAGGTGGAGTTGGATGGCAAAAAACAGGGCCGCTGATCCTGCAGTGCGACGGGGGTGTGGAGCTTTGTCGGCTCCAAAGGCTGCGTGCAATGGATCCGGATCGCTCGCAGGTGCGGAAGACCGGCGCGTGGTCGGCGTGGTCGGCGTGGCCGTGGGAGCCAGGGACGAGAGCGGAGCGCGGGCGCTGTGGGAGTCGCTGCCTGCCTCATACCGCGAGAGCGCCTTCTGCTATACCGACTTCTGGAGGGCATACGCGCTCGTGGTCCCTCTGCTGAGCAGCACGACGCGGTGGGCAAGGAGAGCGGCAAGACCAGCTACGTGGAGCGCTTCAACCTGACCGCCCGGCAGCGGATCAGCCGCCTGGAACGGAAGACGCTCAGTTTCTCCTGAAAGCTGGAAAACCATATCGGTGCCATCTGGCGTTTCGTCCACGTTTACAGAGCCATCCTTATCCATGCAGCACTACCGCGATGAGGTCGCAAGTGCTCCGGCTCCGCCATCCGCAGATCTGTTTCGGCGCGGATGGAGGCATGCCGGTTGCTGGTACTCGAAGGCAGAGCCGGAGAGGGTGGATCCGGAGCGCTGCGATGGGGCATCAGCGCAATCCCTTCACGGAGATACCAACTCATGAGCCTTCATCCTCTGGCCGGCGAGCCTGTCCCACGCGACCGGCTGATGAACGTGCCGCTGCTGCTCTCGGACTACTACCAGCAGCAGCCTACGCCCGAGCAGCCGGGGGAGCGCGTCTCCTTCGGAACGTCGGGGCACCGGGGCTCTTCGGCGCAGCGCACCTTCAACGAGAACCACATCGTCGCGATCTGCAAGGCGATCGTGGAGTACCGCGAGGCCGGGCAGATCAGCGGCTCTCTCTTCCTGGGCAAGGATACGCACGCCCTCTCGGATCCGGCGTTCACCACGGCGCTCGAGGTGTTCGCCGCCTACGAGGTGCAGATCCTTCTCGACGAGAGCTCGCCGTATACGCCCACGCCGGTAGTCTCCCACGCCATCCTCTGCTCCAACCGTGGCGCGCGCTCCGGCTTCGCGGACGGCGTGATTATCACGCCTTCGCATAACCCGCCGGAGGACGGCGGCATCAAGTACAACCCGCCCACCGGGGGGCCGGCGGACACGGAGATCACCGCGGCCATCGAGTCGCGTGCGAATGAGATCCTGGCGGACGGGCTTGCCGGGGTGAATCGGCTGTCTCTGCACCAGGCGCGTGAGGCGAAGACGACGCAGGCGCTCGATCTGCGCAAGGCGTATGTAAATGACCTCGCCTCGGTGATCGACATGGAGGCGATCGCCGGTGCCGGGCTGCGGATCGGCGTGGATCCGATGGGTGGATCCTCGGTGCACTACTGGGAAGCGATCGCGGATGTGTACGGGCTGAACATCGAGGTGGTGAACCCCGCGGTCGATTCCACCTTCTCCTTCATGACGCTGGACTGGGACGGCAAAATCCGCATGGATTGCTCGTCGCCGCACGCGATGGCAGGGTTGATCGGTTTGAAGGACCGCTTCGACGTCGCCATGGGTCTGGACCCGGACGCGGATCGGCACGGGATCGTCACACCCGGCGCCGGGCTGATGAACCCGAACCATTACCTTGCGGTCGCAATCTGGTACCTGTTCCAGAACCGGCCGGGGTGGAGCGTCTACGCAGGCGTAGGGAAGACGCTGGTATCGAGTTCGATGATCGACCGCGTGGCGGCGCACCTCGGGCGCACGCTGGTGGAGGTGCCGGTGGGGTTCAAGTGGTTCGTGGACGGACTTCGCACCGGCCGGATCGCGTTCGGCGGCGAGGAGAGCGCCGGTGCCAGCTTCCTGCGTCGTGATGAGACGCCCTGGACCACTGACAAGGACGGCATTCTGCTGTGCCTGCTGGCCGCGGAGATCACCGCGAAGACGGGGCGCGATCCCGGCGAGCTGTACGCCGAGCTGGAGGAGAGGTTCGGCAGCCCGGTCTACGAGCGGATCGATGCCCCGGCGACCGCGGTGCAGAAG
>JACDHR010000580.1 GCA_013820915.1 Gemmatimonadota bacterium
GCGCAGCGGAGCGAAGGCTTCTTCCGCTGCTGGACGCGCAAGGAGGCGTACATCAAGGCACTCGGGGAGGGACTCTCGCATCCGCTGGCCGATTTCGACGTTACCCTCACCCCAGGCGTCCCGGCGCGGCTGCTCGGCACGCGCCGCGATCCCGCCGCGGTGGCGCGCTGGGAGATGCTGGACCTGACGCCCCGGCCGGGCTACGCCGGCGCGCTGGTGCTGGCGATGGAGGCAGCGCCGCCGGCCTGGCCTCTCGAAGCGGTAGCCGACCGATGACGACCGCGGCGCCGCTGCGGCCGAGCCGCCTGCGCATTCTGGTGCTCGGCTACATCGTGCGCGGGCCGCTGGGGGGGCTGGTATGGCACCACCTGCAGTACGTGATGGGCCTCGCGCGGCTGGGGCATGACGTCTACTTCCTCGAGGATAGCGACGATTACCCCTCGTGCTACGATCCGGAGCACGATCGCATCGGCACCGATCCCACCTACGGGCTGCGCTTCGCGGCCGATGCATTCGCGCGCGTCGGCCTCGAGGGCCGCTGGGCATACCACGACGCCCACAGCGGCCGGTGGCACGGGATACCCGAGCAGCGGGTCCGCGAGGTCTGCCGCAGCGCGGATCTGCTGCTCAACCTCTCGGCCGTGAACCCGCTCCGCCCCTGGCTCGAGGAGGTGCCGGTGCGGGCGCTGGTGGATACCGACCCGGTCTTCACGCAGATCCGCCACCTGGAAGATCCTGCGGCGCGCGAGCAGGCGCTACGGCACACTGCGTTCTTTTCCTTTGCGGAGAACATCGGCCGTGATGGAGCCTCCGTCCCGGATGACGGCCTTCCCTGGCAGCCCACTCGGCAGCCTATGGTTCTGGATGCCTGGCGTTTCGAGCCTGGCCCGCCCGACGGCAGCCTCACCACAGTGATGCAATGGAAGAGCTACGCCGCGCGCGAATACGCCGGCCGCCGTTACGGAATGAAGGCTCTCTCTTTCAAGCCGTACCTGGATCTGCCGCAGCGCTCCGCCGCTACCTTCGAGCTGGCGCTCGGCAGCGCTTCCGCGCCTCGGGAGCGGCTGGAGCAGCTGGGTTGGAGCGTGCGTGACTCGCGTTTGCCGACCCGCACACCCTGGAGCTACCAGGAGTACCTGCGCGGCTCCAAAGCGGAGTTCGGCGTGGCCAAGCACGGATACGTGGTGAGCCGCAGCGGCTGGTTCAGTGAGCGCAGCGCCGCGTATCTGGCGAGTGGCCGACCGGTGGTGACACAGGAAACCGGCTTCTCGGATTGGCTTCCTGCCGGCGAGGGGCTCTTCCCGTTCGCCACCCCCGAAGAAGCCCTGGACGCCATCGAGGCCGTGAACGCCCGCTACGACTTCCACTGCCGCGCCGCGCGTGGGGTCGCCGAGGAGCACTTCGCTTCCGGGAAGGTGCTGAATGAGCTGATCGAGGGCGCAGCTGCCTATCGTGGAGCAGCGACGTGATTCTGATGGATCGGCATCGCAACCTCGCGGGCACGAGATAATCAAGGAGAAAACGTGGCTCGGTACAGAACATCGGTTCCCCACAGCCTCGGGCGGCGGGAAGCGCTGGCGCGACTCCAGGCGCAGAGTGACAGGATGCAGCGACTCGCGCGGGGCACAGGCAGGTGGAGCGACGATACTCTGGCGTTTGCGCTGGAGCTGCAGGGCGTCCGGATGCAGGGGACACTGCGCGTCGAGGAGAGCTCGCTCGAGTTCGACGCAAACTTGCCCCTGATCGCTCTTCCGTTCGGACCCTGGGTGGACCGTTTCCTCAAGCTGGCACTGATCCGGGGCGTACCTGAGCACCCGACGACGGCCCTCAGTGCGGGCGAGCCGGCGGGTGCGGATGAGGCTGCGTCCCCGGTGGTCGCCTTCCTGCACATCCCGAAGGCTGGGGGCATCACGCTCAGCGAGTACATCTTCAATCATGTACGCATCGAGCAGAATGGTGATGACGGCGCCGTGAAAGAAGGGGTACTGCTCCTTCCGTATGGTTTCTTCAAGGAGCCCGGGCTCGCGGTGCCGGATCACATCCCGGAGCTGCTGCGCGCTCCGGGGCTACGAGCAGTGCTCGGGCACTTCTGGTTCGGACTCCACGAGCATGTCAACCGACCGTGGAGGTATGTCACCCTGCTCCGCAATCCGGTGGATCGAATTCTCTCCCTCTATCACTTCCTGCAGCTGGCAGATCGTATGACGCTGAAGGAGTTCGTTTCATCCCCGCCATTCAAGGAAGTGGACAACGACCAGACGCGTCGCATCGCCGGGGTCGAACCGGAAATCGGGGCGTGCACGGCCGCCGATCTTCGCACCGCGCAGAACAACCTGCGTGAGCACTTCGCGGTGGTCGGAGTCACCGAGCGCTTCGACGAGACTCTCCTTCTG
Organism: Gemmatimonadota bacterium; assembly: GCA_013820915.1. Classification (GTDB taxonomy): domain Bacteria; phylum Gemmatimonadota; class Gemmatimonadetes; order Longimicrobiales; family Longimicrobiaceae; genus JACDHR01. The sequence goes on from JACDHR010000580.1 coordinate 2,394, forward strand.
TTGAAGCGCAGGTTCGGCTGGACGCGGGAGGTGCTCTC
>JACDHR010000581.1 GCA_013820915.1 Gemmatimonadota bacterium
GCCCACGGCGCCGGCGTTGATCCCGACCCTACACTCGTGCGAGAGGCGGAGTCCCGCGCGCGCGAGGCGGGTCTGAGCGACAAGGTTCACTTCCAGGCCGCGCCGCTCGACGACCTGCCGTACAAGGACGAGATCTTTGATGTCGCGATCGGCGAACTCGGGCTTGCCGCCACCGTGGATCCCGCCCGCGCCGTTCGCGAGCTGGCCCGTGTCACCAAGCCGATGGGATCGGTGGTACTGGTCCAGTTGATCTGGACGGGCCATGTGGAACCCGAGCGGCGGGAGAGTCTCGTCGAGTACCTCGGTGCGCGGCCGATGATCCTGGTCGAGTGGAAGCAGATGCTCAGAGAGGCCGGAGTCGTGGAGTTGGTGGCGGAGGATTGGTCCGATCGCCCCTCCTCCTTCCGCGCAGCGGCGCGAACGCCGTTCCCGGACTTCGCGGAGATCTTCACTCTCCGCGAGAAGGTGGCGATCCTCCGCCGCGCGATGCAGCGCTGGGGGTGGCGTGGTGTGCGGGGTGCGGTGATCCGCGAGCAGGAGGTCCACCACCTGCTCACCTCCGAGCGGGTGCTCGGACTGAGCCTGATCAAGGGTACGAAGTGGCATGGTATTCCATAACCGCGGGGTAAACGGATGGCAGTAATCGAGCAGACGGTTGCGCTGAGTGCGGACTCGGTAGAGCGGATCCAGGACGAGCTTCGCGCGAGGGCGATCGACGGCTGGCTCCTCTACAACTTCCACGGTGCAAACCCGGTGGCCTCAAACCTTCTCGGGCTGCCGGCGATGACCCGGCGGTACGCCGTGCTGATCCCCGCCACCGGCGTACCGGTGGCTCTGACCCACCGGATCGAGCAGCACCCGTGGACCGGGTGGGCCGGGGAGCGGCGGGTCTACCTTTCGTGGCGTGAGCTCGAGACGGAGCTGGTTGAGATGCTCGGCGGTCTGCGCTCGGTCGCGGTCGAGTACTCCCCCGGAGGCGCCGTCCCCTACGTCGATCTCGTGCCTGCTGGCGCGGTGGAGATGATCCGCGCCGCGGGTGTGGAGCCCTGCTCGTCCGCGGAGTTGGTCAGCACGTTCTACGCGCGCTGGTCGGCAGAGGGCGAGGCGTCGCACCGGCGCGCCGCAGTCGTAGTGAAAGAGACCGCGCACGCCGCGTTCGGCCGGGTGGCGGAGACGGTACGGGCCGGAGACCGCATCACGGAGTGGGAGCTGCGCAGTTGGATCCGAGGTGAGCTGGAACGCCGCGGCCTCCGCGTCGGCGCGGACACGATCGTCGCCGTCAACGCGAACGCCGCGAACCCGCACTACGCTCCCACCGCCGATGCGAGCGCCGAGGTTCGCCCGGGAGACCTCGTGCTGATCGACCTGTGGGGGAAAGAGTCGGATGCCTCGATCTACGCCGACCAGACGTGGATGGGGTATGTCGGGGACTCCGTGCCGGATCGCATCGCCTCGATCTGGGCCGCCCTCCGCGACGCGCGCGATGCCGCTGTCGACCTCGTGGCCGCGCGATGTGCGGCGGGTGAGCCCGTGGCCGGGTGCGAGGTCGACGACGCTGCGCGCGACGTTCTCTCCCAACGCGGCTACGCGGAGTACTTCATCCACCGGACGGGCCACTCGATCGACCGCGAGCTACATGGCTCCGGTCCCAATATCGACAACCTGGAGACGCGCGATACCCGTGAGCTGATCCCCGGCGTCGGCTTCTCGATCGAGCCGGGGATCTACATCCCCGGAGATCTCGGGTTCCGTACCGAGATCAACATGTTCATGGCACCCGGCGGACCTGAGGTCACCACGCCGGAGCCGCAGCGCGAGATCTTCGCGCTGTTCGGCGTCTGAGCGCTCTCACCTTCCCCGAAAGTAAACGATCGATGGAACTCGACTTCGAGATTTTGGAGCTCCGCACCCGCCACGCATTCCACATCGCGCGTGAGACCGCACCCCTGGCGCGGCACTCCGTCTGGGTCCGTGTGCGAGACGCCGATGGCGTCGAAGGGTGGGGTGAGGCCGCGGCGACCCCCTTCTACGGCGAAACCGCCGACACCGTCGCCGCGCTTCTGCCGCGGCTCGGAGCAGCGCTTCAGACGGCAGCCGACGGAGACATCTTCGCGCTCGAGCGGATCGAGGACGCGCTCGATCACGTAGTCGGCCGGAACCCGGCGGCCAAGGCGGGAATCTCCGCCGCGCTGCACGACCTGGTCGGAAAGCGGCTCGGCGTTCCGGTGTGGAAGCTCTGGGGGCTGGATCCGGCGGCGGCACCGCGCTCCTCGTTTACCGTCGGGATCGACGAGCTGGACGTGATGCGCCAGAAGGTGCGGGAAGCCGCCCCGTACCCGATCCTCAAAATCAAGGTCGGTACGCCGCGCGACGCGGAAATCCTCCGGATGATCCGCGACGAGGCGCCGGAGAAGACGCTCTACGTGGATGC
>JACDHR010000582.1 GCA_013820915.1 Gemmatimonadota bacterium
GGCTGATGGGCCCTTCGCTGCACCGCGCCGTGCTCGCCCTCTCGGTGGGCCTGCTCGCCATCTACGCGGGCGGGCTCTCCTGGCTCTCGGTATGGGTATCGCCGGACATGGCTTTTGTGCTGGGGCTGCAGCCGTTTGTGCTGGCCGACCTCGTGAAGGCCGCGCTCGTGCTCCTGATCGTGCGGCGCTACCGGGATTCGGCGCTCCGATTCTTCACCCGCTGAAGATCCGCCGCGGCCGCACAGCGGTGGGGGACGCGTGGTGCAGCGCGAGGTAGAACCGAGCGAGTGGGGCCAGTGGATCTTCTTCAACGAGAAGCGGCTCCGCTCCGGGTGGCGGATCGCCCTGTTTTTCGCGCTCCTCGCCGTGTTCGTGATCGTCGGTCAGCTAATGGTCAGCCTGCTCCCGCCGGAGACCACCTTCTGGGTCATCCCGGGGCTGCTCCTGGTGGCCACGTTGACGGCCGGGTTGATCCTGCTGGTACGGCTGGATGGCCGGCCGGCCGGCGCGCTCGGGTTCGCCGTGACACGCACCGCGGGGCGGGAGACCGGATGGGGTCTGCTGCTGGGCGGCGGGCTGCTCGGTGCGGCCGTCCTGCTCCTCTTCGTCACCGGAAGTGCGTACTGGGTATCCGACACCGGAACCGCAACGGAGTATTTGGCGGCGCTGGTGGGCTCGTTCCTCTTCTTCGCGGTGGCTGCCGCGTTCGAGGAAGCGCTCTTCCGCGGGTACCCGTTTCAGGTTCTGGTCGAGGGCATCGGCACCTGGCCGGCGGTGCTGCTCTCGTCCGCGGTCTTCTCGTGGGCGCACGCGCAGAACCCGGAGATCACGGTGCTCGCGTTCGTCAACATCTTTCTGGCCGGGGTGCTGCTCGCGCTCGCCTACCTGCGGACGCGCTCGCTCTGGTTCGCGACCGCGGTGCACCTGGGGTGGAACTGGGCGATGGCTTTCCTGCTGGATTTTCCGGTCAGTGGGCTCACCGGGTTCGACACTCCGCTCTACAGTGGTGTCGCCGAAGGTGCGGAGTGGTGGACCGGCGGCGGGTTCGGGCCCGAGGCCGGCCTCTCCGGAACCCTCGTCCTGCTGGCGGGGATCGGCTGGCTCCTGCGTACGAAGCGGCTGAGCGAGACGCCGGAGATGCAGGCGCTCGGGCCCGTGGTGGACCGCCGGCTGCCGCCGGGGGGGCTGTGAGCCGGCGCGTGCTGGTGTTCTGGGGCACAGCGCTCGGCGTTGCCGCGGGCATCGCCGCCGCCGCGGCGCTCTTCCTCCCGTACGAGGCGCTCCGGCTGCAGACGCTCGAGGAGCGGGAGCGTGCCTGGTTGCTCACCGTCTGGGTCGCGGGCGTGTTCGCGATCCTCTTCGGGCTCACCGCGGTGCTCGGCGGCTTCGGCGGGATCGGCGCCCGCGAGGTCGTCGAGGCCGGCTCCGTGCGCGGCGCGCTGGAGTCGCACCACAGCGCCAGACGCGCCGCGGGAGCGCCGGGTTTACACGGGCACTTCGGCTGGTGGCTGATAGCCACGGGCGCGCTGCTCGTGGGTATCTATTTCGCCGCCTGGCTCGCGTGGCGCTAGCAGGCTTCGCGCGAGTATCGCGAGCGGGATCACTGATGACCGGGAACCGATAACTTCATGCAGATCAAAAATGTCGCGGTAGTGGGTGCGGGAACGATGGGGAACGGGATCGTGCACGTCTTCGCGCAGCACGGGTATGCGGTCACCATGATCGACGTGCGGGAGGAGGCGCTGGAGAAGGCGCGTACCACGATCGCCGGGAACATGGACCGTCAGGTAAAAAAGGGCTCGCTCTCCGAAGCCGACCGCGACACGGCGCTCGGCTTCATCCGGACCGCGACGGAGCTGAGCGCCGCCGGCGAGGCCGACCTGATCGTCGAGGCCGCGACGGAGAACCGCGACCTGAAGTTCCGCATCTTCGAGGAGCTGGACCGCACCGCGTCGCGGGGCGCGATCCTCGCCACGAACACCTCGTCGATCTCGATCACGGAGATCGCCGCGCGCACGAGCCGTCCCGGGAAGGTGATCGGGATGCACTTCATGAACCCGGTGCCGGTCATGAAGCTGGTCGAGATCATCCGCGGCCTCTCGACCTCCGAGGAGACGACGCGCGCCGTCGTTCAGACGGCCGAGGCGCTCGGAAAGACGGTCGCCGAGGCCAACGACTACCCCGGCTTCGTCGCCAACCGCATCCTGATGCCGATGATCAACGAAGCCGTCTTCTGCCTGATGGAGAGCGTGGCGGACCGGGACTCGATCGATACGGTGATGAAGCTGGGGATGAACCACCCGATGGGCCCGCTTGCGCTCGCGGACCTCATCGGGCTGGACACCTGCCTGGCGATCCTGGAGGTGCTGCACGATGGGCTCGGCGACGACAAGTACCGGCCCTGCCCGCTGCTCCGGAAGTACGTCGC
>JACDHR010000177.1 GCA_013820915.1 Gemmatimonadota bacterium
CCGCGTGCTCCTTCCAGCAGGCGACGCACACTCCGCGGATCGTCTCGCGCGATCCCCAGGTTCTTCACTTCCGCGCCCGCTTCGCGGAGCTGCGCGCTGAGCGAGTAGCTGTTCGACGAAACGATCCGGTGCCCGGCGAGGACCTGCTCGAACTCGTCCAGGTCGACCAGCTCATCTCCCGAGGTGAGGATCGCGACGCGCGGCCGCCGCACGACGCGGAGATCCGCCTGCCCGAGCGAGGCCGCGACGCCCAGCTCTCCCGCGCGCAGCACGATACCGGGCCGCAGCACCAGGTCGCCGGTCCGCACGTCTTCTCCGCACAGCCGGATGTTGCGGCCCGCGTCCGCGTCCGAGCGGACCTGCACGCGTCCCCGCGGAGTGCCGATGCCGGTCGCGCCGTCCGTATGCTCCAAGCGGATGACGCTGTCGGCGCCCTCCGGTACCGGCGCTCCCGTCATCACGCGGCTGGCTTCACCGCGTCCGATCGGCCGTGCCGGGAAGCTCCCGGCGGGGACGTCGTCGACGACGCGTAGCTCCCGCGGGCTGGTCTCCGAAGCGCCGTGAACATCTTCCGCACGCGCGGCGAACCCGTCCATCGCGCTGTTGTCCCAGCGGGGAAGGTCCAGCGGCGCGCGTATCCCGGTGGCCAGCACATGGCCGAGGCAGTCCAGTAGCGGCCGCCGCTCGGCGGGCAGAGGATCTGCCGCACCGAGGATGATCTCGTGCGCTTCCGCGACGGAGAGCCAGTCCGCCTGCATCGTCGTCTTCACCCGCCACCGGGCCGGAGCACGCGCTCCTCGATCAGGTCCGCGGTACGCCGGACGTGCCCGCCCTCCGCGTCCAGCGGGATCAGGGGAATCATGCTCTCGAGGTCGGGATCGTCGGAAACGATGCCCAGGAAGAGCTCGGCGCCGGCCGCATCTCCCGGGTCGTAGATCGGCCGCTCATGGATTGCGCGCCGGAACACCTCCACCTTCGGGAACGGGCCGTGTTTGTAACCCTCCACCAGCACCAGGTCGTACCCGGCATCAGCGTAGAATCGGCGAATCAGCGCTTCGGGATCCGGCTCCTCATCGTGCAAGCGCATCACCAACGCCAGCTTCCCGGATGCCACCAGAAGGACGGCCTCCACTTCGCCCTCGTGGAAGTGCCTCCAGCTGTCGCGGCCCGGCTGATCGATCTCGAACGCGTGGTGCCCGTGCTTGACGGAAGCGACGCGCACCCCCCGCCGCTTCAGTTCGGCAGCGACAGCCACCGTGAGCGTGGTTTTCCCGCTGTTCTTCTTCCCGACGATCGAAACCACCGGGGGGATTTCACTCCGGTTCATTCGTATCTCCTGCCGTGAGCGCTCCGGGGGGCTGTCGCGTGTCCGGCGTCCGCCGCGCGATGCGGAGCGCGCGCTGATAATCTTCCGGCGTGTTCACGTTGAGGAACAGCGTGTTCGGCTCACCGAACCGGAGCACCTCCGTGAGCGGGATCCGATCCGCGTCGAGTGCGTCGATCAGGCCCCCCAGCGCGCGCTCGTCGCGCCGAACCCGCGCCTCGACCTCCGGCAGCGCCGCGACCGAGTACAGCGCGCAGAGCGGCTCGAACCCGAGCGGGCCCGGGCTCGCGGGCACAACGGCATGCGCTCCGCTCTCCTCCCAGCGCTCGCGCAGGTGACGGAGCAGGGGAGCACTCAGGAACGGCATGTCGCACGCAACGCAGAACACGGCTCCATACCCTGCCCCCCGAGCATGGAGCAGCGCGGTGTGAACGCCGCTCAGAGCACCGGCGCCCGCTACGGCGTCCGGCCGGGTCGGGAGGTCGAGGCCGGCGAATAGCCCCGGCTCCCCTGTGATCAGAACAACGTCCGCCGCAGCGCCCAGTAGCGCGTCCCGCACTCGTGCGATGATCGGTGCCCCGCCGATCTCCGCGAGCGCCTTCGGCGCACCGAAGCGGCGGCTCTGCCCACCGGCGAGAATCGCGCCGAGCGAGGAGGTTGACGCCATGCTCCCAGACACGGGCAGGCCGGCAGTGCAGGTCCCCCTCCGGCTCAGGTCGAACATCGGCATCTACACGACACGTTCGCCGCCCGCGTACACGTTGAATCGGTTCTCTCTCAGGAAGCCGATCAAGGTCATTCCGGACTCTTCCGCGAGCTCGACCGCCAGGCTGGACGGAGCGGACACGCCGGCGAGAACGGGGACACCGGCGCGGGCCGCTTTCTGCACCAGCTCAAAAGAGAGGCGCCCGCTCATGAGCGCGATCCGGTCTGAAAGCGGTGCCTCCCCGGCAAGCAGTGAACCCCCGACCAGTTTGTCCATCGCATTGTGGCGCCCGACATCTTCGCGGAGGCGCAGCAGCTCGCCCTCGGAGGAGAAGAGAGCAGCCGCGTGCAAGCCGCCGGTGCGTTCGAATAGCTGCTGCGCTTCACGCAGCTTGGCCGGAAGCGAGAGGATCGTGGCTACCTCCACGGTGGCCGTCCCGCGGATACGGGCACGGGAAGGCCCCCGGACCGCCTCGATCGAGGCCTTGCCGCACACCCCGCAGCTGGACGTCGTGTAGAAATTGCGCTGAAGCAGAGCAGCGTCGAAGGCGACTCCCGGAGCGAGGAAGACGTTAACGATGTTGTATTGCTGCATGCGGTCCCGCTCCGTGGCCACGCAGTAGCGGATGGCGAGAATATCCTCCGGGTGTTCCAGCAGCCCCTCCCCGAACAGAAACCCCGCCGCGAGCTCGAAGTCCGCACCGGGAGTGCGCATGGTGACCGAGATGCGGTGTCCTGCATCGGTCTGCGGCCGGCCGGTCCGCAGCTCTTCTGCCCGGACGATCCGGATCTCGAGCGGCTCCTCCGTGGCCACGACGTCACTGCGAGCGCGACGCCTGGTGACTCCATCTCGCGCCGCGACCTCTTCCACACTGCGGCGGCACATGCTCGATTTTCGCATCGTGATACCGGATAGGGCCCCTGCTGCACGAGCGAGCCGACATCCGTAGCCGACTCCACGGGAACGCCCCTGGTGGGCGCGACCCACTCTGTCATCGCCGGCTACGCGGGCGCTCGCTGTCCCCGTTCCACGCGGTCGTAGTCGAACCTGCCGGGGTTCGCCGATGGCTTCACCGTGATGATCACGAACTTCGACGCCGGCGTGTTGCTCCGCTCCGCGACGCTGCCGATCGGCACGAGCACATTGGTTTCCGGGAAGTACGTACAGGCGCAGCCGCGCGGGATCGGGTAAGATACCACGATGAAGCGGGGCGCAACCCGCTCCTGACCCTCAAAGTGGCTGGTGAGGTCCACCACCTGCCCCGGCTGCAGGCCGCGCTCGCCGATGTCTTGCGCATTGAGCATCACCACGCGCCGTTCGTTGTGGATGCCGCGGTAGCGGTCGTCAAGCCCGTAGATGGTGGTGTTGAACTGGTCGTGGCTCCGCACGGACATCATGATTAGCTGTCCAGGCTCCAGCCTGTGCCGGGGCGTCGCGTGAACGGTGAAGTTCGCCTTGCCGGTCAGGGTCGCGAACTCCCGCCTGTCGCGCGCCAGGTTCGGGAGGTAGAATCCGCCCGGCTCCCGAACTCGCTCGTTGAAGTTTTCGAAGCCCGGGATGACCCGCTCGATGTGGTCGCGGATACGGTCGTAGTTCGCGGCCAACCCCTCCCAGTCCACCGTGCCGCGGTCGCCCAGCGTCGCCCGTGCCAGCCGCGCTACGATCATGGGCTCGCTGAGCAGGTGGTCCGAGGGCGGCGCCAGCTTGCCCACCGAGCTGTGGACGATGCCCATCGAGTTCTCGACGCTCACGAACTGGTCGCCGCTGGCCTGCACATCCCGTTCGGAGCGCGCCAGGCAGGGGAAGATCAGCGCCTGCTCGCCCGTGATCAGGTGTGAGCGGTTGAGCTTGGTGGAGACCTGCACCGTCAGCCGGCAGTTCTGCAGCGCGTTCGCCGTATACTCCGTGTCCGGGGTGGCCGAGAGGAAGTTGCCGCCCATGGCGAAGAATACCTTCGCCATGCCGGCGTGCATCGCTTTGATCGCCTCGACCGTATCGTACCCGTGGTGCCGGGGCGGGTCAAAGCCGAACTCGCGGCCCAGCTTGTCCAGGAACTCGGGCCGGGGACGCTCCCAGATGCCGATCGTGCGGTCGCCCTGCACGTTGCTGTGGCCACGCGTCGGGCAGGCGCCCGCGCCGGGCTTGCCGATGCTGCCGCGCAGGAAGAGCAGGTTCATGATCTCCTGGATCGCCGCGACGGCCTTCGGGGCCTGCGTGAGCCCCATCGCCCAGGTGACGATGATGCGCTCGCTCTGCACCGCGTATTCCGCGACCCGACGGATTTCGGAACGCGACACGCCGCTCTGCTCCAGGATCACGTCCCAGCTCTCCTGCCGCAGCTCTTCGATGAACTCCGCGAACCCGTGCGTGTGCTCCCGGATGAACTCGTGGTCGAAGACCTCGCCGGGCCGCCGGTCCTCCTCTTCGAGCATCTCCTTCATGATGCCCTTGAGAACCGCGATGTCCCCGGCGATCCGCACGGGAAGGTGCAGGTCGGCGAGCTGGGTGCTCCTGCCCATCACCATGCTCGCGGCTCTGACCGGATTCTGCAGATCCTGTGGCTGCATGAACCGGTTCAGCCCCGCCTCGGGCAGCGGGTTGATGGAGACGATCTTCCCGCCGTTCTTCTTCGTCTCTTCCAGCGCCGAGAGCATCCGCGGATGGCAGGTGCCGGGGTTCTGACCGATGGTGATGACCAGCTGGGCCTTGTAGAAGTCCTGCAGCGTGACCGTACCCTTGCCGATGCCGATCACCTCGGTCAGCGCGGTGCCGCTGGACTCGTGGCACATGTTCGAGCAGTCGGGGAGATTGTTGGTCCCGAACTGGCGGATGAAGAGCTGGTAGAGGAACGCGGCTTCGTTGCTGGTGCGGCCGGAGGTATAGAAGATCGCCTCGTCGGGCGACTCGAGCGCGTTCAAATCATCCGCGACCATCCGGAACGCTTCGTCCCAGCCGATCGGCTCGTAGTGGGTGCTCCCCCTGCGCAGGACCATGGGGTGGGTGATCCGACCCTGCTGGCCGAGCCAGTAGTCGGACATCCGGGACAGCTCGGCGACGTCGTACCTGTGGAAGAAGTCCGTAGTGAGGCGCACGTGGGTGGCTTCTTCGGCGGCGGCTTTCGCGCCGTTTTCGCAGAACTCCGCGAACGAGCGATGGCCGGGCTCCGGGTCGGGCCAGGCGCAGCCGGGACAGTCGAACCCGTCGGTCTGGTTCATCTGGTGGAGCAGCTTCAGCCCCTTTACCGGCCCGATGTTCCGGGCCGCGTAGCGCATGCTGGTCATCACCGCGGGGATCCCGCCGGCAGTGGTCTGCACCTCGGAAACCTTCAACCCTGTAAACTCTTCGGAGGTGAGCGGATTGACGGCTCTGCCGCGTCCGGGTCCGGGCCGCTGCGGCATGGCGGTGCCCAGTTGCCGCGCTTCATGCTCCAACTCCTGTTCACTGGCGAGATCAGTCTTCGTGATCTCCCAGGAGTTCGGCTGCTCGTCAGGAGCGGTGTTGCCGTGGATGGCTCCGTACCGATCTTCAGGCTGCTCCCGATCCCGTTGTTCTTTGCCAGGCATCGTGAAACCTCCGCGGGTGGATGGAATCGGGCACGGGTAGCATCGCCTGTAGCGCTGCAAAAGCGGCTCCTAGCCCCGTTGCGCTGTGGCACGGGTTACTGGAAGAGCGTGAGCTGCGGTGGGAGCCGTTGCGCGCGCAGCGTGCTCAGGCGGATCGTCGGCAGCGGCGCATCCTGACCGGCGACCCAAACGTTGCCGGTGAATCGCCTGCGCTCCAGCGCGGCTCCCACAACGTCGTGCGCGAGCCCGGGATCATTGGAGTGTTCGCTCAGGTGCGCCAGCACGACCGCGCAGAGCGCATCATGGTGGAGCTCGACGGCGAGCTCCGCCGAGGCGCGGTTGGAGAGGTGGCCGTGGCTGCTCGCGATGCGCGTCTTCACGGACCACGGGTACGGGCTCTCGCGCAGCAGGATCTCGTCGTGGTTCGACTCCAGGATCAGGAGGTGGCACTCGCGAAGCGCGTGCCGAACCGTGGCGGTGGGCCGGCCGAGATCGGTGGCGATCCCCAGCTTCTCACCCGTGGAGGTCTCGGTTACGGTGACGGCGATCGGGTCTACGGCGTCGTGCACCGTGAGAAACGGATCGATCCGCAGGCTACCGATCTCCAGCGCATCCGTTGCGCGGTAGGTGTGGATCCGCTCGCTTCCGTCGAGCAGCTTGGTACAGGCGCGGTGGGTGGGCTCGGTGAGAAGGAGCGGGATTCCCCAGCGCCGCGCGAGCACGCCCATTCCGCGGGTGTGGTCGCTGTGGTCGTGCGTCACGAGCAGCATGTCGATCGAAGCTGGCTCGACCTCGATGGCGGCGAGCCGCCGCTCCAGGTCACGTCCGCTGAACCCGGCGTCGATCAGGAGACGGACGTCGCCTGATTCGACGAGGGTGGAGTTCCCCGCGCTCCCGCTTCCCAGAATCGTCACATTCACGGCGCGTACTACCCCCGGTCGCGCGGCGCGGGTCCCCGCAGCTGCCGCCGGCTCATTCGGTGCCCCGACCGCGCCCCCACGCATTCTGCAGCAGCGCCCGCATGGAGTCGGTAAGCGTCACATCGCGGCGCGCCATGGCGCGCTCGGCGACCTCGAGGAACTTGTCCGCGCGGAAGGCGATGAGATCTTCACCCGTACCCCAGCTGAAGGGGGGCACGTACTTGGGCGGCATGGCCGCGCCGAATAGGTTGCTCCCCGCACCCACCACCGTGCCGGTGTTCAGCAGAAGTCCGATCCCCGTCTTCACGTGGTCGCCCAGCAGGCACCCGAGCTTGATCTCCCCCGTATCCATCTCTCCATCGGGCGTCCAGAGGCGGATCGTGCCGTAGTTGTTCTTGAGGTCGCTGTTGGTGGTCTCGGCACCCAGGTTCACCCAGCGGCCCAGGTACGCGTGCCCCATGTGGCCGTCGTGCTGCTTGTTCGTGTACCCGAGGCAGATGCTCTCGGCCAGCTCGCCACGCACCTTGCAGACGGGGCCGAGCGAGATCGCTTCCAGCGAACCACCCAGGATCACGGAGCGGGGGCCGGCGTATACCGGGCCGGCGAGGCGGGTGAAAGCGCGCACCTGCACATCGTCGTCGAGCCAGATGGGGCCCGCGGTCGTGTCCAGCACCACGCCCGGCTCGATCCGCACGTTCTCGCCGAGGACGAGCGCACCCTCCCCGAAGCGATGCACGCCGTCCGGCAGATCCGGGGTGGAGGGGGAAGGGAAGAGCGCGCGCACGTCGCTCGCGATCTGCCCGGGGTTGCCGGAGATCAGCTCCCACACGTGCCGCAGTACGCGGCCGGGAAGGTAGAGAGCCTCGCCCAGACTGTTTTCGTCGTCGCTACCGGGCCGGAGAAGAGACTCGGCCGCGGGTGCTGCGGTCCCGGCCGGCGCGTACCATCCCACGCGCTCCCCCGCGATGGTGACGGGGCTGGCGTCGAGCGGCCGTTTCGCCCATACATCCCCTGCGTCCCACGCGGGAACGGCTCGCGAGAGAAGGAACAGCCGGTCACCCTCGCGGGGTGCGTCCGCCAGCCGGCGCACCGGCGGCGCACCGGCCTCGTCGAAACCTTCCAGATGGTCGGCCGCGAGGTGAGCGGTGCACGGCACGCCGAAGACCCGTTCGGCTCGGGCGCGGAGGGTGAGCGCGCCGAACAGGAGCTCCCCGGCAGGCCGGGTGAGCGCGAACGGCTCCCATGCTTGCGTGATGGCGTCGTCGAAGAGGACCAGAGAGAGGTCGGACATGGCGGCGCAGGTGCGAGGAAGGGTTACGCCAGCGTCCGCAGGGTTTCCGGAATGTGAGGCAGCATCTCC
>JACDHR010000583.1 GCA_013820915.1 Gemmatimonadota bacterium
CGGATCGAGCACGCTGCCGACGGTGACCAGGCGCCCGGTGGTGAAGGTGCGCGGGCTCCCCTCCGTGGTGAAGACCGCCTGCGACGCCCGGGTGAGCCCGGAGGCCGCGCCCGCCGGCATCTGCACGCGGAGCCAGAGTACGCTCGGGTTCACCACGGTGAAGAGAGGCTCGCCGGCCTCCACCCGGCCGCCGGGCACGAAGCTCCGCTCGGCGACCACGCCGGAGATCGGCGCGCGGACGCGGAGGCGGAAGTCGCCGTCCGCCGCGCCGCCCATCGCCGCGATCTCCGCGCGGGCGATCTCCAGGTCGTGCCGCGCCTCCTCGAGCCGTTTCTCGGGAATGGCGCCGGCCGAGTACAGGCGCTCGGCGCGGGCCGCCTCGCGTTCCAGGCGCTCCAGCTCGCCTCGGGCGCGGGCAAAGCCCCCTTCCCCTCCAGTCGGCGCCAGGACCGCCAGCACCTCACCCGCGCGGACCGGCTGGCCCGTCGAGGGAGAGCCGCGGTTGGAGGCCGCCAGCGCGATTCCGCTGGTGGGGGCGCTCACCCGCACCAGCGCGCCGTCCCGGGCGACGATCTCTCCCGGCGCGGAAATGGAGCGTGCCACGAGATGCTCCCGCGCGGGCCGGACGGCAAAGGGGATCTTCCACTGCTGCTCCTTCAGGAAGGCGATCCCTCCCGCGGCCTCCTCTTCCTCAGCCACCGGAATCTGGTCCGCGCCGGCGAAGACCTGCACGGCGGGCAGCGTGTGCGCGCTGCTGATTTGCGGGCTCCGGAGCGCGAGTTGCACCTGGTAGATGCCCGGCTCCTCGATCACCGGATCCAGCAGGTAGATGCCGTCGCGCGCGGGCGCCTCGATGGTGAAAGACTTCGCTTCACCTCCGCTCCGGAGGAAGCGGACCGTGAGCGTTCCTTCCGTGATCGGCTTGAAGTCCTTCATGTTGCTGAGGTGGATCGCCCAGTTCCCGGTGGCCTCACCGGCCAGCAGCACGGGATACTCCAGGAAGAGCTCCGTGGAGTCGTTCCACTGGGTAACTACCACGCTGGGATGTTCCTGCTCCTCAACGGCCTCATCCGCAGCGCACGCGGGGAGCACCGCCGCGGCCGCGAGGAGGCAAACCGAAAGAATCGCTCGTGTGGTCATGGGTATCTCTCATCCTCGGCAGGGGGAGGCTGGGTGGCGTCCAGCCGTCCCATCGCGCGTTGCAGGTCGTAGAAGGCAGTCAGATACTGGGAGAGGAGCTGGGTCGTGGTCTGGCGTGCCGTGCGGTAGGCGTCGGCGGCGTCCAGGAGCTCGATCAGGCTCATCTCGCCTTCGGCGTAGGAGACCTGCGCGGTCTGCAGCAGGCTGGCAGAGCCCATCAGCAGGCCCCGGTTGAGCAGCTCGATGCGCGCGGAGAGAGAGCGGTAGCTCTCCCACGCGCCGCGGATGTCGGCCTCCGCGCGGCGGAGCGCGAGCATGCGCCGGGCCTCAGCCGTGGCCAGCTCCGCCTGCGCCTCCTCGACGCGCCCCGTGTTGCGGTCCAGGAAGGGAAGGGGGAGGGAGACACCGATGACGGCGCCTCGGAATCCGTCCGCCTGGTCCTTGTATCCCCCGGTGAGGGTGAGGTCGGGGATCCGCTCCCGGCGCTGGAGACCGAGCCGCGCCTGCGCCGCCTCGAGCTCCAGTGCGGCGGCGCGCACGTCCGCCCGGTCGGCGGCGCCGAGCAGGGCCGTGTCCAGCGGGATGGCGGCGCTCGGAACCGCTTGAGCGTCTAGCGGTGCGGCGGGGAGCAGGAGGAATCCCTCGGCGCCGATGGAGTCGGGCGCCAGCAGGATGGCCAGGTCGCGCCCGGCGGTCGCGAGGTCCAGCTGCGCTTGCGCGAGCAGGTTCTCGTAGCGCGCCCGCTCCACCTGGAGCCGCTGGCGCGCAAACTCGGAGATGTCGCCCTCCGCGAACCGCACCTGCCCCGACTGCTCCACCCGCCGGAAGACGTCGGTGGCTTCGGCGAGTGCGGCCGCCTCGGTCTCCGCGGCCGCGGCGCGCACGTAGGCGCGGCGAACCTCGAAGGTCAGCCGCAACCGCTCGGCCGAGAGGCGTGCCTCGGCGGCCTCCACCGACAGACCCGCGGCATCGCGCCGGAGCCCGCGCTGTCCCCCGATCTCCAGCGTGTGGCTCAGGGCGAGCGTGGTCTCGTGGTACCTTCCCACGTCACCCGAGAGCTGTTCGCGGGTCACGGCCAGGCCGGGGTTGAAGTACACGCCCGCGGTGGTGAGGCGGCCGCGGGCGGCCGCCACCTCCTCACGCGCGATTCGCAAGTTCAGGTTCTCCGCCTCGAGGCGCCGCAAGGCATCGTCGAGCGTGATCCGTTGCGCCTGCCCCGCGGGCAGATCGGGACCGACCTGCGCGGCGAGTCGCATCGGCGGGCTCAGGAGAGACC
>JACDHR010000584.1 GCA_013820915.1 Gemmatimonadota bacterium
CGTAGGTACCGAGCAGCAGCGCGGCGCCCGCGCTACGCTGCAAGCCCCGGCTGCCCTCCCCTGCCTCCGCTCCCATCAGCAGAGAGAGCGACCGGCAGGCACCCATGGCTACCGGCCCCAGCGCGGGGGAGCGCTTCAGCACGAAATCGTACGCGGCGATCATTCCGGCCAGCGCTCCGCCGATCTGTCTCGCTCCCGCCCTGCGCGCGGTGAGCGCACCGGTGAGCAGCAGCGAGAGTCCCAGGAGCGCGGCGGAGCGTGCGGACACCTCTCCGGCGGGGATCGGCCGCTCGGGTCGCTCACGGGCATCCTCCTCCCGGTCCGCAAGGTCGTTGAGCGCCATTCCCGCCAGGTAGAGAGACGCTGCCGCTGCGGCGGCCTTCGCAGCCCGGCCAGCGGGCAGCTCGCCGCGCGCGATCAGCAGGCCCACGAGTGGATCGCCCAGTGCTGAAAAGACAGCCGGCGCGCGGACGAGCCGCAGGTACGGGAGCAGCCGGCTAGATCCCGACATTCAGCTTCCGCAGGTACTCGATGGACTCACGCGCGGCCTCCACCGGCGCGGCGGCTCGCGGATACACCTCCACCGTGACAAAGTCCTGATAGCCCGTCTTCCGAATCGCTTCCAGCACGCCGGGGATGTCGATCGCCCCGCGGCCCGGGATCAGGTGATAGTGGAAGCGGTTCTCGTGGATGTCCTCCAGGTGGTAGTGCCCGGTCCAGCGCGCCAGCCGCGGCACCAGCTCGACTGGGTCCTCATCCACGCAGAAGAAGTGGCCGATGTCGAAGTTGAGCCCCACGCACTCCGGATCGAGATCCTCCGCGAAGTCGAGGAACTCCGCGGAGGTCTCGATCAAGAGCCCCGGCTCCGGCTCGATCAGGATCCTTGCCCCTGCCCGGCGGCAGTCGTCGTAGAGCGCCTCCAGCCCCTCCCGGAAGCGCTCGAGCGCCGCCTCGCGGTCCATTCCCTCGTCCAGCGTACCTCCCGGAAGCGTCGAGAGGTGTGGTACCCCCCACCTGCGGGCAAGCTCCAGACAGCGGCGCGTGTACTCGACGCGCCGCTCCGCCTCCCCCTCGTGAATCCAGGAGGGGTGGTATACGTCCCCCATGTAGCAGGTGGGAAAGGCGTTCAGGTTGGAGATGCGCAGCTTCGCCCCTTCCACGGCCTCGGCGATCTCGCGGATGCGCTCCGGGGAGAGCCGTTCGGGAACGGCGTGAGGATGATCACAGAGGATCTCGATGCCCGCATATCCCAGCCGGGCGATCTCCCGGATCGCGTCATCTAGCGAAAAGGAGGTGAAGGCATTGGAGCTGAATGCCAGATGCATGGCTACGCTCGCCTCATGAAGTTGCGTTTGTCACGCGCGGGGGGAGAGCGCCGAACAGGTGCTGCAGGAGCAACTCTTTGACCGCGGTGGCGTCCACCTCTCCCTCCGGGAGTAGCGAGGGCTCGCCGGAGATGAACAGCGGGCCGGCGCGCGGGTCATCCGTCAGCCGGCCATGCGAGCCCCGCACCAGCGACGCGTCCAGCGGGATCACGTCCATCAGCATACGAAAACCGAGCGCCTTGCGGGCGAGCTTCGCCCCGACCTTGAGGCGGGGGAAGCGGATCTTGGGATCGAGGAAGAGTTCGACCGGATCGTACCCCGGCTTGCGGTGGATGTCCACCGTGCGGGCGAAATCCGGTGCCCGCTCATCGTCCAGCCAGTAGTAGTAGGTGAACCAGCGATCCGCCGCGGATAGCGCTATCAGCTCTCCGGCACGGGAATGATCGAGGCCGTGCGCCCGCTTTCCCTCCTCGTCCAGCACGCTCTCGATGCCCGGGGTGCTTTCCAGGAGCTGCTTCACCTCCGGGATCCTCGCCGGCTGCCGAACGTAGAGGTGGGCCACCTGGTGGTCTGCCACGGCGAAGGCCTCGGACGCACCCGGATCCAGCATCTCACGTCCCACTTCAGCCTTGATCTGGAGGAGCCCGGCCTCGCGCAAGACTCGGTTGATGTGGACCGCCCCCGACACCGGAGTGATCCCGTACTCGGAGAGCACCACCACGCGGGCGCCATCGCGCTCGACGTGCTCGATCAGCTCGCCGCACACCGCATCAATCTCCCGCAGGTCCCTGGCGATGTCGCGATGGTCGGGGCCGAGCCGCTGCAGATTGTAGTCGAGGTGCGGCAGGTAAACGAGTGTCAGCGTCGGGCGCCGGGCGTCGTAGATGCGGCGGGCACACTCCGCGATCCATTGCGTGGAGCGGATATCGGCGCGAGGGCCCCAGAAGTGGAAGAGCGGAAAGGTACCCAGCGCCTCGGTTAGCTCGGAACGCAGCTCCGGCGGGTGGGCGTAGATGTCCGGGAGCTTGCGTCCATCCGCCGGATACAGCGGACGCGGCGTCACGCTGATGTCTGCCGAGCTGTACATGT
>JACDHR010000178.1 GCA_013820915.1 Gemmatimonadota bacterium
CAGGTTCGCCGCGCGGCCCTCGGCGTTCGGCCGCTGGATGGCCGGGTGCGCGGTCCAGTTGACGACGACCTTGCGCTCGCCGCCCTGCCCCGTGGCGACGAAGTACTCACCTGTCTGCCGCACGAGGAAGTACGAGTAGGCCTGCTCGTCAGCGTCGAGGTTCCGCCCGCCGATCACGATCCCATACGCCTCCGGGTGCTGCGGCGCCTTCGTCTGCGCGAGTCGCGCGGCGACACGGTAGTTCCCGCTCTTCCGCCACTCCGGGTTGTAGAAGACCGCCGCCGGGCCGGTGATGGCGTGGAACCCATCTTCGTGCGTCATGAAGTGGACGTTGTCGAGCGGGGCGCCACGGTCGGTGCGGGCACTCCAGCCGGCCGGAAACTCCCCGCCCTGGTGCATCGCGTGCTCAGCGGAGTGCTGGTGCTGATGCTGCTGCGCGAGAGCGGGGGTCGCGATGGCCAGCGTGCTCAGCATCACGAGAATCGTACGCTTCATCTATCTCTCCAGAGGTTCGAGGGGGACAACCGGTTCAGCCGGGTACGGGTAGGCGGAGCGCCGGCACTGTCCGAGGCGACAAGGATAATGACCGCGTGCTCGGCCCGTCAATCCTCCCTCTCCCTGCCGAGTAAGCACTCCTGTAAGCGCCGCCGGCTGTCGTTGCTGCGGCACCGCGAAAGGCGCGCACCAATCGCATCCACGAGGCGGACCTCGCCGCAGTCTGCGTGCGCGCCATCAAGCAGGAGGCGGAGGAGGTCGCCGTCGGCAGCCACGAGATCTTCACCCGCCGCGAGATCGTCGAGCTGGCCTTCGACGTGCTCGGCCGACCGCCGCAGGTGAGGAGCCTGCCGCCCTGACTCTTCCGCCGTGTGGCGACGCTGGCAAAGCCGCTCAACCGGCGACTCGCCGCGCTGCTGGACTTCGGCGTGGCGGTGAGCCAGGTGGACGCGGCGGCACCCGCGCACGGACGGCGGACGCTCGGCGCCTACTTCACGGAGCTGGCGGCAGTCGGAGAGGCAGGGGCAGCATCGTGCCTGGATTTCCCAACCCCAGTCGAGTAGGAGGACCCATGTGGCTCAGGCGCGAACCTATTTGATCAGCACATCACCACCGATGATGGCGATACCTGTCTTGTCGTAGCTGCTCAGGATACCCTCCCGCGGTCCTCCCCGCAAAGCCGCGATTGCCCACACGTTGCCGAGGAGAAAGCCACCTTCGTAGCCGAAGTTCCCTGCGGCATCCAGCCAGTAGCGGCCCGGCAGCACCATCGGCAGGAGCTGCTGGAGCTGGAGTACCTCCTGCAGGTGCAATCGGCGGCCGTTCACGAAGACGCCGGTGTTGCCATTCGAGGCATCGGCCGCTAAAGGGCCACCCAGATCGAGACCGGCAGGAGCGACGCCCAGCGTGGGACCTCCTCGATATCCCCAGGCGCCGCTCCTCCGGTCGTACCAGTAGCTGCCATCCTGCAGGCGGACCCTGTACCTCTGCTCGATCGCCTGCACCTCTGCGTCGCTCAGCTGAACCCCGTTGATGATCACGGTGCGCTGGCTCATGGACTCGCTCTCGGTGCCTGGCGTAGCGCCGGTGCTCACGCCCTGGGCAATCTCCCGGGCGAGCGCCTCGACCTGTGCCTTGGCGTGGCGCGACTGGAACAGCCCGATGTTGAGGTTCGAACCCGCAATGGCAACGTGCGTCTGCGACGACACGAGCGACACCGCACGGATCTCCGCCCGCACCGGCGAGCCGAAGGAGAACACGCTGTGCTGCACCTCCTCGCAGATCAGCCCTGCCGCATACCGCTGCACGACACGCCAACCCAGGTGGTGCACCGCAGCGCTGCAGGCTGCAAGGCTTTCGGCGAGCGGGAGATCGAGGTGGAACTCGATTTCATATCTGGACATCGCTCATTCTCTTTGCTGGCTGGAAGGCCGCACGATCCGGACACGGCCCGATATCTTCAACTACCGGGCGAGCCGATTCATGAGACCGAACCGGCTGGGCGTCGGCCTGACCAACCCCGCCGACGAGTTGATCCACCTCGTGCTCGGCGTTCTGGAACGGCGCCGCCTCTGACGGTTCGACCCTTCAAACGTGGTCGAGGACCACGGCGGCTGGCGAGCTCAGGGTGATCCGGTACAGACCTGCACCCGCCAGTTGTCCACGCCGACTTGCCGGGTAGCCGTGGGCGCACCCGTCGTGTGGCTGCCGCCGGTCAGATAGCCGAACTGAATCGGTGCGCCGTTCACCGAAAAATCGGGGCGTTCCGGACCGGGGCCAGTGCCGAACCGGACGAAGTCGGACTCTGTCCACCCCGTGGAGAACCAACCCGGTCCGTTGGCGAAGAACCGCTCGGACCAGTATACCGTTCCGTTCTGGACCAGCAGGAACGAGACGATGGCCGAAGCCGTCGGCGGGATGGCACTGGCATCGAGCTCCCCGCGGATGCGATCCACCGGCCCGTCCTCGGCCGGGTTCCAGACGGCGCCCAGGCGACGATGCTGTACCCATATCTGCGAGTTCTGCCCCATCGTCATGCTCACGTAGCGGAAGGCTCCGGGATTTCCGCCCCCGGACCGTTCCTCCACCAGATAACTGAGCATGGTCCCGAACGTGACACCTGGTACGACCGCGTCTTCCCAGTCGGCCGACCAGGAGCCCGCATCGAATGCGACGCACCTGGGCTGTGGCGGCTCACCTTCACACTCCCGCACGGTGTAGCGGAAGTACATCGGATGCTCGCCGGTCCGAAAGGCAGTGCCTTCCGCCCAGGCATCGACTGTGGAGCCACCGTCTACCGGACGCAACCGCGCGAAGATGGAGAGCAGCACCTCGTCGCCGAGTTCCACGCCATAGGGGTTGCCGAGGTGCAGCGCCTCGATCACCACCTCGTTGGATGCCGGCATCACCGCGCCACCGAACTGGAAGCGGCTCGGATCCACGACCCCGCCCGTCCGCGGGAACTGATTCGGCTGCAGCGCACCGCCCACCCGAACCTCCGTGAACTCCCATCCCGCTTCCGCCGTGAGCCGCACGTACGCCGTGGTCTCACCGTTCCACACCCTCACCTCTCCGACCGCTTCACCGATGGCGTTCCGTAGAGCGACCGTCATCACCTCGTCGCAAGGGTCCTCGAACTCGCCGTTCTGCAGCACCCGCGCGAGCGAAGCACCCTCGGGGTTGGCATGGTCCGGACCGGTGGCCCGCTGGTCGTCGCACCCGGCCAGCATCGCTATCGCCAGGAACAGCACGCCCGTGACTCTCGTTCTTGTACACATGGGTTCTCCTTCATGCTCTGGGGTGAAAGGTACTTCAACGTCATCGCGGCTCGGGCGGCGACCGCCAGTCCCGCCAGGCCAAAACCGCACACGGAGCGGCCGCTCCGTGTGCGGGAGCTACTCCGGGTGCTACCGCGCCAGCCGCAGCCTGACCCCCACCTCAGTGCGGCCCTCGCGATCGAGGCCGACCAGAGGCTCGGGGTGCGCCGTCACCGGGCCAAGCGAGACGCCATTCCTGGTGCTCATCCGCGTCGCACTGTTGCGGGCGTCGAGAATGCCGTAGATCCAGCTGCCGGCGGCGACCGCCGCGCCCACATACAATGGCGTGCGGTTGGAGGACCCGCTGCGGTATTCGTGCGTGTTGGGATCATACTCACAGCCATCGCCCGGCGCCGTAGGCTCACACGACCCACCGCTCGAGGAGAGCAGCGCGCCCGCGATCAGCGAGCCCGCCGCTACCCCCAGCAGCGCTGCGCCACGGGTATTCTCCCCCGTATAGAAGTGACCACCGCCGGGGAAGAGGCAGGCGCGGCAGGTAGCGGTTCCCGGGCTCGTGGCCTCGACGTAGACCGGCGACGGAGCTTCGACGGCGGAATCGGCGTCGTAACCCATCGCCACGAGGTGAGTGGGCGAGGTCTCCGCGGGCAGCGCCACGCCAGCCGGCGCAATGCGCATTGCAATTGCGGCCGAGACCGGTCCCGATGGAGTTAGAGCGCCAGGACCATCGGGACAGATGTAGGCGCACCCGCCCGGTGCGAGGGCGAGACCGAGAAGCGCCGCGAGGCGTGGGAAGTGGAAAGAGGATCGCATGGTCAGGTTCCTATGCTGAGGTCGGAGACAGTAGGATGACATCTGCGCGCGTAGTGCCCTGGGCACAGATGCTCCGTCCAAAAGACGCCTGGAGGTAACCCGCCAGGATTCCGGCTGCTGAGTGTCCCTTGCGCGACTCGCAAGAGACCACTGGTTCTCACTGGCCCTGTGGCTCCGCGTGGAAGGTCTTGCTCACGATCCACCACCTGCCCTCCACCTTCAGAAGCTGGAAGTAGTCCGTGAAGTCGTGCTCATGGTACGAATCCATCGCCATCTCTACCGAGGCGGCGTTCCCGGACAGGTGAATGTGAGTGACACTGCAGACGTGCGGCTCGCCGGACTTCGACGGCGCGGGGGTCGCGCTGACGTAGTCGTACAGACCCTGGATCGGGGTCACGAAGAGGTCGTTCCCCTTGTAGCCGTACATCGAGGACTGGGGGTGAAATGCCTGACGCAGCGAGGCCACGTCGCCGTTGTGCACGCCGTCGATGTAGAGGTCGACCACCTCGCGGATCTGGTTCAGTTCGGAACATTGCGCGCCCATGGTTCTCTCCTTGTGGCATCTGACAGGGGTGATGGTGCAGGGACCCGGTGAGGTTCGCTCCCTTCTCGCGCTCCCTCACTCGTAGAAGCGAGAACGCAGCCTGGATCCCGCCACCTCCATTGCCGGTTGGCGGATCCCACCTTAAGTTGGCACTGCGGCGGGAGCGCTCCGCCGCAGTGGCGGTGCCTGCACCTCGAGACATGTGCCGCGCGTCCTGCTCTCCTCTGACTCCCTCTCCATGAGCGCTACCGAGCCGCAGATTGCCCGGCTGCTGGCCGAATGCACGAGCGGCGACCGGTACGCCGCGGACCGGCTGTTCTCGCTCGTATACGAGGATCTTCGCGCCCTCGCCCACCGCCACCTGCGCGGCGAAGGTGCCGGACATACCCTGAACACGACCGCACTCGTCCACGAGGCCTACCTCGCCCTGGTGGACCAGACGGTGGGTGGCTGGCGGGACCGGGCCCATTTTCTCGCTGTCTCTTCCAGGGCGATGCGCCACATCCTGATCGACTACGCCCGCGCGCGCCTGACCGCCAAACGCGGCGGAGCGGCGATCCGGGTGCCGCTGCGGGAGGATCTGGCTCCGGGGGATAGCGACGAGCAGGCGGAGACCGATCTACTGGCGCTCGAGGAGGCGCTCGTCGAACTCTCCCGGCACGACGAGCGGCTGGGCCGCGTGGTGGAATGCCGCTTCTTCGGCGGCATGTCGGTCGAGGAGACGGCGGAGGCACTCGGTGTAGGGGTGCGCACCGTCGAGCGCGACTGGACGCGGGCGAAGGCCTATCTCTACCACCATCTGGCGGAGTAGCGCAGCGGCACCGGTTCGCGGCAGCAACCGGCTCAACACGAGGGCATATGGCGAAACCGACCGAGGATCGGTGGCACGAGATCGACGCGGTCTTTGCCGCGGCGCTCGAACAGGAGCCATCGCAGCGGGAAGCGTTTCTCGCGCGCGCCTGCCGCGCCGACGCGGGGCTGCGCCAGGCGGTGGCGGCGCTACTGCTCGCCAGCGCGCAGGCGGATTCCTTCCTCGAAACGCCGATCTTCACCCTCGCAGGTGGCCTCGCCGTAGCTCGCCTGACCGGGACCCTCTCCGAGGGCGCCGATGCCTCCCACGCAGCGGGATCGGAGAGCCTCCGGGCGAGCACGGAGGCGGTCTCGCCGGTGCGGGATCTCCTGGGTCTCGGCGGCCGGCAGATCTCGCACTTCCGCGTTCAGGAGGTGCTGAGTTGCGGGGGAATGGGCGTGGTCTACCGCGGTCAGGATCTGCGCCTGGGGCGCACCGTGGCGCTCAAGTTCCTGCTGCCGCAGTACAGCCTCGATTCCGGCGCCAAGGAGCGCTTCCTCCAAGAAGCGAGAGCCGCGTCCCTGCTGGACCATCCCAACATCTGCACCATCTACGAGGCGGGCGAGACGGAGGAGGGGCACCTCTTCCTGGCGATGGCCTGCTACAGAGGCGAGACACTCCGCGAGCGGCTCGCACGCCTGGGTGTGCTGCCCATCGAAGAAGCGGTCGAGCTGGCGCGGCAGATTGCCCGTGGGTTAGGCGCGGCCCACGAGGCGGGCATCGTGCACCGCGACCTGAAGCCGGGCAACCTGATGCTCGCCGCCGAGGGGACGTTGAAGATCCTGGACTTCGGGCTGGCCAAGGTGCGCGACCTCAGCATCACCCGCTCCGGGGAGCGGGCGGGCACGGTGGCCTACATGAGCCCGGAGCAGCTTCAGGGCGAGCCGGTGGATGGACGCAGCGACCTGTGGAGCCTGGGCGCGGTGCTCTACGAGCTGCTGAGCGGCCGACTGCCCTTCGGCGCGGGGCATGAGCTCTCCACTGCCTACCGCATCCTCTATCAGGAGCCGGTGCCGCTCTCCTCCCTTCGACGCGAGATCCCCGCCGCACTTGAGCAGCTGGTGGCAAGGCTGCTTTGCAAGGAGCCAGCGGGACGCTATGCGACGGCAGCCGCTGCAATGCAGGTTCTGGAGGCGGTATCTGCCGGTTCCACAGTGTTAGCGGTTGAAGGCGGGCCTGAGGCGGTGCGGCCGAACGAGCTACGCAGGATGCGGCAGATGACAGTGGCGCGGCGGGTGGTGCTGGTCGGGGGTGTCGCCCTGCTGGCTGGGGTGGCGGGCAGCCTCGCCATCACCAGTGGAGGTACTTCAGCGGGCAGTGCGGCGACGGAGATGACCGAGCCGCTACCTGTCGGCGGTGTGGGCGTGGTGGACCGCCGCTCCGTCGCCGTGTTGCCGTTCGCCAATCTGAGCGAGAGCAGGGAGAACGAGTACTTCTCGGATGGCATCACGGACGAGATCCTCACTACTCTCGCCAACGTGGGGGATCTGCGCGTGATCAGCCGCACCTCGGTGATGCAGTACAAGGGCACGGCCAAATCCCTGCAGCAGATCGCCGCCGAGTTGGGGGTCGTGCACATCCTGGAGGGCAGCGTCCAGCGGGCGGGAGACCGGGTGCGGATCAATGCGCAGTTGATCGATGCGCGCACTGACGCGCACCTCTGGGCCGAGCGCTACGACCGCCCGCTAGAGGACATCTTTGCCGTGCAGAGTGAAATCGCCCAGCAGATTGCGCAGGCGCTCCAGGCGGAGCTCAGCTCAGGCGAGCGGGAGCGGTTAGTGCGGCAACCCACAACCGACCCGATGGCTCACGATCATGTGCTGCGGGCGAGAGAGTATCTCCGTCTCTTCACCCCGAGCAGTACCGCGGCGGCGCTCTCGCTCCTGCGCAGTGCCCGCGAGCTGGACCCGGAGTATCCAGATGTCTACGCGGCTCTCGCCCGCGCCTTCCACCAACGGGTGGTCTTTAGCGGCGGGGAGGAGCTGTGGGACTCTTCTGAAGTCGCCGCCCGGCGCGCGATCGCGGTCGATCCGGAGTTTGCCCCAGGCTATGCCCAGTTGGGCTGGATACTCGATTTTCGCGGCGACCGGGAGGCGGCGCTGGAGGCGCATCTGCAGGCGGTCCAGCTCAACCCCAACCACGCCGACGGGCTGGCGAACCTCTACCATTACAGCTTCGGTCGCCTGGACGAGGCGGCGCGCTGGTGGGGTCCGGCGCTCCGGGCCGATCCGAACAACAGCTTTTCGGTTTGGCTGGCGGGGCGCACCTATCAACATCTGGGGATGCCCGCGCGAGCACGGCCCCTCCTGGAAAAGAGTATCGCGATCACGCCCGATCTTGTTTGGTACCAGTACAGCCTGATCATGAACTTCCTGC
>JACDHR010000585.1 GCA_013820915.1 Gemmatimonadota bacterium
TTGCAGGACCGGCCGCTCTTCCGTATTGTGTTCGCGACTCGCGTTCTACTACGTATCAGCCCGCCTTACGGATCTTCCCGGCCGAAATGCAGCTCGTGCAGGCACGAATACGCTTGCGCGTGCCGTTCTCCGTGATGATGCGGACCGGTTGCAGGTTCGGAAGCCAGCGCCGCTTGGTCTTGTTGTTGGCGTGGCTCACGTTGTTACCGCTACGCGGCCCTTTGCCGCAAATGGCGCAAGTGGCGGCCATAGTTATCTCCAGGTGAGTCGTTGAACACAGAAACCACACAATATAGGCTTACGATTACCGCTGGTCAAGAATCCCGCCCGGGCCCGCGTTGACACCCCCGCCGCGAAAGCGTAGCTTGGCTTTTTGATTTACAGGCGCTGGATCCGGATAACTTCGAGCGTGGGAGCAATGAAAAGCGCACTGATCACGGGCATCACGGGGCAGGACGGTAGTTATCTGGCGGAGCTTCTTCTGGAGAAGGGGTACCGCGTCTGTGGTCTTGTGCGCCGCAGCTCCACGGTGAACTTCGAGCGGATCTGGCATATCCAGGATCGGCTCGAGCTCATCTCGGGCGATCTCACCGACCAGTCGTCGCTGCTCTCCGCTCTGGAGGAGGCGAAGCCGGCCGAGGTCTACAACCTCGCCGCGCAGTCCTTTGTGCAGACTTCCTGGACGCAGGCCGTGCTTACCGGCGATGTCACCGGCCTGGGCGTGACCCGCCTGCTCGACGCTATTCGGGTCTTCGATTCCTCGATTCGGTTCTACCAGGCATCCTCGAGCGAGATGTTCGGGAAGGTACAGGCGGTGCCGCAGATGGAGGATACCCCGTTCTATCCCCGGTCGCCTTACGGCGTGGCGAAGGTGTACGGCCACTGGGCGACGGTAAACTACCGCGAGAGCTACGATCTGTTCGCCGCCAGCGGGATCCTGTTCAACCACGAGTCGCCACGGCGGGGGCTGGAGTTCGTGACGCGAAAAGTGACCGACGCGGTGGCCCGCATCAAGCACGGAACACAGAAGGAGCTCCGGCTCGGCAACATGGACGCGCAACGGGATTGGGGCTTCGCCGGCGACTATGTACGCGCGATGTGGCTGATGCTGCAGCAGGAGACGCCGGACGATTATGTGGTGGCCACGGGGGAGACGCACACCGTGCGCGAGTTGGTGGAGGCAGCGTTCTCGTACGTGGATCTTGATTGGCGCGATTATGTCGTGCAGGATCCGCGCTTCATGCGCCCCGCCGAGGTGGATCTGCTGATCGGTGATTCTGCGAAGGCTCGCGCGGGGCTGGGCTGGGAGCCGGAGGTGGGCTTCACCCGTCTCGTCCACATGATGATGGATGCCGATCTCGCGCGGGTCGAGGCACAGCTTCGGCATCCGATGCCGCTGGTCGTGTGAGTTCGCGTTGACATCGCTGATCACCGGGGCGGCCGGGTTCGTCGGGCAGCACCTCGTCCGAGAGCTGCTCGGTGCCGGGCATCAGGTAATCGGCGGCACGCTCGGCGGGGCTCCCCCCTCCGAAGGCGTGCTGCGTGAGGACGAGGTAGCGGCCGTGCGCTGGGTGCGTTTTGATGTGACCGATGAAGCGGGCTTGGCCGCGGTGCTCGGCGAGATTCGCCCCGAACGCGTGTTCCACCTGGCTGCCCAGAGCTCCGTGGGTGCGGCGTTCACGGATGTGTTGGGCACGTGGGATGTGAATGCGACGGGAACGCTTCGGCTGCTCACCGCCTGCCGCGAGCAGGATCTCGGGGGCGGCAGGGTTTTATTCGTCAGCTCCGCGGAGGTGTACGGCCCCGTGCCGGAGGCCGAGCAGCCGATCCGGGAGACGAGGCCGCTCCATCCGATTAACCCTTACGGGGCATCCAAGGCGGCCGGCGAGATGGTCGCTCTTCAGGAGGTCGCGGCTGCGGGTCTCGATGTCGTCATCGCCCGCAGCTTCAATCATACCGGCCCCGGGCAGGCACGGCGGTTCGCGCTCGCGAACTGGGCGGCACAGCTGGCGGAGATGCGGCGTGGCGAGCGGCAGCCCGTCCTCCAGGTCGGCAACCTGCAGGCGCGGCGGGATCTGCTCGACGTCCGCGACGTTGTGCGCGCGTATCGCTTTCTCATCGAACAGGGTCAGAGTGGCGGGGCGTACAACGTCTGCTCGGGTGAGGCGTACTCGCTGGAGGAGGTTGTCCGGCAGCTGGTAGAGCTCTCCGGTACCGGGGCTCAGGTCGAGGTGGACGCGGACCGACTTCGGCCGGTCGACACGCCGCTGCTCTGTGGCGATCCGGCACGTATCCGGCAGCTCGGGTGGATACCGCAGGTTCCGCTTCGGACCACGCTCGTCGATCTCCTCGCCGCATCTGCTGGAGAGACCGTGGTGTGACCGGAGGAATAATGGGTACCGTATATC
>JACDHR010000179.1 GCA_013820915.1 Gemmatimonadota bacterium
GGCGGGGCACGGCGTCAGCGGCGCATCAACGTCCGGCCTCCTCCCGCAGCACCGGCTCCAGCGCGGCCCACACCGTGCGGGCGACATGCCGCTGGCCGGCTTCGTTGGGGTGGATGCCGTCCGCGAGGTTGAGCCGTGGCTCGGTCGCAACCCCTTCGAGCAGGAAGGGTACGAGCGTGACGTTCTCCTGGCGGGCGACATCCCGATAGATAGTCTCGAACCGCTGTCCGTACTCGCGGCCCAGGTTGGGGAGCGCGAGCATGCCGGCGAGGATGACCCGCGCCTCGGGGCGCTGCTCGCGCACCCGCCGGATCATCGCATGGATGTTGGCGCGCGTCGAGTCCGGGTGCGTACCTCGCAGCATGTCGTTCGCGCCGGTCTCCAGGACGAGCACGTCGAACGGCTGGCGCAGGAGCCAATCCAGGCGGCGCAGCGCGCCCGCGGAGGTCTCGCCGCTGACCCCGGCGTTGACGACGCGGAAGGGGAGGCCGGCGGAGTCGATCTTCTCCTGGATCCGCGCGGGGTATGCCTGCTCCCCCGGAAGCCCGTACCCCGCCGTGAGGCTGGTGCCGAGAAAGAGCACCACGTCGCTGCTCCGTTCCGCCGGAGCGGGTGCGCCGTCTCGGGCGGGGGTGACGTTGCGCTCGGCGCCGTCGCACCCGATCATCAGCAGGGATACGGCCCAGAGCGCCAGGACACGTGCCCATCCCGCGCGTACGCGTCGCACGGGTGCGGACCGCCGAGGACTGCTCCCTATTTTCCGTTCCTTCTTACCTGTCTTCATTGTGCTCATCGTACAGGATCTCCAGAAAATTTATCGTAGTGGCGATAGAACGCTCACGGTGCTCGACGGCGTCAGCTTCCGCATCGCGGAGGGCGATTTCGTGGCGATCGTCGGGCCGTCAGGGAGCGGGAAGACCACGCTGCTCGGGCTGATGGCCGGCCTTGATACACCCTCCGCGGGGAGTGTCCATCTGGACGGCACCGAACTGGGGCGGCTCTCCGAAGACGAGCGGGCGCGGCTGCGCCGCTACAAAGTCGGCTTCGTCTTCCAGTCGTTCCAGCTGATCCCCTCGCTCACCGCGCGCGAGAACGTCCAGGTGCCGCTGGAGCTGCGCGGCGACGCCGACGCTCCGGAGCGTGCGCAGGCGCTGCTGACCCGCGTGGGCCTCGGCGCGCGCGGGGCGCACTACCCCCCGCAGCTTTCCGGCGGCGAGCAGCAGCGCGTCGCGCTGGCGAGAGCTTTCGTACACCAGCCGAGCATATTGTTCGCCGACGAGCCCACCGGCAACCTGGATGCCGCCACCGGGCGTTCGATCATCGAGCTGATGGCCGAGCTGAACCGCGACCTCGGTACCACCCTCGTGCTGGTCACGCACGACCCCGAGGTGGCGGTGCGGGCAAGGCGCACGATCCGCGTTGCGGACGGAGCGCTGATTGCCGATACGGATGCGGAGGCCGCGGCGTGAGCGGTACACGAACGGTGTTCGCGCTGGCGTGGCGGGAGAGCCGCTTCGCGCGGCGGCGACTCTTCCTCTTCCTCTCCGCGATATCGTTGGGTGTAGCGGCGCTGGTCGCGGTGCAGGGGTTCTCCGAGAACCTCGCCGGTGGGGTGCGCGAGCAGGCGCGGGCGCTCCTCGGCGCGGACCTCGCGCTCGGCAGCCGCCAAGTGTTCGGCGAGGGTACGGAAGCGCTGCTCGACTCGCTCCAGCAGGCCAGTGTGCCCGTGGCGCGGGTCACCAGCTTCGCCTCGATGGCGCTGGCGCCCCGCACCGGGGGCACTCGCCTGGTGCAGGTGCGCGCCGTGCAGGGCGGGTTCCCATTCTACGGCACGATCGAGACCGCGCCCGAGGGGATGTGGCCCCGGCTCGGCGAGAGCCGCAACGTGCTGGTGGATCCCGCGTTGCTCGTCGCGCTGGACGCGCGGGTGGGCGATAATCTCGCGCTCGGAGAGGCGCGGTTCCGGATCCTCGGCACGCTGGAGCGCTTCCCGGGCGATGTGGAGGCGGCGTCCGCATTCGCGCCGCGCGTGTACATTCCGGCGGCCTATATCGAGGAGACGGGGCTGGTCGGCATGGGCAGCCGCGTAGAGTACGACGCCTTCGTGCGCCTTCCCGCCGCGGGCGCGGCGGAGCAGCTGGCCGTGGAGAACCGGCCGTTGCTACGGCGCGAGCGTGTCCGCTCGCGCACCGTCGAGGAGCAGCAGGAGCGGCTGAGCGAAGCGCTCGGCCAGCTCGGCTCCTACCTCGGCCTGATCGGCGTTTTCGCGCTGCTGTTGGGTGGGATCGGGGTGGGGAGCGCGATGCGGGCCTACATGGCCGGCAAAGCGGACTCGGTGGCGATCCTGCGCTGTCTCGGCGCGACGTCCGGACAGGTGTTCGCCGTCTATCTGGTGCAGGCGGCGGCGATGGGGCTGGCCGGGGCGCTGCTGGGTGTGGTGCTGGGGGTCGCCGCGCAGTTCCTGCTGCCGGGGATGCTTGCGGGGCTGCTGCCGGTGGAGGTGCGCGTCACCGTGGCGCCGCGCGCGGTGGTCACCGGCCTCGCGATGGGAGTGTGGGTCGCGCTCGCGTTCGCGCTGCTCCCGCTGCTGGCTACCCGCCGCGTATCGCCGCTGGGAGTGCTCCGTCGCCAGGTTGAGGCACCGGCACCGGGTAGACGGGACGTGTGGACGTGGGCGGCGTGGTCGGTGCTGGCCGCGAGCCTGCTGCTGATCACCGTACTGCAGGTGGGGAGCTTTCGCGTGGGTGGGGCGGTGGCGGGCGGGATCGCGGCGACGCTGGCGCTGCTCTGGCTCGCCTCGCACGGGGCGGCACGAGGAATGGCGCGGCTACGCACGAGCGGAATCGCGTACCCCGTGCGGCAGGGGCTCGCGAATCTCCATCGCCCGGGCAACCAGACGGCCACCGTGGTGCTCGCGCTCGGCTTCGGCGTGTTCCTGCTGGGAACGCTCTACCTTGCACAGCATAACCTGCTGCAGCCGCTGCGCACCGGCCCGGAGGAGGCGCGCGCCAACCTCCTCCTCTGGGACGTGCAGGAAGACCAGGCGGCGCCGACCACCGCGCTTCTCCGTGAGCAGGGCCACGCAGTGCTGCAGCGCGCCCCGATCGTGCCCATGCGGATCGCCGCGATCAACGGCGAGCGTGTCCGCGCCGGGTGGGAAGAGGATGCGGAGCTCGCCGAGGGCGAGGGTGCGGAAGGGAGGCGGGGATCGGGCTGGGCAGCGCGCCGGGAGTACCGCTCCACCTATCGCGATACCACGGTCGGGTCCGAGCGGATCCTCGCCGGGCGCTGGTGGGCGCCAGGGGATGCCGGGGCGGAGCCCGGCGAGTCGCTGGTGTCGCTGGAACAGGGAGTGGCGGAGGAACTCGGCGTCGGCGTCGGCGACCGCATCACCTGGGACGTGCAGGGGGTGGAGATCACGGCCACGGTGGCCTCGCTGCGGGAGGTGGACTGGGCGCGTTTCGAGCCGAACTTCTTCGCCGTCTTCCACCCCACGGGGCTCGAGGGTGCGCCGCACACCTGGGTATTTCTCTCCCGCGTCGCCGATCCCGGAGAGCGCGCGCGGCTGCAGCGGGATCTGGTGGAGCGATTCCCGAATATCGCGATTCTGGACCTCACGCAGGTCCAGGCGGCGCTCGATGCAGTGGTCGGCCGCGTCACCACGGTCATCCGCTTCCTCGCCGGCTTCAGCATCGCGACCGGCTTCGTCGTTCTCCTTGGTGCCGTCGCTACCGGGCGGCTGCAGCGGATTCGCGAGAGCGTGCTCCTCAAGACGATGGGCGCCACGCGTCGCCAGATCGGCACGATCCTGCTCACGGAGTACTTCGTGCTCGGGTTGCTCGCCAGCGTGGTCGGTGCGGGGGCTGCTCTGGCGGCGGGGTGGGCGCTGTCGCGGTGGCTCTTCCGCGTTTCGTTCGCTGTTCCACCGCTTCCGCTGCTGGCCCTCGGCGCAGGGGTGACGCTCCTCGCCGCGGTGGTAGGCGTGTGGGCCAGCCGCGAGGTGTTCCGCCGTACCCCCATGGAGGCGATACGGGAGGAGTAACGCCACGGGGCTGGAGCTACTTTACCACGTTGGGTTTGTAGTAGAAGCGGTGTGGCAGCGGAGACAGCGGGTCCAGTCATACCCGGAATCCTTCGCGTTCTGCGAGGTCAAGTGCAGCTTTGTCTGTAGTTTTTCTCTTCCGGTGCTCCGAGGCTCAGGCGCTCTGCCTGAGTGGGTTTGTCTGCGGCGCGGCGGCCATGGGTGATGCTTGGGGCATCGTGAGGTAGCGCCGCTCCATCCACTGCTCGTTGCACTCGATCGCTAGCGCGCTGGCGAGCCGCACCAGACTCGCCTCGTTGGGGAAGATCCGCACCACCCGCGTTCTCCGCCGGATCTCCGCGTGATCATGCTCAATGCTGTTGGTGCTCCGGAGCCGCGTGCGATGGGTGCCGGCTGGCAGAATAAAGCAGCTCAGCGTCTCCTGCACGCTCTCCTCCATCCTCTCGGCCAGCTTCGGGGTTTTGCCCCTCAAGGCGTCAATCAGCTTTGCCACTCGGCTCTCGGCTTCCTCGCGCTCCGGTGCCGCCCAGACATCCCTCAGCCCGGTGAGCACTTCCCCGCTCAACGCGTCGGTGCTCACGTAGGAGAGCGCGTTGCGCAGGTAATGCACCTGGTATCTCTGGTGCGCCGCCTCGGGGAAGTAGAGGCCAAGGGCCTGCACCAGTCCGGCGTGTTCATCGCTGACCGCGTACTCCACGCCTTCCAGCCCCCGCTGAACCAGGTCGCGGAAGACCCGCACCCAGCTTCTCGCGGCTCTCGCTCGGTCCCGGCCAGACGCCGAGTCGCTCCCGGTACCCGTCCTCGCGGATGCCGATCACTCCGAGCACCGCAGTGGAGATCACGCGCCCCTCACGACGCACCTTCTCGTGTTGGGCATCGATGATCAGGTACGGGTAGCGCACACCGGCCAGACTCCGCCTGCGCCACGCTTCCAACTCGGCATCGAGCTTCTTGACCAGCACACTGACCTGGCTGGCCGAGATCAGTGTGCCGCAGAGCTGCTCAACCACCTTCCGCACCTTCCGCGTCGAGACACCCTGGATGTACATTTCGACCAGCGCGAGCACCAGCGCCTTCTCGCTCCTCTGGTGCTTGCTCGCGGCCCGGCACGCCTGTAGCTTCCCTGGACAAGGTCATCGTGTCTCTCCTCCGGCTGTGGCGGGCGGCAACCCGCCGGTGAACAGAGCCTCCAGAAGAGAGTACGGCGGCCTTTCTTGCTGCCGCAAGTGCATCTCTGCCGCCTGCCGGCCGGGTTTCCCACACGCTGCTGCGGGGAGCTGCACCAAGGTGCTCTCCTCTTGAGCGCGTGGAAAACCCTCCTGCCACTCAGTCTGCCAAACTACAGAAATATATGCACACTCCCCGATTTCTACGAAGTCATCATCGAACGGCACAAGAGAGCCTCGACCATCGTGACCTCCAACCGCACCATCGAGGAGTGGATCCCCCTCTTCGACGACCCGATCCTCGCGCAGAGCGCGCTCGACCGCCTCGCCCACAATGGATACCAGGTCATCATCGACGGGCCGCGCTACCGGAGCCGCCAACACCGCGGTCAAACTCCCTCTCCACACCCCGCCAGACAAACGGGGTAGCGCGATGAACGAATCGATACCATAATCCAAGTCGGTCTCCGAGGGGTGGATCATGGTCGTGAGAAACACTGGATCATGCTCGTGAGAAGTGACACACCCGAGCAGATCGCGCTGATCAGGTGTTTCACGGTCGCCGAGGCGATGTTGCCGGCGCGGGGTGCGGTTGGAGGAATGACCCGATGCAACAGTGATGGCGACAAGAGACATACCGTCGAGGAATTATCGACATGAGGGTTCGGGAACGCCCGACGCATGCGAATATAGAGGGCTACGATCGTTTTGTGATCTTCAGTACTTTCCTCTCCACTCTCCCACGCGGAGCCATACACATCCATGGCCACTCTTCACTTTCCCGGTGGCTCCGCAGACGGAAAGCCCGACGAGACGGATCTCATGCGCCGGATCCAGTCCGGTGACCACACCGCTCTAGACGAGGCGCTCACGCGCTACTGGGCGCCTCTCGTCCGATACGCTCAGGGCTTCCTCCATAGCCGCGATGCCGCCGAGGACGCTGCCCAGGAGGCCTTCGTTCGG
This sequence comes from Gemmatimonadota bacterium, assembly GCA_013820915.1. GTDB lineage: Bacteria > Gemmatimonadota > Gemmatimonadetes > Longimicrobiales > Longimicrobiaceae > JACDHR01. Next base: position 6,172 of record JACDHR010000179.1, read on the forward strand.
CTCTGGAAAGGACGTGGTGAGTGGACTCCGACCGGATCGTTGCAGGGCTATCTCTACCGCATTCTCCGTAATCACCTACTGAACGAGCGGCGGGCACAGCGAGTCCGCGCCCGGTGGCACGAACGCGTACTTCGCCGTGAGATCAAGCGCCCGCCAACACCGCTCGAGATGACGGAAGGCGGTGAACTCGCCGATGCAGTGCGCGAGGCGCTGGAGCAGCTCCCTCCCCGTCGCCGGGAGGTCTTCACGCTGATTCGCTTTCACGGCTTTAGCTACGGCGAAGTCGCGGAAACGCTCGGAATCTCTCCGCAGACTGTCGCCAATCATATGAGCGCGGCGCTCTCGGCTCTACGCACGCGGCTGGCTCCGTTCCTCCCCTGCCCCGACCGCCCCCACCTGCGTGTGCTTCCGGGCCGCGAAGACACTGGCTGAGACCCCCGCGCGGTTCGCCGCGCTGCGCCGCTTCACTCCTTTCGTGAGCGGTGGATAGTAGACATCCGCCGCTCAGGTGTTCTACGGTGAAGCACCACACGAACTCACCTGCTACGGTTTTAATTACGTGAACAAACTGATCATACGTTCGCTGCAACAACGGGCGACCTCTCGGGAGGAGGAGGAGCTTCGGGAGTGGCGTCGCGTCACTCCCGAGAACGAGCGGTGCTATCGGGAGGTGGAAGCAGTCTGGCGAGCCACCGCTGTCGTCTCCGAAGGCGGCGCGGAGGCTCGACCGCGGGCAGCCGAGATCGTGTCGGAAGCCGAGACAGCTTCGCGCCGACGGAAGCCCATAGCATCCCGCCTTCGCCAGGTGGCGGCGGTGGCCGCAGCGCTCGTGATCGGGCTACTGGTCAGTGAGATCCGACCCGGTCTGCAGGTCGAGCCGACCCTTCTTCGTGCGGCAGAGTTCGTGACCGGTCCCAACGAATTGGCAACCGCGAAACTCTCGGACGGTACCGTGGTCCGTCTCGCCCCCTCGACTCGTCTCCGGGTAGAAGAGAGGGCAGATCGGCGCGAGGTCTGGTTGGATGGCAAAGCCTTCTTCGCCGTGACATCAAACGAACGCGCGCCCTTCACCGTCCGGACCCGCGCCGGCGAGGCGCTGGTCCTGGGAACTCGCTTCGAGGTCGACGTGAACTCCACCGGCCTCCGCGTGGTGGTCGTGGAGGGGAAGGTTGAGGTCGGTGCCGCCGATCACCGCGTCGAGGTCGGTGCGGGCGAGGTAACCCGCGCCTTCAGGGGACGTCCGCCCGAGGTTTCCCGTCCCGAGGATATCCGGCCGCTGCTGGACTGGATGGGATCGTTCCTCGCCTTCGAAAACACGCCGCTCCGCCAGGTCGCTCTCGAAATTGAGGATCGCTACGGTATGCGGGTCACGATCGCCGATAGTGTGCTCGCCCAGCGCACCGTCACCGCGTGGTTTGGTGATGAGAATCCGGAAGCTGTTCTGAGAGTCATCTGCCGAATCACGGACACTCACTGCTCAATTCGCGACGGTGTCGCGAGCATTGAGCCCTAAGATCATGTCCTTTACTCGCGTCCCCAGCCCAACCGTGATCCTCTCGATCGTTCCATCCACAGGAGGTAGTACGATGCGATCCGTTGTCCTTCGTTTGTCGGTGGTTGCGCTGACGCTTTTCCTGGCGGCGCCCGCGTCC
>JACDHR010000586.1 GCA_013820915.1 Gemmatimonadota bacterium
CTCATCGACCTGTTCGAGCACGGAGCTGAGTAGCACATGGATGCGCTCCAGCCGCACGGCCTCGGAGCGGAGCGAGAGCAGTTCGTGCTGCCACCAGGCGTCGACGCGCACCCACTGCGCGATCTGGAACGAGGCCTCCCGCGCCGTATCGATCGGCGGCAGGTCGGGCGGTGCGTCCGCGAGCTGATCGACCACCTGCCCAAAGAGCGCGGCTACGTCGCGCCGTTGGCTCAGGAGCTCGGAACGGTCTGATGCCTGATCTGCGTAATCCTCTACCAGCCCCTCATAGTACAGCGCCTCGGACTCGATACCGTCTTCCACGCGGAAGCGTTCGCCACCGCGCACCAGGACCAGCGAGCGGCCGTCGGGGATCGGCTGAAACTTCAGGATCTCCGCGGTGCAGCCGATCTGGCCGTCGGCGCAGAAGGAGCCGGCGCGGTCCGGGTCGTGGAAGACCAGCCCGAAACGCCTGTCGCGCTCCAGGCAGTGCGCCATCATCTGCCGGTAGCGCGGCTCGAAGATGTGCAGCGGCATGGTCGCACCCGGGAAGAGCACGACAGGCAGCGGGAAGAGCGGGAGACGGCGCATTGCGGCATTCGGAGCGTGTCGGGACGCAGCCTGGAGCCGAGGCCCGGCGCGGTTCATCCTGCGTCCGGAGAAGGGCGATGCGGCTGCGCGGCAGCCCAGCTACTTGGCACGACTATATTTACATGCTAGTGGCCCTCCATGATCGTGTCAACACACTGCCTCGTCCGGCACCGCTTGTGAACCCCCTTGTACGGGCACGGGATCACGTGTGGATCCAGGTTTCCCCGTGCCGCGGGATCTGCAGCTGATTCGGCGGAAGCCCGACCGCATCCCAGACATCTCGCATGCGAAGCGGCGGCTCGAGCGGATCTTCGTCGGTGAGGCGCCAGGTACCCCAGTGCATGCCGAGCAGAGTGCCGGTGCCGCCGAGATCCTGATACGTCCGCAGCGCCTCCTCGGGGTTCATGTGCACGGGGCGCATGAACCAGCGCGGCTCGTAGGCACCGATCGGGAGCAGCAGCGCGTCGAACGTGCCGACGCGCTCCGGGATCTCCGGGTACCCCGGAAAGTAGCCGCTGTCCCCGCCGAAGTAGACCGACTGCCCGTTCGGCGCGATCACCGCCCACGAGGCCCAGAGCTGCTCCTGCCGATTCCACGGCGTGCGCGACGTCCAGTGCTGACACGGCAGCGCGACGATCCGCAGCGGGCCCGCCGGGCCGTCGAGCGTCGTCTGCTGCCACCAATCCAGCTCGGTGACATTTTGTACACCGCGACTGCGGAACCAGCCGCGGTACTCCAGCGGTGTGAACCACCGCACCTCGTCCCCGAGCGTGCGGCGCAGGCGGCGCACGGTTCCATCGTCCAGATGGTCGTAGTGGTTGTGGGACAGAAGCACCGCATCGATGGTGGGGAGCCGATCCCACGCGACGCCCGGTGGAGTGAACCGCGCCGGGCCGGCGAACTGCACCGGGGAGGCGCGGTGGCTCCAGTGCGGGTCGGTGAGCAGGTTCACGCCGCCTACCTGTATGAGGAAGGTGGCGTGGCCCACCCAGGTGATGCGCAGCTCGTCGGCACCCGCGCGAGGGTACGCGATGTTCGGATCGGCGGCGGGCAGCGCCTCCGGCGGCGGATTGGGAGCCAACTCCTTCTGGCGCCGCTCCCGCTGCCACCGCCAGAAACCGCCTTCCTCCCGTGTATCGGCAGTGGGCCACGGGTTGCGAAAGCCGCCGTTCGGGTCGTGGTGCGACGGACGCGGGCCCGAGAGCCCATCAGGCCGCGCGGCCAGCGTGGCGGCAGCCCCCGATGTGGGGAGAACCCATCGGGCAACCCCGAGAGTCGCCCCCGCAGCTGCCGTCCAGAGGAGAAAATCGCGTCGATTCATACGGTGCTCATCCAGATGGTTCGATGACAGTGATTCGGTGACAAAGAGCCGGCTCCGCGGGCCACGCGCTCATGGAGCAGAGGGAAGCTCGGAACCACGCAACGCCGGATTGAAGACCCGCTACGCGATTTCTGCTCCGGAAACTCGGAATGCCCCGGCAGCTAATGACCGCGGGGGCATTCCGTCATTCCGATGTGCGTTTTTTCAGGCGAACAGCTCGTTCACCGGAAACTGCCACCTCGGCACCGCCGGCTCGGCTTCCGCCGTCTCGTCGCGCGCGTAGATCACGGGCGTGTCGGGCGATTCGGCGCGGTACACCCGGATCTCCTCAGCGCGCAGCACGCCCACGTCCCACACCACCCGCGGGCCGGCGGCGAAATAGTCGGCGCGCTTGGCCTGGATCTCCCGCTCCGCGCGCACGCCGTAATCACCCTCGCTGCGGACCTCGACCGCGAACGGGGGCGCACCCTGCATGAAGCGGCCCCCGGTGGGC
>JACDHR010000587.1 GCA_013820915.1 Gemmatimonadota bacterium
GGTACAACAATGCAGGTACACACACGTGTGCCCGCGCCCGCGATCGCGGAGCGCGAGGCATCATGGTGGGCCCGTTCCATCCGGCCCGCAACCATCGCACTGCTGCTGCGTGCAGGACTGGGTCTGGTCATGGTCTCCGGGGGGTTGAGCAAGCTCTCCCAGCTGCTCGATCCGGCCCGGCGGGGCGCGATTCTCGAGATGTACTGGGGCCCGCTGGGCTATGTGAACACGTTCTTCGATCAATACCTCTTCGAGGGGCCGCTGGGTGGCGTGCTGACACCCTGGCTGTTCCTCACCTCGCTGTCCGCCTTCGAGTTCGTCGCGGGGGCGCTCCTGATCGCCGGGGTGCTCGTCCGACCCCTCGCGCTGGTCTGGGGCCTCCTGTTCTGGAGCTTCGTGGCAGCGCTTCCCGTCGCAACGGCCGCGGGCGTGGACCCCGTAGCCGCTACACATCACACACCGGCGCTGCTGGTGCTGATCCGTGACATCGGGCTGTCGGGGCTCTTCTTCACACTGTTCATCATCGGGTCGGGCAGCTACAGCGTGGACGAGCGCTGGATCGGCCCGGCTGCCACACGCCGCACGCTGAACTGGGACGCGCTCGGACTGCTGCTACGGCTGTCAGTGGCGCTCCCCCTCCTGGTCGGTGGGGCATTTCACGGCTACGGCCACATCCAGACCTTCGGAATGCCAGCTCTGTTGATCCTGATCGTCGCGCTGGCGCTGATCCTGAACGTCGGCGTGCGCGCGGCAGGCGTGGCGACCGTTCTGATCATGGGCTGGTTCATCATCAGCAACTTCGACCTGGGTCGCTCGCTGGTCGCGAACATGAACGCCGTCAAGCGTGAGTATGCGTTCTTCGCTGCGGGTATCGTACTGGCCTATTGCGGCGGCGGGCGCCTGTTCAACGTGCTGGCCGGCAGGTCGGGCTGGGCTCGGCTGCTCCGGCCGGGGAGCGCGTCCGCCGATCATTCGGCGCCCATGAACGACAATGGCTCCCATGCTGGACAGTCGATCGACCGGGCACCGGCGGACGTGGTTTCTACTCCGCCACCGCCAATGCACCCGTGATGTAGTTCCGGCCGGGGCTCTGGCGCAGCTGTGCGCCGGAGCCCTGCGATCGGGGTCACGGCCCTCGGAGCGATCCCGCGGTGTTCACCGCGGAGAGCGCGTGCGATGCGATCCCAGGTCGGCCGATTCGCTGATCGACCTGTAGCAACCTCAAGAGCTAAACTGCCACAAAGAGGCAGCATCCACGCTGCCAGATCAGATCGTATCGATTTCTGTCGAGATGAGCACCCTCATGGTACCATCCTGTGGAGGCAAGAAACCAGAACGAAGAACGGGAGCGGCAATGACGTGGATCGAGGTCGTCGGCGAGAGCGAGGCGAGCGACGAGTTGAAATCCGTTTACGAGCGGATCAAGGGTGCACGAGGCAAGCTATCCAACATAATGCAGGTACAGAGTCTCAATCCGAAGGCGATGGCGGCGCACCTCGATCTCTACATGGCGCTGCTCTTCGACCGCTCAGGTCTGACTCGTGCCGAGCGGGAGCTGATCGCGGTGGTCGTATCCGCGTCGAATGAATGCGAGTACTGCGTCAGCCACCACGCCACCGCGCTTCAGGCGTACTGGAAGGATGAGACGCGGGTGCGGGCAGCCATCCACGACTATACAAAAGTGGAACTCTCGGCACGCGAGCGAGCGGTGGCCGACTATGCGGTGGCGCTGACTCGCGATCCTGGCTGTGTGACCGAGCGTAACATCCTGGCCATGCGCGCGGAGGGGCTTTCGGACGCCGAGATTCTCAACGTGAACATGATCACGGCATACTTCAACTTCGTGAACCGGATCGCGATGGGACTTGGCGCGGACTTCTCGCCCGAGGAGGTCGCCGGCTACCGGTACTGACCCGCGGCCAGCCCGGTCGGGTCAATTACCGTTCCGCCCGAACAACCGTGCTGCCCCGGCGCGGAAGCGGCTGAGCAGGCTGGCGGGCGCGGCGCCTGGCAGCGGCTCTCCCGCCTCCTCGGCGATGATCGCCTCGAAGACGCGCCGGCGCAGCTCGGGCGGCATCGGTTTCTGCGCGCTGCGGCGGGTGAACTCCTTGAAGGCCCGCTGGAAGTCGTACTGCGGGAAGCAGCGCGAGCAGATGTCGAGGTGTGCGCGCACCTTGGCGGCGCTCTCCTCGTTCAGCTCGCCGTCGATGTACTCCCACAGCTTGGCGATAACGTGATCGCACGGAATCATCTCGGGCCGATTCATTCGCGCTCCTTCTGTCGCACGTATCCCATCTCCAGCGCGTATTCGTAAAGGGCCTGCTGCAGCATCCGCCGTCCGCGGAAGAGCCGGCTTTTGACCGTGCCCGTGGGCACCCCCAGCACGCCGGAGAGCTCCG
>JACDHR010000588.1 GCA_013820915.1 Gemmatimonadota bacterium
CAACTTTCGGCTCGCATCCGCGAGCGCGCGCTCGCCCTCGGCTTCGACGCCGTGGGCATCGCGCCCGTGCACCCGAGCGCGCATGGGCCGGCGTACGCCCGCTGGGTGGAGGCAGGCTACCATGGCGAGATGGGCTACCTCGCGCGTGAGGACGCCGTCGCCAAGCGCCAGGACCTCACGCTCGTCGTCCCGGGCGCACGCTCCGCGATCGTGGTAGCGAGAAACTACTATCCGGAGCACGAGGACTGGCCGGCGAGCGAGGATCCCGCCCGCGGCGTCTTCGCCCGCTACGCCCGCAACGACGACTATCACGAGATCCTCAAGCCGCGCCTGATCGAGCTGCAGGCGTGGATCAACGAGGAGCTGGTGCCGGTCGGCGGACGCGCCTACCTGGATACCGGGCCTTTGCTGGAGCGCGAGCTCGCGGTGCGAGCCGGGCTGGGGTGGTCCGGAAGGAACACCATGCTCATCCAACCGCAGAAAGGATCGTACTTCTTCCTGGGCGTGATCCTGCTGGATGTCGAGCTGGAGTACGACGCGTCCTTCGAGCGCGACCACTGCGGCACCTGCTCCAGCTGCCTGGATCACTGTCCCACAGGTGCGCTACTGGGGCGGGACGAGAGCGGGGCACCGGTGATGGACGCGCGCCGCTGCATCTCCTATCTCACCATCGAACTCAGGGGGCCGATCCCCCGCGAGCTGCGGCCGCTCATGGGCAACCGCATCTACGGCTGCGACATCTGCCAGGAGGTCTGCCCGCACAACGCGACGAAGTTCGTTCAGCTGACCGACGAGAGTGCCTTCTGGCCCCGCCAGGGGGTGCACGGCGCCAAACTGATCGAGCTGATGGAGTTGACGCAGGAGGAGTTCTCGCGACGCTTCAAGGACTCCCCGGTGAAGCGCACCAAGCGGCGCGGGCTGCTGCGAAACGTGGCGGTGGCGCTGGGGAACTGGAGGAGCCCAGAGGCGGTGCCGGTGCTGACTACTGCGCTGCAGGACGAGGAGCCGCTGATCCGCGGGCACGCCGCGTGGGCGCTGGGGCGGATTGGCACGCCGGAGGCCATCGCGGCGCTGCAGGGGAGGGCGGAGGTGGAGGAGGATGGGTGGGTGCGGGAGGAGATCGCGGCCGCGCTGGGCGGGCGCTGACGGGGAATGGCCTTTTCACCAACCCTCGCGCACCACCCGGGCACGCATGCGGGCTATGTCCGCCTTCACCTCGGCCATGAGGCGGTCGTAGCGGGGATCTCCCTGAAGCGAGCCCAGGATCGGGTCATTTCCTCCGAACGGATCAGCGTAGTAGAGGCGCCAGCCGGATTGCACCGCTACCTGCAGTGCCTGAATCGCCCCCTCACGATCACCAGCCACTATCCGGATACGGGCGGACTCGACATGGTCTTCCGGTCTCCACGGGTGACCGCGCCGCCGAACCTCGAAGCGATCGGAGGCCTCCTGGAGAACATGGTGAGCCCGCTCGGCGTCGCCCGACTGCTGGAGAAGCCAGGCGAGGGTGATTCCGGCCTGCTCCTTCCACCAGACCGTGCTCGCCTCCGGGAATCCCTGTTCGAAATAACGCCGAGCGGCGGACAGGTCTCCCAGCGCGGCGGCGATCTGCCCTGCCCAGAGCAGGGCGTCCGGGTGCTCTCTCTCCATCAGCATCCGCTGGATCTCGGCTCGGGCCTCCTGTGGCCGCCCCTCGATGATGTAGGTCATGCTGAAGTCCATCTCAATCCAGGGGAAGCCCGGCTGCACCTTCATCGCGCGGTCGAACAGGGCGCGTGCCCGCTCGGTCATGCCCAGGTGCTGGTAGTTTCGCCCGGCCATATAGATCGTGATGGCGTTGGTGGGATCGGTTTCGAGTTCGCGCTCCCACAAACGCGCGGCCTCGTCGAGGCGGCCATAGTCGTACTCGTACAGATTGGCCAAACCGCCCGAGAGGTTCGGATTGAGCGCCACTGCGCGGCGATGCGCCTCGAGCGCTGCCTCCCGGTCTCCTCGTATGTTGAGCGCCTTGCCCAGCGCGGCATAGGCGGGGGCGAATCCTGGATCAAGAGAAATCGCGTGGCGAGCGGCGACGACGGCTGAATCGAGCCAGGCTGCCTCTCCTCGAGGCCAGTAGCGGCTTAGGAGAGCATCGGAGCGAGCCACGAACGCATCCGCATAGGTGGGGTCGAGCACGAGTGCCTCTCCGATAAGCTTCAGCGCCGCCTCGTTCGTCCGAGGATCCGGGAGCTGCAGGAGGTGCCGCGCACGGAGCACGTAATCATGGGCAAGCGGATTGGTCGTTGGGCGCCGCTCGATCCGCGCACGCTCACCCGCGCTGAGACTCACCCGCAGAGCACGCGCGATCTCCTGCGCGATCTCGTTCTGCACGGCGAAGACGTCCTGCAGCGGGCGG
>JACDHR010000589.1 GCA_013820915.1 Gemmatimonadota bacterium
AACCGTGCTCCGGCGGCAGGGGTTCGCCATTCATCTCGTAGGCGAGCAGCACCTCCTCCGCCATCGCCTTCGCCATCGGGATGGAGCCACCGAAGCCGAAGGTGCGGTCATTCTTCCGCACCTCGTCCAGGCCGACAAAGGCGACGTGCGCAGCGCCCGCATCGGTCCCCGCCGCACGGAGCACCTCGCGCAGGGGTGCTCCCGTCCACTCGGCGTTACCAATCGCCCCTGCTCTCCACGGCACCTCGCCGGGAATGGGCGCCGCCGCCATCAGCTCGTCGCGCCGGTTGCCCGCGCACTGCAGCACCGCGGTGACTGAGCGGCGCGGAAAGCGCTCCCGCAGCTCGCGCAGCAAGAGCGAGAGCGGCTTCTCCACCATACCACCAATCTCAAGTCGGTAGCTTGCCGGCTCGATCTCCGGGACGGGCGCGTGGTTGCGCGCGAAGAACAGCTCTCTCGGCGTCAACCACTGTCGCCGTAGCAGCTCAGGAGGCGGCTCGGCGTTGAAGGGCTCCTCCGTCCAGACGATCAGCTCGGGGTGCTTGTCGAAGGGCGGCATGCTCACGGACTCCTGTGGATGGGCTGGCGGTCCCGCGCGATGTCGTGGAAAGCTGCAAGGCGTCTGCCATCCCGAAGAGCGGCGCGCGGGTTTTAGCGGGCGAGGGCGGTGGGCGCGAGCTGCAGCAGGCTCAGGGGATCCACGGTGATGGAGCCGTAGCGGACGATCCAGTGGAGGTGCGGGCCGGTGACGCGGCCGGTGGCGCCGACGCGGCCGATCAGCTGCCCCGCCTCGACGATCTCGCCCGGGGCTACCTCGGCGCGGCTCAGATGCAGGTACGCGGTCACCAGGCCGGCGCCGTGGTCGAGGTAAACGACGTTGCCGCCGAGATAGAAGCTGTCCACCAGCGCCACCCGACCGCGGGCGGCAGCGTGAACCGGCTCGCCCACGGCGCCCGCGAAGTCGGTACCCATGTGGCGGCTCTGCACCTGACCGTTGAACTCGCGCCCGTTGCCGAAGCCGCTGGTGATCCGCCCCGCGCGGGGGCGGAGGAACTCGCCCTCCCAGAGGCGCGGAGTCTCATGCGAGCGACGCGAGACCTCGCGGGCGCGTTCCGCTTCCGCGGCGATACGCGCGGCGAGCGCGGCATCAGGCTGCTGTCCGAAGCGGGGCGCCACCGTGAGCTTCTCCATGCGGTACGCTCCGGGCGCGACCGGGATCCGCAGCTCGAGCGTCTCGCTGCCGCCGTCGATCCGCTCGATTCTCAATGGCACGATCAGCTCGCCCTTCGTGTCTATCGGCACGGCCGCCAGTGCAGAATAGCCGCCGCTCTCGTCGCCGAGGAAGTGCAGCGGCTCCTCCGCGGCGGTGCCGGTGAGCGATCCCAGGGGAACGTCGGCGGCGACGCGCAGGGTGAAAATCGTGCCCTGCACCGGCCACTCCGGCGACCAGGAGACCAGGACTGAAGTGGGTGCCTGCGCGCTCGCGGCGGAGGCGAGCAGCGCCAGCACGAGAGCGATCGCGCCATGCAGCAGCGCGGCGCGGACCTGATCCCGCCAGCGGAAGGATGGAGCGTGCATTCTGGTCTCGAGTACGTCGTTAGGTCAGAGGCGCAGAGAGCGTGACGAACCAGAGGGTGTTACGATCCCGCTCGCCGGTCGCGGGGAGAATCTTGGGCACGATCCCGCCGCGGTCATCGCTCTCGATGCCGAAGTCGTCGTCATTCAGGATCACCAGCGTGCGGTCGCCGATCAACGCGAGCCCCTCCGGCTTGTTATGCGGGTAACCGAGCGCGCGCAGATCGAGCACCAGCTCCTTCGTGGCCGTGCGAATGCCGGCGGCGATCAGCTCGTCACTCGAAAGCTGCTCGAGGGTGCGACCCTCCACCCGCTGGCCGTGCGGGTCGTTCTCCGGATCGCTCACGTCGGTGGCATCCCGCAGCTCCACTCTATACACCCGCTGGATTGTTGACGGGTTCCGCGTGTCACTCGGATAACGTGCGTCGTGCTCGATCACCAGAAGCGCGGCCTGGCTGAGGGCGCAGATCGCGCTGTTCGACAGCCCCGGCGCCTCCTGCGGGTAGAGGTACTGACGACTCGATCCGCTGCGTGTGTCGAAGAGGAGGATGCGCGAGACGGCGGAGCTGCCCCGCACGCCGGCTGAAGGGTTGTCCAGCGATGACTGCGTAATGCCTGCGAGCGTTGCACCGTCCGGGAGCAGCGCGAGGGCCTCGAGGCCGCGATTCGGCCGCCGCGTCGCCAGCACCGCCGGCAGCGCGCGCGGCACTGTCCATGGTCCAATGCGCTCGCGTATCCGGCCCCCGGCGTCCAGATGTACGAGCTGCGGCCCGTACTCGTCCGCGATCCAGAAGCTGCCGTCGGGCATCGCCGCCA
>JACDHR010000180.1 GCA_013820915.1 Gemmatimonadota bacterium
CGTCCATGTAGTTGCGGGCGTGCTCGGTGTACGGAGTGTCGATCGCCGCCGGCTTGACCAGCGTCACGGAGATCGGCGCACCGGCCTCCTCCAACTCCATCCGGAGCGCGTCGGTGTACCCCTTGACCGCGTGCTTGCTCGCCGAGTAGTGGCCCTGCAGAGGAACCGCGCGGTCGGAGAGCACGCTGCCGATGTTGATGATCGCACCCCCGCGCCGCCGCAGGTGCGGCACGGCCGCCGTGCAGCCGTTCACCACGCCCCAGTAATTGACCTCGAAGAGCTGGCGCGCGTCGCGGACCGGCACCTTCTCCATCCGCCCGTAAATCGAGACGCCGGCGTTGTTCACCCAGGTGTCGAACCCGCCGAACTCGCGGATCGCTACGTCGGCGATGTGCTGCACGTCGGACGCATCCGATACGTCCGCCACCACGTACGTCGCCTCCCCTCCCTCCTTCTGGATCTCCTTCACGGCGCGGCGCAGATCCGGCCGGCTCCGTGACGCAAGCACCACGCGCGCGCCTCGCTTGGCGGCCAGCTTCGCCGTGGCCAGCCCGATCCCGCTGGACGCACCGGTGATCACGACGACTTGCTCTTTCAGTGGCTTCAGTCCGATCTTCATGGATATCTCCCCTGCTGAATGCTGTTGAACAAAGAGACAGGATACGAACGGCAACGCGCGTGCCGGAATCCCGAAACCCCCGTAAATCAGGAGGAAGCGCATGCCGCGATTGAAGCTCGGAGTCGTGGACCAATCGCCCGTCCGCAACGGCGGCAGCGCGGAGGACGCGGTACGCCAGACGCTGGAGCTGGCGCGGCGGTGGTAAGCGGCGGAGCGGATGATTCCCGCGGGCTCGTATCTCGTGCCGATGGAGCAGCCGCTCGCCGTGGTCGCGATGTACCTGTTGGAGCCCGAAAGCGACGACGGCTTCGCGACGTGGAGCGCCCCCGCGGAGGACGCGAACCCGGGGCGCCCGAAGTTCGCGGCGCCGCTGCGCGCCGGCGGGGAGTTTCCGGTGCTGAGGGTGTTGGAGCCGGGGCGGTAATAGGAAGCCGCCCCAGCCTCCGTTACGATGCGCTTCCGGTCGCGGGCAGCTCTCGGGCGTGCAGGATTCGCATCCCGCGGATCGGCTGGACCTGATCAGCGTACAGGGTCTCCAGAGCGATGGTGCGGCCGTCCGCTCGGACGAACTCCACCTCGTAGGCTTCGTGATCCCCATGCACGAACACGATGGTACCCACATCCCCCACGATTAACCCGTGAGTAGGGAGATCGACTCGCAACGCGGCAAGATCGAGTTCCTCCATAACAGAACGACTCATCGTTGTGTCTACGCAGGATAAGCAGTGACGAAGCGCGGAGGTGGAGAACCATCGCGCAGAATCCAGACCGTGGTCACCTCCGCTACCCGCCTGTTAAGGGCGACCACGGAACCGGACCCCACATACTTCGGACCGAAGGAAGTCAGCAGTTCCTTCATCTCGCTGGTTCTACCCAGCAGGAGCAGATCGTCCTGGAACTGCTTCGGATCGTCCAGCGTGCAGCCCGGACCGAGAAAGTACGCGGCTTTCGGACCACCTTCCGCGTGATCGATGTCGAGCAGATAGTGAGTGATCTTACCTGCCGGTACGATCGCCTGTTCCGCGAAGGGCAGCTTCATCGGCCGGGCTCAGTTCGCGCCGCCGCCCCCCGTCCGCGCCACCGCCGCACCCGCCGCCCGCGCGTTCCCGTGGCGTTCGTACCAGCTCATCATGTAGAGCTGCGTGCGCATCCAGTTGGACGGCTTGGAGCCCGTGCCATGGTACTCGCCCTCGAAGCGCAGCAGCTCCGCGGGCACGCCGCGCATCTTCAGCGCCGCGAAGTACTCTTCCGTTTGCGACATCGGGGTGCGTAGGTCCATCTCGCCGGTCATCAGCAACGTCGGGGTGTTAACGCGGCCCACATGCATCAGCGGCGACTGGTGCAGCCACCGCTCCGCGTCTTCCCAGAACGGCTTTTCGAAGAAGTTGAAGGTGAAGAGCGGGATATCCGTCTGCCCGGCCATGCTCAGCCAGTTGGTTACGGGGCAGCGCACCGCGGCCGCCGCGAAGCGATCCGTGTGGGCGATCGCCCAGCTCGACAGTACGCCGCCGCCGCTGCACCCGCCGACGAATATGCGGTCCGTGTCGATGTAGCCGCGGCCGACCACTTCGTCCACACCCGCCATCAGGTCGTCGTGGTCCACGCTCGGATAGGCGTACTGGATCGCGTTGCCGAAGTCCGAGCCGTAGCCGGTGCTGCCGCGCGGGTTGGTGTAGATCACCACGTAATCGTGCGCGGCGAAGTTCTGGAACATCGGGTTGAAGCCCACGTTGTACATCGCGTGCGGACCGCCGTGGATCTCCATGATCAGCGGGTACCTGCGCGACGCATCGAAGCGGGGTGGCTTGACGATCCATCCCTGCACGCGCGCGCCGCCGCTGGAGATGTACCAGACCTCCTCGACCTCGCCGAGCCGGACCCCGCTGAGCAGCGTTTCATTAACGCGCGTGAGCTGCGTCAGGTTGCCGTTCCGGCGCAAGTCGATGCGCACCACGTCGGACGGCTGGTGGAACGAGGTCGCGACACCCACCGCCGTTCCGTTGCGGGCGATGGAGCCGAGGGAAAGCATGTGCGTCCCCCGCGTGACCGGCCGCACACCGCCGCGCAGCGCGGCGAAGTGAACGTTGCGGCTGCCGCGGTCGTCCGCCGTGAAGTAGACGCCGCCGTTGTCCCGCGCCCAGGTCAGCGTGGAAGGGTCGCGGTCCATCTCGCCCCCGATCTTCCGCATTCCGGTGCCGTCCATCTCCATCACGTACAGGTCCGAGGCGCGGTAGCTGTACGACGCCTCCGGCGTCCCGACGAAGGCGATGCGCCGGCCGTCCGGGGAGATGACGGGGTTTCGCCAGGCGCCGTTGTCACTCGTCAGCCGGCGGATGCTTCCGCTGGCGACGTCCAGCGCGTACAGGTTGCCGCTGCGGTAGCCCCGCTCGGCTTCCGGTTCCATGAAGCCGTCAAAGACGATGGTGCGCCCGTCCGGCGCCCAGTCCCAGCCGACGCTGGACGCGTCGCCTTCGCTGGTGTAACCGACGCTCCACTCGCCCCGGGTGAGCTGGCGGACGGCGCCGCCGTCCGCGGACGCCATGAAGATGTGGCGATAGCCGGGCCGCAAAAAGCCGCGGCGGTCGTAGCGGTAGTGAAGCTTATCCACGTGCTTGGGCGCGGCGGTCCAGCTCGCACCCTGTGGCGCGGCCGGCATGTCGATCTTCCATGGGGCGCTTGCGGGGACGAACATGCTGAAGCCGAGGCTTCGCCCGTCCGGCGACCAGCGCAGGTCATCGACCGGCTCGCCCACCCGCGTGATCTGCGAGGCCGCGCCCGCGCCGTCCATCCACCGTACCCACACCTGCGTACCCTTCGGCTCGCCCTCGGCGAGGTAGGCGACGCGCGTCCCGTCCGGGGACCATACAGCGCCGGATCCCTTCGTCAGGAATCGGTTGCGCGACCCGCTCGCGTCCATGATCCAGAGCGCGGATTCCCAGCGGTCCTCCTGCTTATTCACCCAGCGGCGGGTGTAGACGACCTGCGAGCCGTCGGGCGAGATCCGCGGATCCGCCACGGTTTCGTAGTCGAGGTATTTGGCGACGCTGAAAACGGTGTCGGCGAAAACGGTGTCGGCTGCGGGCTGCTGGGCCGTTACCGTCGCGGGCGGTGCGAACGGGGCGGCGCACAGCAGCGCGACTCCGCCGATACGGAGGTACCGGAACATGCGGACTCCTCGGGTCGGAAATGTGGAGCGGATGTGCGTTCCCCGCGGGAACGCACACGTTATGGATGTTTTGTTGCCCTGATGGTAGAGCAAAAAGGCGCGCGGGGCAAGCGCGGTGCGGAACTGGAGAAGGCGATCGGTGGGTTGACGGGCGCTCTCCCCGTTGCGCTCTCCTCCACGAATCGGCCCAAGCGCAGCTATGGCGGAGAAATTCCCAGCCAGCGGAGCGAGCCCGCGGGCAGCGTGGCCGCCAACGAGGCGACGCTCCTGCTCACCATGGTCACCGCCAACCTTATGCACGCCGGTGGCCTGCTGACCCACCGCGGCAAGCACCCCTACCTGGAGTCGGCAGAGTTTCCGCAATCACGGCTTCAAGGCTCCCGGGCGCAGCGCTCGCTCCGCACGATATGTTGCGCTCTATATCCAGCAGCAGTGGGCCGAGCACTGGAGCCGGATCGGCGCGGCGCTCACACGCATGTACCCTGCCCGTGGCTCGCCCAGCCTCCAGGCCCTGCCCACACCAGCGTAGCACCCAAGGGGCGGGGAATCGTCAAGCGCGCTCACCTCCCGTCCGCGACTGCGGGTAGGGGGTCTGTGGCCGAAATCGGCGCCCGCGGCCCAACGCGGTCCGACACACCACAAAAAGTGGAATGTCAGCAAACTCTTTCAACTACGTGAATAATCGAGGTTCATACGATTAGCTTCCGGTGTCAGGAATTCGGCGCGCAGACTGCCGATCGCATCTGCGAAGGCAGGCGCGGAGAACGCGTTCGTCGTTTCCATCAGATGTATCGGAACAGCGGCGGGAAGACGATCACGACGATCGCCGCCCACACGGCGTAGACCGGCAGGTAGTTCGTCTGCCACCGTTCGAGCCGCTCGAACGTTCCGCGCCCTTTCAGGAAGCGGATGTAGAGCACGGCGGACCAGGCGAGGTTGACCAGAAGGATCACGTTCAGCCCGAGCGCCGCCACGCGGTTCGGCGTGAAGCCGAGGTCGGTGATGCGCGCCGCGATCGCCCAGAGCGCCACCGCGTCGACGAGCAGCGCGCTGACCACCAGCACGACGCTCAACGCATCGAAGGCGCCCGGAGGTGTACGCGGATCGCGCGCAGAGATGGAGTAGAGGAGGAGGCTCAGGACCACGACGAGGAGCAGGTCGAACGCAATGAGCACGTCCCGCTCCATGTCGATGACGCGTCCCGTCCATACCAGCGTGCCCAGGAACGTGAGCAGCAGCGCGGCGAAGAGCGGTGTGAAGAGGCGCGTCAGCACGGGCGCCATGTTCTCGATCACGCTCTGCTTCGCCTCGACGAGCCAGGAGGCGACCAGGATGCCGCCGACAGCGCCGCACGGCAGCAGCCAGTACGCGAAGAACGGCTCGGGGTCGATGCCGATGGCCTGGAAGAGCATCGCCATGAATGCCGTGAGCACGCCCCCGCCGAGCGCGATCAGCACGTAGTAGATGAACAGCTCGCCCGAGAAGCGGATGAAATCCATGCGCCCCGCGACCTGGCCCCAGCGGTCGCCGGCGTACGCCATTCCCACGACCAGCCACAGCGCGATCGGCACGTGCAGCGCCGTGAGCACCTCGGTGTTTCCTTCAGGCGTAAAGGGATAGACGTTGGCAAAGACCGCTGCCGCCACGAACGCCGCCGCCAGCCAGCGGACCGTGCTGGTGTCGAGCCGCCGCTTCCACACGAAGTAGCCGGTCAACAGCGGCAGCACGAAGAAGCTCGCGTTGCGCGCGTAGAAGCTGCCGTCCTCGTCGAAGTCGAGTCCGAAGAGCGCCGGCACCTTGATGAGCACGGCCGCCGCCACCGCGAGGGCGAACGCGACGATGGCGTCCGTCCGCGTCCGCGCGCGGGGCTCCCCGGAGGGCGGGACGACGACGAGCTGCTTCCAGAGGCGCTCCGAATGCTCCCGCGCGAACTCGCGAGAGAGGTCGTCGAGGGCGCCCATGCGCTTCACCGCCACCAGAAACGCTTCGTCGGTGGTGAGCCCCGCGTCGACCAGTCCCGCCACCTGCTCGCGCAGATGATCCTCCAACTCCGCGACGTCGACGGCGTGGATGACCTGCCGGCGACGCAGGTAGCTCCGCCATTGGTCGATCTGCTCCTCGAGCGACCCCGTGTGACCTGAATCCGGCATCGCTCAGGTTCCCTGTGGAAGTGGACCGCCCAGCCCTGAAGGGACGGGCGGGATGGACAGGGAGAGCCCCCGCCAGATGCACTGCAGCGTGGCGTCGACCGCCTGCCACTGCCTGCGCTCCTCGGCGAGCTGTGCCCGCCCCTCCGACGTGATCCGGTAGTACTTCCGGCGACGTCCCGTCTCCGCCACCACCCATCGTGCTTCCACGTAGGCGAGCCGCTCGAGACGGTGCAGCACCGGGTACAGCATCCCGTCCGTCCACTCCATCCGCCCGCCCGACAGCTCACGGACGCGTTGCAGGATGGCGTAGCCGTAGCTGTCCTCCTCGACGAGGATTGCCAGCACGATCGGCGTCGACGACGCGGCGATCAGGTCCTTGTTGATCTCCATGTTCTCACGGGCGGTAAAGGCGGTGTTGCATTGAGCTGCGATGTACGTAGCAGCATTATACATGGCAGTGCAAGGTATGTAAAGGGGCGCGCGGGCGGAGCGGTCAACGCAGCCTGCGGAGCTGGACGACTGACCAACCCCGGAACCCCGGCTTCAGCCGGACGAGGAAGTACTGCTGGAATTGCCGGCCGGCGCGGCGATCGGTCACGATAGCGTACACGGCGACGCCGCTCGGCCCGAGCTCCAGCACCTACGACAGCACCGCGGCGGTGCCGCCTGAATCGACTGCGCACGACATGCCGGTCGGCGCTGCACACAACCGGTACATCCCGGCAGGCGCCCGATCAATAACCGTCGGTACCGAGGCGCTGTCGTGAGCGTTGAAGAACGGCACGTATCCATCGGCTCCCGGCTCCACGGACTGGCGCAGCAGCAGCGGATGCAGGTCGACCGCGGCACTCGTGTCCAGCTCGCGGCGAAGACTCGCCAGCGTCAGCAGGTGTAGCTCCGCGTCGTCGGGTCGGGGCGCAGGCGTGCAGGAGGAGGCGATCGCCAGCGCTGCGGCGAAAGCGGCACGCGAGAGAGTCGCGAGCTCCGCCGCGTCAACGAGATCGTGCGCAGGGCGCCGGCATGGTTCGCGCCGGCGGGGTTGCCGGAGGTGGCGGCGGGCTGGTCCGATCGCGCTTTACGTGCCTCGCCACCGATAACGTCCCATCTCGTGCACCTGATTGCGCAGATTGGTAATTTCACCGCGGGATAGTCGCCATCGGTGCTCGGATCGTAGGTCTACCCCCGCCCACGCGGGGATCACTCGACAAAATCCCGTTTGTCTCCGGCAAGGGGAGGTCTACCCCCGCCCACGCGGGGATCACGTCCAGACGACGGCCTCCGAGTCGCGCGCCCAAGGTCTACCCCCGCCCACGCGGGGATCACAAAGTTCGCTCACCTACTACTGACCCTGACGAGGGTCTACCCCCGCCCACGCGGGGATCACGCGCGGTAGTTGAAGCGGCCGTATCCAACTGTAGGTCTACCCCCGCCCACGCGGGGATCACTGGAGACCGGAGAAGAACGGCGGATACGGGCTGGGTCTACCCCCGCCCACGCGGGGATCACGGAATCCACTTTCGGAACTACGGCTACATCCACGGTCTACCCCCGCCCACGCGGGGATCACGCCGTAGCGATTGTGCCAGTCTCTCATGAGGGCGGTCTACCCCCGCCCACGCGGGGATCACTACGTCTCGGCGCGGAAGCGGGTGCCCCCGCTCGGTCTACCCCCGCCCACGCGGGGATCACT
The DNA here is from genome assembly GCA_013820915.1 of Gemmatimonadota bacterium. Taxonomy (GTDB): domain Bacteria; phylum Gemmatimonadota; class Gemmatimonadetes; order Longimicrobiales; family Longimicrobiaceae; genus JACDHR01. The sequence continues at coordinate 7,626 of JACDHR010000180.1, forward strand.
ACGAGGTTCCGGGCGCAATGGACCCGGACAAGGGTCTACCCCCGCCCACGCGGGGATCACAAAAGCAGTCCTCTATACAATCACCGCGAACGAGGTCTACCCCCGCCCACGCGGGGATCACGAGGCGCTGGGATACCTCGGACACATGGACATGGGTC
>JACDHR010000590.1 GCA_013820915.1 Gemmatimonadota bacterium
TCGAGCGCCTGATCGAGCGGGAGGGGCGAAATCAACCTCACCAGCCGTTCACCCCCCGGCGTCGAATCGACGATCTCGATGCGAAGGTCCGGGCCGATTTCCACCTCGCGGCCAGGCTTCAGCTTGGCACCGGGGCGCACGAGCGCGTGCCACAGCTCGCCTCCACCGGCCGCGGGGTGGAGGAGGAACACTTCGGCCGCACCACCCGTGGGCTTGCGGCCGACCAGACGCGCCGGAAAGACGCGCGTCTCGTTGAGCACCAGCGCGTCGCCGGGCAGGATGAGATCCCGCAGATCCGTGAACAGGCGGTGGCGGACGGTACCCGTCTCCCGATCCACCACCATGAGGCGGCTCCGGTCCCGCCGGTCTTGCGGGTGCTGCGCGATCAGCTCGGGGGGTAGTGCGTAGTCGAAATCGGAGGTGGAGAACGCCCGCTCGCTCACGCGTCGAACAGAGTCGATTGTCTGAGAGCCTCCCCGTTCTCCAGCGTGATCGGCGGGGTATAGCCGAAGCGCGTGTAGGCGCGCGTCGTCGCCACGCGCCCGCGCGGGGTCCGCATCAGGAAACCGTTCTGGATCAGGAACGGCTCGTAGACCTCCTCGAGCGTGCCTGCGTCCTCCCCGATCGAGACGGCCAGCGTGTTGAGCCCGACCGGGCCTCCGCCGAACTGCTCGATCAGCGAGCGGATCACTCGCGTGTCCATCTCGTCGAGGCCCGACTCGTCCACGTCGAGCATCCGCAGCGCGGCATCCGCAACGGCGACATCGATGACGCCATCGGCGCGGACCTGGGCGTAGTCGCGCACGCGCCGCAGCAGCCGGTTGGCCACGCGGGGAGTGCCGCGCGAGCGCCGCGCGATCTCGTACGCGCCCTCCGTTGTGCACTCGACCCCGAGGATCTCCGAGGATCGCGAGATGATGAAGGCAAGCTGCTCTACAGGATAGAAGTCCAGCCGCTGGATGATTCCGAAGCGCGTGCGCATCGGCGGGGTCAGCAGCCCGAAGCGCGTGGTCGCGCCAATCAGCGTGAACGGCTCCACCGGCATCGAGATCATCTGCGCATGCGGCCCCTCCGAGAGGCGCACGTCGATCCGGTAGTCCTCCATCGCCGGGTAGAGGAACTCCTCGATGATCGGGCGCAGGCGGTGGATCTCGTCGATGAAGAGAACGTCACCGCCGCGCAGCGACGTCAGCTCGCGAACGAGGTCGCCCGGCTTCTCCAGAACGGGGCCCGAGGTGACGCGGATGTTCGCGCCCATCTCGCGCGCCATCAGCATGGCCAGCGTCGTCTTGCCCAGGCCGGGTGGGCCGTAGAGGAGGACGTGGTCCAGCGGCTCGCGGCGGTTGAGCGCGGCGTCGATCGCGATCTTGAGCCCCTCCTTCACCTTCGGCTGACCGATGAACTCGGCGAGCCGCTGCGGGCGGAGGCTCAGCTCGGCCGTGTCCTCTCCGCTGAGGGGCTCCGGCGTGGTGATCTCGGGTCGGTTGGGCTTAGACATACGGGCGGCGGCTGGGACTTACGGGATTTCTTCGGAACAGCGCTAGTACACCCGCACCCAAAATGCGGTCCGCTCAACGCAGCCGGGACAGCGCGGCGCGGATCAGCGCCTGTGCGGGCATCGTGCCGCCATCCTGCACGACCTCGCGCACGGCGCGCTCCGCGTCGGGCGCCGGGAAGCCGAGAACGGTGAGCGCACGGACCGCCTCCTCCACACCGGGCGCGCCTCCGCCGATTCCGGCGGTGGTGGGGACATCGTCGAGCTTGCCGGCAAGATCGAGGACGAGCCGCTCGGCGGTCTTCTTCCCCACCCCGCTCACCGCAGTGAGCGCGGCGGTATCTCGCTCGCGGATCGCACGCACCACCCGATCGGCGGAGAGAGAGGAGAGCAGGCCGAGCGCCAGGCGGGGGCCGACGCCGGGTGCGCCGAGCAGGCGCGCGAACACGGTGCGCTCCACCTCTTCCAGGAAGCCGAAGAGCAGAACCGCGTCCTCTCGCACCACCTGGTAGGTACGCAGATCCACCTCCTGCCCCGCACGCGGCAACCGCTCGAAGACGCCGAGGGGGATCGCCATCTCGTAGGCGACGCCCCCGGGGGTCATCACCTCCACGCGCTCGATGTCCCGCACCAGCAGGGTGCCCCGGATCCGCGAGATCAACGGCGCTCTCCTTTTTGGCGGAGCAGCTCGACCGAGAAGCGCATGGGAGCGGGAGCTCGGGCGTGCACTCCGAAGCCGCGGTAGCAGTGGCAGAGCGCGACCGCTACGCCGTCGGCCGCGTCATGGGGCCGCGGAACGTCCTTGAGCTTGAGCAGCCGCTGGACCATCAGCCCGACCTGGTCCTTAGTCGCGCGGCCGGCACCCACCACGGCGCTCTTGATCTCGGCGGGT
>JACDHR010000181.1 GCA_013820915.1 Gemmatimonadota bacterium
AACCATCTGATCGTGGTGAACGGGGAGGTCGTCAACAAGTGGGACCATCTGGGCAGCGGCCCCGGCACGCTGACGGACGCGCAGCAGTTCATCGGCAGTCCGACGCCGAAGCGTACCGTGCAGCTCGGCAGCGATGTCTCGATCCTGAGGAATCTCGATTTCAGCTTCCTCTTCGATCATCAGGGCGGCCACTACCGGACCGACCACACGCTGCGGTGGCTCGTCGATCCGCGCCGCACGGTGGGTGCCGCTAATCGCGAGCTCGTTCCGTCGACAGGTGATGGGCGCTTCGCCAATGCAACCTCTACCATCTGCCGCAACGCGGTGGAAGGAACGCTGGACTTCGCGACCTGCGCGCGCAATTCGCTGCTCGATCACGGCGAGTTCGTCGTGCCGGCGGACTTCTGGAAGCTGCGCGAGGTGACGCTTGCCTACCGGGTGCCCACCGCGCTGCCGGCACGGGTCGGCGCGTCCGGCGCGACGATCTCCGTGGCCGGCCGCAACCTGTGGCGCTGGATGGCCACGCCAAACCTGGAGCCGGAGGCGAATATCGATTCGCAGTCCACGCTGCAGCGGCAAACGTACTTCGACACGCCGGTTCCACGGCAGGTGGTATTCGGTGTCAACCTCCAGTTCTGACCGGCTTCGGCCATCGACCCCTAGATGGAGTTCCTATGATGAAGACATTTTTGGCGCGATATCGGATAGGGCGTGTGCCCGCGCCTGCCATCCTGGCGGTGGCGGCGGTCATGGTTCTTGGCGGGTGTGACCTCGGCGTATTCGACCCCGGGCAGATCGAGGACGCCGACCTGCTCGACCGCCGGGCGATCAACCCGATGATCGCCGGCGTGGAAGGCGAGTTCGCCTATGCGACGACCGGCGAGCGGCCGGGCGGTACCTTCGGTGCCGTCGCATTCCTGACCGACGAGATCGTACACTCCGGCCAGTTCGTGGGGATGCGCGATTGGAGCAACGCCGGGCACATCGGCAACGGCGTGGCTGAAACGTCCAGCCGATGGGCCTTCGCGTCGCGGGCGCGATGGTCGGCCGAGGAAGCGATCCGCAGGATCACGCAGATCCTGGAGAACGACGGGCAGGCTCCGGCAGCGGACCTCAACATGGCCCGCGTCACGACCTGGGCGGGGTTCACGAACCGGGTGCTGGGCGATACCTTCTGCGATGCCGTGATCGACGGCGGCCCGCGGCAACCGACCAGCGCGTTCTACGAGCGCGCGGAGAACCATTTCACCAATGCGATCGCGATCGGGGGCGCCGCGGGCGCCGACAGCCTGGTCACGGCGGCGTACGCGGGTCGGGCGCAGGTCCGCATGATGCTCGGCAACTGGCCGGGCGCCGTTGCGGACGCCGCTCGGGTGCCAATCGGGTACGTCCACGAGACGCGGCACTCGGAAAACTCCTCCCGGGAAAACAACGGCCTGCACAACCTGTTCATGCGCGACACCCAGGCCAGCGTATGGGGGACGCCGTTCGCGGAATGGGGCACCATCACCAACGCGGCGCAGGTCGAGCAGCACCGCGGCAGCCTGGAAGGCGTACCGGCAACAGAGGGTGATCCTCGCGTCCGGTATCATGTGTCGCTGGTGACGACGGGAGCTACGGCGCGGTACGTGATAGGCGGTGACACGCGGCGCCCGAACTGGGAGCCGCGCAAGTACGAATTCCGCGAGTCCAACGTGCCTGTCGCCAAGGGTACGGAGATGCGGCTGATCGAGGCTGAGGCCGCGCTCGTCGGCGGCGACTGGGGTGCGGCGATCAGCAAGATCAACGAGGTCCGCACGCACCGCGGCCTCGGCGCGGTTGCCGGGACCAGCGCGGACGAAGCCTGGCAACTTCTGATGAAGGAGCGCGGTATCGAGCTCTGGCTCGAAGGTCGTCGTGCCGCGGATTTGCGCCGCTGGGCGCAAACGCCGGGCTCGGTGCCGTTCACCGTGGTTCGCCTGGAGAACTCGGGGAACCCGCCGCTGACGGACGAGCGCCGCAACGTGCTGGAGTTCCGTGACGCATCGAACAACGCGCTTCCGCTCGGCCAGGGGCTATGCCTCCCGATCAGTGAGAACGAGGTCAACTCGAACCCGAATCTTTAATTCACCACGCGGGGAGAGGCCCGAATCCTCTCCCCGCGCTCCGGACTCCCGAAGCTATGATCATCCCTGTAAGGGCAGAGATCTCATCTCCCGTGACCGATTCCCGGACGCAGCCGTGAGAACAGCGCTCGCTATCGCAGTGCTCGCCCTCTGGGGCTGCGCCCCCGCCTCTCCGCCGCCCGCCACTCCCGCGCCCGATCTCGGCAAACGCGCGGTGGCCGAGCGCGGCATGGTCGCCTCCGCCCACCCGCTCGCGAGCGATGCGGGATTGGAGATGCTGCGCCGCGGCGGCAACGCCGTGGATGCCGCGGTCGCCACCGCTTTCGCGGTCGGCGTGGTCGAGCCGATGATGTCGGGGATCGGCGGCAGCGGCGGGATGCTGCTCTGGAACCAGCGCGCCGGGCGCGCCGAGTACATCGACTTCTACGCGACGGCGCCCGCGGCCGCCTTCCCGGGGTACGACGCGCGGCAGACACCCGCCCGCGGCGTCGCCGTGCCGGGAGCGGTGGCCGGGCTGCTGGAAGCGCACGAGCGCGCCGGCCGCCTGCCGCGCGCGGAGATCCTCGCGCCGGCGATCCGGCTGGCGGAGGAAGGGTTCCCCGTCGGGCCCCTGCTCGCCCGGACGATTGCGGACGACTCGGCGAAGCTCACCCGCTATCCCGGCTCGCAACGCATCTTCTGGCCGGACCACCGGCCGCTCGGAGCTGGCGAGCGCTTGGTCCAGCCGGAACTGGCCGCCACGCTCCGCCGGATCGCGGAACACGCGCGCGCCGGGTTTCACGAAGGCGAGGTGGCGCGTGAGATCGTCTCCGTGCTCAACGCGGGCGGCAACCCGATCACGCTGGCCGATCTGTCCGCCTTCTCACCCCGGTGGCGGCGCCCAGTCTGCGGACTGTACCGGGGGCGGGTCGTGCTTTCCGCGCCGCCGCCGCAGTCCGGGATGCAGATTGTCCAGACGCTGAACCTGTTGGAGGCGTATGATATGCGTGCGCTCGGCCATCCGACGCATTCCGCCGACGCGTTCCACCTGGTGGCGGCCGCGCTGCGGGTGAGTACGGCGGACCGGAGCGCCTACCTCGGCGACCCGGACCAGGTGGCGGTTCCCGCCGCGGGGCTGGGGTCCGAGGCGTACGCGCGTACACGCGCCAGTGTTGTCGCAGCGCGGCCGGCGCCGCGCTCCGTCGAGGCGGGCGACCCCCGGGAAGCCGACCGGAGCCCGCCCGCGGCCGCGTGCGCCGCGCTAGAGCCGTTCGGCCCCGCGACTGCCCCGCTGCCTGCCGCGGCCGCCGTGCCGGCGGCGGACACGGCGGCGAGCGGTGAAACGACTCACCTGTCCGTGGTCGATGAGGAAGGCAACGCCGTTTCGCTGACCTACACCCAGGGTGTGTATTTCGGCTCGGGCGCATGGGCCGCCGGGACTTTTCTGAACAGCTCGATGACGATCTTCTCGAGCGACCCCGAAAGCCCCCACGCGGCAGCGCCCGGCCGCGCGCCCAACTCGACGACCACGCCCACCGTGATCCTGGAAAACGGGCGTGTGCGAATGGTCGTGGGCTCGCCCGGCGCCGGCCGGATCCCAACCACCGTGGTACAGACGATCGTGTACGTGCTCGACTACGGAATGGACCCGATGGAGGCGCTGCGGATGCCGCGCATCTTTCCGTTTTCCTCGAGTCCACGCATCCAGCTCGAGCAGGGCATCCGCGCGGACGTGCTGAGCGAGGCGCGTGCGCTCGGCTACGACCCCGAGGTGATGCCGCCGACCAGCCTGTATTTCGGTGGTGTCCACCTGATCGAGCGCCGCGGCCGCTGGTGGATCGGTGCCGCCGACCCCCGCCGCGACGGCGAGGTGCGAGGGTACTGACGAAGTGCGAAAAGTGCGAAAGTGCGAAAAGTGCGAAAATGCGGCGGATGGTACCGGGCCGATAACTTATAACCGATAACCCTATGCTCGTTTACCTGGACGGAACGTACCTTCCACGCGCCGAGGCGCGGGTTTCCGTGGACGACCGCGGTTTCATCTTCGGCGACGGCGTGTACGAGGTGATCCGCGCCTCGGGCGGGTGCCTGTTCACGGCGGACGAACACCTCGCCCGACTCGAGCGCGGGATGCGGGGGATCGGGATTCCGGTGCATGCGGACTGCGCTCGCGACCGGCTTCTCGCGATCGCGGAGCACCTGCTACGCGAAAACGGCCTGCTGGAGGGCGAGGCGACGGTATACGTCCAGGTCACGCGCGGGTGCGCCCCCCGGACGCACCACTTCCCGGCGCCGGAGTGCGCGCCCACGGTGTACCTGTCCGCCGCGCGTTTCACCCCGCCTGTCCAGATACGCGTCGTTGGCGCGTCCGCCATCACCCATCCGGATATCCGCTGGAGCCGATGTGATCTGAAAACGCTGAACCTGCTTCCCAACGTTCTCGCCAAGCAGCGCGCGGTGGAGGCCGGCGCGACGGAGGCCATCCTGATCCGCGATGGCGTGGTGACCGAAGGTGCATCAACCAACGTGTTCGGCGTGGTCGGGGGCGAGTTGCGTACGTATTCGGCCTCGAACTACATTCTCGCGGGAATCACGCGCGGTGTGGTGATCCACCTCGCCGCCGAGCTGGGGATCACGGTGGCCGAGCGACCGATCCTTGCGGAAGAGCTGCCGCACGTAGAAGAATTGTTCATCACGGGCACGACCACCGACGTGCTTCCAGTCGTTCAGTTGGACGGGCGGCCGATCGGTGATGGCCGTCCGGGGCCGATCACTAATGCGCTCGGAGAGGCGCTCGCGCGGCGCATGGGAATGGGACTCCTCGCGCACCGCGCCTGAGCGGTCGGGTCGGGGGGATCTCTTTCGTTCACTGAGTTACCGAAAATTGTTCTGCGTCATGGTTGCTGGAAGATAGGTAGGTAGCAGCGAAATAAGAGGCTCGGCGGCTGCGGTGATACGATGACCAAGCCGCTTTGCTTCGACTACGCGAGGCCAACAGCTCCACACTGGATGCCGGGTTGTCGGGGGCGCAACCCAACGCACCGGTGACGTCGCGAGCCAGCTTCACCTGAAGGTCTTCGGTCCTATCGATGACACCCTTCAGGTGAGGGGCTGAGCCGCCGAAAGTGTTTGTTCGTCTATGTCGGTCCTTTATCACTCTACCTCGACGACAATGAACGCATCCCGATCTGATTTCGCGACGATTGGACATCGGGCCGCTCGGAGCTTGCTTCTTCTCGTCGGGCTGCTCGCCGGTGGGATTGCCTATCCGGGAGCGCCCGCGCTCGCTCAGGAACTCTGCCCGGAGCGCTTCCACGTGCTGGTGGAGGGCGAGCGGCTGAGCCTTCCATTCTGTTCGACCCACCCCATCGATGAGCCGAACGCTGCAGTAGAGCGCATCGTCTTTTCCATCCACGGGGTGGGCACCAATGCCGAGACCTACTTCCGGAACATGATCCGGGCGGCGGAGCGGGTGCCGGGGGCTCTGGGCAGGACCCTGGTCATCGCCCCTCAGCTTCTTACAGCGGCCTACGTGGAGAATCTGGACATCGGGGCTACCGACGTCTTCTGGAACATGAGTAGTCAGCGCTTCTGGGGCGGCGAGTCCGGAAGCAACGAAGCACATCCCCGTGCGGTGTCCATCAGCTCCTTCGAGATCGTGGACAGGCTCCTGGCACAACTCGCTGAGCCGGGACGCTTTCCCAACCTGAAGGTAATCATCCTCGCCGGCCATTCCGGGGGAGGTCAGTTCACGAATCGCTACGCCGCAGCCAACACCTTCGATGGGGAGGCTCTCCGGCAGCGGGGCGTGCGGATCCGGTACCTGGTTGCGAACCCCTCGACGTATGTGTACCTGACGGAGGAGCGGGTCGTACCGGGAGTCGGCACTCGGGACGAGTTCGTTGTCCCCTCGGCGGATCTCACCGAGGCCTGCCCCGGCTTCAACACCTACGGTACGGGGCTGGAAGATCTGGAAGGGAAGTGGTCCTACCTCGCCGAGGTGGGCGGGGAGCGGATCCGGGAGCAGTACGGCAAGCGGAACGTGATCTACCTCAAGGGGATGGACGACAACGACCCCGAGGGAGGATCACTGGCCCGGGGGTGCTCGGCCATGATGCAGGGGGCTCACCGCCTGGAGCGGGGGATCACCTACTTCAACTTCATCGAGCACTTCTACAAGGAGCGGGGCGGGCACAACCATCGGATCAGCTTCGTGCCCGGGGTGAGTCACGACCACGGAGGGATGTGGGCCTCGGACCAGGGCCTTCTACACATCTTCGATTTCCGCGTGGGGGGAGAAACCGGGAGGTGAGCAGAGTGTTTGCCGCTCGTTGATCGATTTCTCACAGGGTGTGGTGCACTGCACCGCAGCTCTGGTGGAGCCAGCAGATCGCTGATTCCGCATCGAGTTCACTATCATACGGAGGAGAGAAATGCGAATCGGAGTGTTTGCGATATTCGCGTTGGGGCTGCTGTTCTGCCCTGCGGCGGAGGCTTTCGGGCAGGAGAGAGGATCGATCCGAGGGCGAGTGATCGATGCCGCCACCGGAGCGCCCCTCCCCGCAACCCAGGTCTCCATACCGGGAACGGCGTTCGGTACTCTGACATCGCCCGACGGTGCCTACCTCATCGCCGGCGTTCCCGCCGGGCTGTACACGGTGCAGGCCAGACGCATCGGGTACGCCGACGCGCGCCGGGAGAACGTCGCGGTGACGGACGGTGCCTCCGTGTCCGTGGATTTCGACCTGCGCATCACCGCCCTCTCGCTGGACGAGGTGGTTGTAACCGGAGTTGCGGATCCAACATCAGCCCGGCGCGTGCCGTTCACCGTCGGACGAGTCGGCGGGGAGAACCTGCAGGTTCCGCCGGCCGATGCCGTGAGCTCGATACAGGGCAAGATCGCGGGTGTGAGCTCTACGACGCCGGCGCAGCCTGGAGGAGGAGTCAACATCGTGCTGCGCACGCCGACGAGCATCAATCGAAGCAACACGCCGTTGATCGTGGTGGACGGCGTGATCCTCGCCAGCACCTTCGGCCGCTCGAGCACGGACCTCTCCTCTTTGGACATCGAAAGCATCGAAGTGGTGAAAGGCGCGGCGGCCGCATCGCTCTACGGCTCGCGCGCGGCGAACGGCGTGATTCAGATCCGGACCCGGCGCGGCACGGGGCTGGACACCGAGGGAACCCGGGTGACGGTACGCACGGAATTGGGTGTCAACCAGCTGAACCGCCGCATAAGCCTATCGGCCCATCACCACTACCTGACGAATGCGCAAGGCCAGTATGTCGATAACGACGGCAACGTGGTCGCGCGCGAGGCCCGAGTCCCCCGGCCAGCGTCCGAGCGGTTCCTCGATGTGCCGTATGCCGACCCGGTGTACGACCACATCGATCAGTTCTTCGATCCCGGCCAGTTCATGGTGAACTCGGTGACGCTGGCACGGAGTTCCGACGCCACCAACTTCTTTGCGTCGTTCGGCAATCACCAGATCGGAGGCGTGGTACTGGATCACGGTGGATACGGACGCAATGACCTGCGTCTGAATCTCGACCACCGCTTGGGCGCCAACCTCCAGTTCAGCTTCAGCGGCTATCACATGCGCTCGGAGCGTCAGGAGCTACCGGATGAGACGTTCCGCCAGCTCGTGCAGCAGGCTCCGGACGTGGACCTGCTCCGACGCGACCCGGATGGCACC
>JACDHR010000591.1 GCA_013820915.1 Gemmatimonadota bacterium
TGGATCGCGACATCGACGCGAAAATGACGCGCACGGCGCTGCGCCCGATTCCCAGTGGGCGCATGTCTCCGGCGCACGTCCTCACCTTCGGTATCACGCTGGGGACCGTCGCCTTCGCGATCTTCGTGCTGCTGGTGAATATGCTGAGTGCGCTGCTCGCTCTGACCGGGCTTCTCTACTACGTCTTCATCTACACGCGCTGGCTCAAGCGCACCTCGCCGCAGAACATCGTCATCGGCGGGGCAGCCGGCGCATTCCCGCCGCTGGTCGGCTGGGCTGCGGCAACGGGCCAGGTGACGATGACGGCGGTCTACCTCTTCCTGATCGTCTTCTTCTGGACGCCGCCCCACTTCTGGGCGCTGGCGCTCGTGAAGCAGAAAGATTACGGGCGCGTCGGCGTGCCGATGGCGCCGAATGTTTGGGGTGAGCGCGAGACGATGCGGCAGATGCTGCTCTACACGCTCGTCCTGCTCCCGCTCACGCTCGCTCCGGTCACCTACGGAGGGCTGGGGCTTGTCTACGGCGGCTTCGCGCTCCTGCTGGGAGGCTGGCTACTACACGGTGTGCTCGCCGTGATGCGGGCGTCGAACCTGACGAAACCCGCATGGGCTCTGTACCGCAACTCGCTCCTCTATCTCGCCCTCCTCTTCGGTGCCATGGCGATCGACGGGGTCGTGCCGTTCGGGCACCGGACCGCGCCTGAAGCCCCGATCCAGCTCCGCAACCCCGACGTGGCTAGAGCGCCCGCCGCGTGGGCTCCGGCCACCACTCCCGGCGGTGCGCGCACCGATGCCGTAGCGCTTCGTTCGCTACCGCCGTCGCAGCCCGCCGAGTAGAGCCCCCAAGGCGCTCCGCGGCGGGTCCGGCTTCGCCAGCGGTGCGGTGGATACGGTTACCGGATCGTACCTGCCGTCGACGCGTGGATTCTCGACGGCGAGGCGGGCGACCGGGTGCGGGACGAAGGCGAAGCTGGCGAACTCCTCTGACGCGGCCCTCCACAAAGCCCGCTGGTCCCGGCTCACCGTCTCGTCCGTCGGCCGCCCGGTCGCGAGGGTCACGACTGGCACGCGCGGCAGGAGACGCAGGAGCACGACCTCGCCATTGGGGAAGTCCTCGTGCTCCGGCAGGAAAACGTGGCCGGGGTCGTTGGAGTCGGGTCCGTAGCTCTCCAGCCCCACCTCCCATGCGATCTCGTGGAACCGCGGCATCTGCCTGGCGCTTACGTTGTAGTCGGCCGCGCGTGCGCTCGGCATCCCGCGTACGTCCACCCTGGAGTGCCACGAGGTCAGCGTCGCGGTGGCGAGAGGCCCGGGGCGTGAGCGGCCCTGTTGGAAGAGGAATGCCTGCCGCTGGGGCGAACGCCAGGTTTCTCTTCGGCCGAATCGGACCCCCGCGTCTCGCAGGCGCTGCTCGAGGTGCAGGATCCGCGACGCGAAGAAGGGATCGAGAACCTCCAGCCCACGATTTGCCTGGCGCTCCGCGGCAGAGTACTCCGTACGCAGCACCCGCCACTCCCACTCCTCGAAGCTCTCTCCCTGGCGCGGCCCGGGCAGTCCCGCCACCCCGACCACGTGGGTGCCGGGAAGCGGTGTAATTGGTTGGTAGACCGGCACATCCATGTACGCGGCCAGACCGAACCGGCCCGGTCCGCGGATGTCGTAGCGGCAGCGGAGTTCGGCCGTGGTCGGGTTGCGGCGCAACGCGTCCGGTTCCCACAGCATACACGTTGGGCGGCGTGAGCCGCTGACCGGCTGCTCGGGTACGTACTGCGCGAACATGGTCGGTGGTGCTGACAGAGAGAGTGCGCCCAGGGCGAGGAGCATAGCGGCGCGACGAACGGGGAGATGCGAGACCACGAAATCAGGGTACACCGGGTGGATTGGGTAGGGCGCGGCGGAACGCCGCACCCTGCTTCGTGAGGTCGGGTTCCGCCCCGGTGGCCGCTAGTCGTGACCCCAGGGAGCCGGCGGGGCGGTCACCCGGCGTGTGAGATCGAATCGGATCCTGAACCTGCGATCCGTGCCCTCGCGTCGGAGCGCATAGACGAACGCTTCGCCCGGCACCAGCTCGACCGTCCACACGTTCGTGGAGGCTGCGGGGATCAGCGAGGCGGTATGCGCATCGGCAGGGAACTCCTGCCGCTCGGCCGATCCCGGTACGGCGGTGTCGCCCCCGTACTGCGTTATTTCGTCCTCACTTCCATCGCGGTGGCGGTGGTCGTGCTTCAGGCGAAGCCCGGTCCCGGTCCGCGTGAGGACCCAAGTGCGCGAGCGGTCCTCACCGACATGGAAGGGCACCAGGATCTGCCGGTCGCTGCACTCACGTACGTGCATCACCAGCTCCCTGCCCGCGAAGGTCGTATCTCCCGCCGGCGCTTCCTGCAC
>JACDHR010000016.1 GCA_013820915.1 Gemmatimonadota bacterium
GGCGCCCGCGCGCGGCTCGCGACGCAGGTACCGCCGCCCGAGGTGGCTGATCTGAAGCGGGAGATGGAGGAGTTGGGAGAGCGGAAGGATTCCGCCATCCGCGACCAGGACTTCGAGCGTGCCGCCGAGCTGCGCGACGACGAGCGGGAGCTTCAGAAGAAGATCGCCGATCGCGAGCGCGCCTGGGAGGAGGAGCGGCGGACACGCCGCCCCGCGCTGACGGAAGAGGATGCCGCTTTCATCGTCTCGCGCTGGACGGGGATCCCGGTTACGCGCCTCAAGGAGGCCGAGACCGCGCGCCTCATCGGAATGGAGGACGAGCTCCACAAGCGCGTCATTGGCCAGCACAAGGCGATCACGAGCATCGCACGGGCGATTCGCCGCTCGCGTGCCGGGCTCAAGGACCCGCGCCGCCCAATCGGGTCGTTCATCTTCGCCGGGCCGACCGGTGTGGGTAAGACCGAGCTGGCCCGATCGCTCGCCGAGTTCCTCTTCGCAGACGCCGAGGCGCTGATCCGCGTGGACATGTCGGAGTACATGGAGAAGTTCTCGGTCTCGCGTCTGATCGGCGCGCCTCCGGGGTACGTTGGGTACGAGGACTCCGGGACGCTCACCAAGGCCGTGCGGCGCAAGCCCTACTCGGTGGTGCTGCTCGACGAGATCGAGAAGGCGCATCCGGATGTGTTCAACATCCTGCTGCAGGTTCTCGATGAGGGCCACCTTACGGACAACTATGGCCGGGTGATCAATTTCAAGAACACCGTGGTCATCATGACGTCGAACCTCGGCGCCCGGGATATCGGCAAGGGCAAGGGGCTGGGCTTCCACCCCGCGAACGAGCAGTCGGAGTTCGAGGTGATCGAGCAGCGGATCAACGAGGAGATCAACCGGGCCTTCAACCCCGAGTTCATCAACCGTGTGGACGACATCATCGTCTTCCACCCGCTGACGAAGGAGCAGATCGGGAAGATCATCCACAACCTGCTCCGTGATGTGCAGAACCGCCTGGCCGAGGAGGAGCTGTCGATCCGCCTGACGGACGACGCTGTGGAATTCCTCATCGAGCACGGCTATGATCAGAAGTTCGGTGCGCGCCCGATCCGGCGTGCGATTCAGCGGTACCTCGAGGATCCGCTCTCGGACAAGATTCTGATGGCGGACTTTACACCGGGCGAGGAGATCGAGGTTCGGGTCTCCGACGATCGGGAGTCTCTCGCGTTCCGCGTTCCATCTTCATCGAAGACCTGATGCTTTCAGTCTGCTATTTTACCCGCGGGAGGGCCGGGTTCATCCTGGCCCTTCTCGGGCTCGTCATGGCGGCGTCCGGCGCGCGGGAAGTTCACGCGCAGGATCCGCAGCCCCCGGCTGCCGAGCAGTTGCCGGTTCCCGCGGCAGGTGTAGCCGTCGATACACTGCGGGTGGAGGGTGCACGGCGCCTTAGTGAGACGGCGGTTCGCCAGCTCTCCGGCCTGCAAATCGGCGCGCTTATCACGGCCGTCGACGTTCAGAACGCGATCCGGCGGCTGATGGCGACGGGCAACTTCGAATCCGTCGAGGTCTACTCCGACGGCGACCCGTCGGCACGGGTCGCGCTTACCATCCGCGTGATCGAGCGGCCGCTGATCGCGCAGTATGAGTTCCGCGGGCTGGAGCGAGTGAGCCCGCGCACGGTGCGTGATACCGTCGGGCTTCGCGAGAACCAGCCATTGAACCCGAACGAGGTCGCGCGTACCGAGCAGATGATCCGTAATCTGCTGGCCAGTGCGGGCGTTCAGGTGGAGTCGATCGATACCACGCTCACTCCGGTGGAACGTCCGGAAGGCGCGTACCGCTTGACGTTCAACGTCCAGGAGGGTCCGCGGCTCACCATCTCCGATATTCAGTTCCAGGGCAATGATGCGTTCTCCGACGCAGCGCTGCGGGGCGCGATGGCGACTCGGCCCGAGGGGTTCTGGTGGTTCCGCACCGGTCGCTTCGATCGCGAGACTTTCCAGGCGGATCTCACGACCCGGCTCCCCGAGTTCTACGGCGCGCGCGGGTACATTGATTTCGCTGTCGAGTCGGACACGCTGATCGTGGATCCGCAGACCGGCAACGCGCGGTTGGTCGTCGCGGTCTCGGAGGGCGCGCAGTACCGGCTCGGCGAGTTCGAAGTGGAGGGGAACACACGCTTCCCGTCCGATCAGATCTCGCGCATGTTCACGGCACAGCGCCGCTCCGTGCTGGGGCTCCCGTTCATCGGTGGCGGTGGGGAGCGTGAGAGCGGCGAGGTATTCGATCACTCCGCGCTGAACGCCGCCACGCAGCGCGTGAGTCAGATGTACCGGAACGAGGGCTACCTCTACGTCGAGGTACAGCCGGTTGTGGAGCGTCTTCCCGCGGCGCAGGAGGGGGGAAGCCCCACCGTGAACGTCACCTGGGCGATCACGGAGCGGAGCCCATTCCACATCAATCAGATCCGGATCGCGGGGAACACCTTCACCCACGAGTCGGTGATCCGGGACCAGCTCTTCGTCTTCCCTGGAGACGTGTACAACGAGGAGCGGCTGATCCAGAGCTACCAGAGCATCAGTGGGCTCGGGTTTTTCGATTCGCCGATGCCTACGCCCGACATCAATCCGAATCCTGAGACGGGCGAGGTAGACATCACCTTCACCGTCGCCGAAAAGCAGACCGGGAGCATCAACTTCGGGACGATGATCGGCGGGCAGCGGGGCGGCGGGCTCTCCGGCTTCGTCGGCTACAGCCAGCCGAACCTCTTCGGTCAGGCGAAAGCGGCGGATCTGCGGGCGGAATACGGGTACGGCCGCAACTCGTTCCAGGCCACCTATACGGACCCCGCGCTGTTCGGCACGCGCAACTCGGGCAGCGCTTCGCTCTTTCACACTGGCGACCGCTACTTCAACTTCGCCGACGGTCGGCGGATTCAGACCGGCGGCTCGCTGCGCTACGGATTGCCGGTACCGTGGCTGTTCCGCACCCGCGCGTTCCTTGGCTACTCGCTCTCCAGCACCCGGTACGAAGCGCGTGAGCAGGATTGCATTGGCGAAGACGCATTCTCGATCTTCTGCCTCCCGACGGCCACGGCGAGCAACCTTTCGCTGGGGCTTACGCGGGACACGAAGAACCACCCGATCTTCCCGACGGTGGGTACACGGCAGTCTTTGAACCTCGGGCACACCGGCGGGCCGCTGGGCGGTGACGGCAACTTCCGCAAGCTGACCACCGACTTCGAGTGGTGGGCCCCGGTCGGCAGCCTCGGCGGCGGCCAGCCCGGCGCACGCCCGGTTCGCTTCTCGATCGGGCTTCAGGCTCGTGCCGGCGGCGTATTCGGAGACGCGGGTCTGTTCCCGTTCGAGCGCTTCTTCATGGGCGGCACGCAGTTCGGACAGCAGCTTCGCGGGTACGATGAAACAGAAATCACCCCGCTCGGGTACGTACCTCGAGCATCGGGCGTAGTGTCGAGCGGGGAGAGGCTCGGCGACGCGTTCCTCAGCCTTACCGCCGAGTACGCGGTCCGCTTCACGGACAACATCTCCTTCTCAATGTTCGGAGACGCCGGTAACGTCTGGAGCCAGGTGGGCGAGGTGGATCCCACGCGGCTGTTCCGGAGCGCCGGCGTGGGGCTCACAATCGTGACTCCCTTCGGACCACTCGGATTGGATTACGCCTACGGCTTCGACCGTACCGAGCCGGGATGGAAGTTCCATTTCAAGCTCGGCCAAGGTTTCTGATTTTTCATTGGAGCAGCATCATGATTCGTACGATCGTTGCAGGCGCAGTATGTGTTCTGGCGGTGTCCGCAGCTGCGCCCGCACCTGCGCTGGCGCAGGCGCGGGGGGCTGCTCAGCCCGCAGCTTCCGCACAGGCGACACGCTTCGCGTTCATCAATTCGCAGAAGGTCCTCGCCGAGGCGCCCGGTGCGCGTGAGGCTCAGCAGACCTTCGAACTTGACATGTCCCGTTACCGTACGCAGATCGACTCGCTGGAACAGGACCTGGAGCGGCTGCGTACAGAGTACGACCGTCAGCAGGCGACGCTCTCGCCGGCGGTGCGCCAGCAGCGCCAGCAGGACATGCAGCAGAGGTTCGCCGCGTATCAGCAGCAGGTAGGCCAGCTGGAGCAGACTGCCCAGCGCCGGCAGGCGGAGTTGGTGGAGCCGATCATGAAGCGGATCTCGGACGTGATCGAGCAGATGCGTCAGGAGGGAAGATACGCGATGATTTTCGATACTTCGGCAGGCGCACTGATTACGGCTGATCCGTCTCTCGACCTGACGGACAACGTGCTTGCCCGCCTCCGCGCGAACCCGAGCCGCTAACCTCTCGCGCGTGAAAGATCCTACTTGCCTGTAACCTCTGTTCCGCGGAGGTTACAGGCAATCTTTTTGGGAGCAACGATAGAATGCCAGAGTTCTCTGTCGCGCATCTCGCCCACGCGGTAGGGGGTGAGGTGGTCGGGGACGGGAGCCGCGCCATCGACGGGGTCGCGGCCCTGGAGAGCGCCGGCCCCCGTGAGATGTCGCTCGTTGCCAATCGTAGGTACATCGCCTATGTTCCCGCCACTCGTGCAGCCGCGGTGCTTATCGCGACGGAGTTCGTGGATGAGATCCCCGGCACGTTGACACAGATTCGTGTCGCAAATCCGCATGCGGCGCTGCGGGGGATCCTCCTCCTCCTTTATCCTCCCGTGCACCCGGAGCCGGGCGTCCATCCGACGGCCATCGTTGCGGAGAACGTGCAAGTCGGTACAGGGGTGCGGATCGATGCGTACTCGGTGATCGGGAGCGGCGCCGTGTTGGACGATGGGGTATTCATCGGCGCGCACACGGTGGTAGGGGAGGGGTGCGAGATCGGAATGAACACGGTGCTGCACCCGCACGTGACTTTGTACCCGCGGGTGCAGATCGGTGCGGAGTGTGTGATCCACAGCGGAGCCCGCCTGGGCAGGGATGGCTTCGGATACGCGCTCGTGGATGGTGAGCACCAAAAGATGCCACAGGTAGGCGGGTGTCGAATCGCGGACAAGGTGGAGATCGGGGCCAATACCACGATCGACCGCGGCTCCATCGGCGATACCGTGGTCGGACGTGGAACCAAGATCGACAACCTCGTCCATCTGGGGCATAACGTCCGCGTGGGTGAACGGGCGATTATCATCGCCCAGGTCGGGGTGGCGGGAAGCTCCATTGTGGGAGATGGTGCAGTACTGGCCGGGCAGGTGGGGGTGTCCGGACATCTTACGATCGGTGCGGGCGCGCGTGTCGCGGCGCAGGCGGGTGTGATCGGGGACGTATCGCCGGGTGAGACCGTATCCGGCTACCCCGCGCGCCCGCACCGTGAGGCGCTCCGCTCGCAGGCCGCGGCATTTCGTCTTCCCTCGCTGCTAAAGAGGGTGCGTGCGGTGGAGAAAGCGCTGCTGCGTCGGACGAAAGAGGCGCCGGATCCGGGGAAGTGAATCGATATCTCGACGACTGGGAGTGGTGGATCAGCGGATGAGCACTGTACGGCAGCAAACAATCGATGAAGCGTGCGAGCTCCAGGGAGTGGGGCTTCATACGGGAGAGAACACGCGAGTGCGTTTTCTCCCCGCTCCGGTGAACACCGGAGTCTGTTTTCGGCGTGTAGATCTCGAAGGGAGCCCGGAGATCGCTGCGGTCGTCGGTAACGTGGTCGCGACCGACCGTGGCACCACCCTCGGGATTGGCGCCGAACGGATCCACACGGTGGAGCATGTCCTGGCTTCAGTGGCCTCGCTGGAGATCGATAACCTCATTATAGAGGTTGACGCGCAGGAGGTCCCGGCTGCAGACGGAAGTGCCCGTCCGTTCGTGGAACTGCTCTCCTCGGCTGGCGTCGGCGAGCAGGACGCGCCAGCCCGTGTCTTCAAGCTGGACGAAGCTTTTTCTCTGGAAGATGGAGCTTCTTCGTTCGTGGTCGCGCCAGCTGAGGAGTACCGCGTCTCCGCAACCATCGACTTCGATCACCCGCTCGTAGGGCGACAGTTCGCTTCTTTCACGATCACATCCGACAGCTTCGCACGGTACCTGGCACCCGCGCGCACCTTCGGGTTCATCCATGAGGTGGAAGCTCTGCGTCAGAGAGGGCGCGCTCTAGGCGGAAGCGTGGACAACGCCGTTGTACTCACCGAAGAGGGTCTGCTGGAGGGAACGCAGCTCCGGTTTCCCGATGAATTCGTCCGCCACAAGGCGCTCGATGTCGTAGGCGATCTTGCACTCACCGGGATGCGGCTTCATACACATGTGGTGGCGGAGCGACCGAGCCATCGCGCGAATGTTGCTCTCGCTCGCGAGCTCGTGGCGCGTGCCGAGCGCAAGGCGCTCACGCGTCCGCCATTGGATATCCAGCAGATCCTGCAGTATCTGCCGCACCGCTATCCGTTTCTGCTCGTCGACCGCGTCATTGAATACGAGGAGGGCCGCCGAATCGTGGGGCTCAAGAACGTGACGATCAACGAGCCGTTCTTCATGGGTCACTTCCCGGACCATCCGATCATGCCGGGCGTGCTAATCATCGAAGCCATGGCGCAGGTCGGGGGGCTCCTGCTCATGGACGCGGTAGAGAACCCTGAGGAGAAGCTGGTGTACTTCATGTCGCTCAACAACGTGAAGTGGCGCCGCCCGGTGATCCCCGGTGACCAGATTCTTTTCGAGCTCGAGATGCTCCAGGTTCGAGGCCGCACCTGCAAGATGAGGGGGGTTGGAACCGTGGATGGTCAAGTCGTCGCAGAGGCCGATATGATGGCCCGTTATGTAGACCGTTAAAGCTCGTTCAATGCTCCTACCCACACGCTCCTCCGCAGCTGAGATCCACCAGACCGCGATCATTGATGAGTCGGCCGAGATCGAAGACGGTGTCTCGATCGGTCCGTACTCCATCATCGGTCCTCGCGTTCGGATCGGCGCCGGCACTCGGGTGGGGCCGCATGTTCTCATCGAGCGCGACACCTCCCTCGGCAGCGAATGTGTGATCCATAAGGGCGCAGTGCTCGGAACCGATCCCCAGGATCTCAAGTACGCGGACGAGCAGACCACCCTCGAGGTCGGTGACCGAACCATCATTCGCGAATACTGCACCCTCAATCGGGGGACCGTAGCTACGGGTATCACGAGGGTCGGCAGTGATTGCATGTTGATGGCGTATGTTCACGTAGCGCACGACTGCCGTCTGGGGGATCATGTGATCCTATCCAACTCGGTGAACATGGCGGGGCACGTCACGATCGGGGATTGGGTTATCGTCAGCGGACTCACGCCGATCCACCAGTTCGTTCGCATCGGAGCGCACGCGTTCGTCGGCGGCGCGAGCCGGGTGGTCAAGGACATCCCCCCGTACGTCAAGGCAGCCGGCAACCCGATCCAGTTGTACGGCTTGAACTCTGTCGGCCTGCAGCGGCGGGGATTCTCCGACGAGGTGCGCCGCGAGCTGAAGCGAGCGTACCGCCTCTTCTTCGCCTCTACGTACAATACGACCCAGGCGCTGGCGCGGGCACGCGAGGAGCTCCGCGCGATTCCAGAACTCGATGTGTTCCTCGACTTCTTCGATACCAGCGAGCGCGGGGTCTCCGCATGAGCGGTGGGGCCGCCCTCCCCATTGGGGTGATCGGCGTGGGGAGCCTCGGGTTCCATCACGCGCGGATACTCCGCGATATGAAGGGTACAGAGATGGTGGGGGTGTATGATGCAAACCCCACCCGCGCGGCTGAGGTCGCGGCGCAGCTTGGGGTGACCGCTTTCGCGTCGGTGGAGGCGCTGCTTACAGTCGCCGAAGCGGCAGTGGTCGCGGTGCCCACCACAGTTCATGAGCGGGTCGCGCTCCAGGCGATCGAGCGCGGGGTGCACCTTCTGATCGAGAAACCGCTGGCGAGCACCCTGGAGGAGGCGGACCGTATTCTCCAGGCGGCCGGGAGCCAAGGTCTTCTGATCGCAACGGGGCATGTCGAGCGCTACAACAGCGCGCTACGCGCTGCGGAGCAGTACCTGGATCGTCCGCTCTTCATCGAGTCACACCGCCTCGCGCCGTTCGGACCCCGCGGTACGGATGTCGCCGTGGTGCTCGACCTCATGATCCACGATATTGATCTTGTATTGAGTGTTGCGGGGCGTGAGGTACTCCATGTGGATGCCGTGGGGGTTCCGGTGCTCACGCCCATGGTGGATATCGCCAACGCACGCATCCGGTTCGAAGGAGGTGCTGCGGCGAATATCACGGCCAGCCGGGTGTCGCGCGAGCGGATGCGGAAGATCCGCTTCTTCCAGCGCTCGGGCTATATCAGTCTCGATTTCGAAACGGGCACCGGTGAGTATCTCCGACTTCGGAGGGGCGCCAAGCCTCTCGAATTGGGCGGGCCCATAGCCAGCCTCGAAGATATCGTGGAGCGGATCGAGCTGCACGGCGACGGCCGTGAGCCGCTCCGGTGCGAGCTTGAAGCGTTCGTGTCCGCGGTTCGGGGAGAGCCCGCTCTGATTGTAAGTGGCCAGGACGGACGACGCGCGCTCGCCGTCGCGTTGGACATTGTACAAAGAACTGAGAATGTCGCTGATTCGCACACGGCGTAGCCGCCGTGACGAGGGACCCGGCGGCGCGAAGCGCCCGCCGTCTGCTGTGCGTCTGATCCTCCTCCTCCTGCTGGTGGGTGGTCTGATCTGGTATCTCGGCCGCTTCGTCTGAGATCCCTTGGCAGCCACTCCTCCGGGAGGTGGAGCGTCCTACGGGCCCACCATCTTCCTCTCCGCAGGCGAGCCGTCCGGCGATCTCCATGCCGCGCCACTGGCGCGTGCGCTCCGCGCCCGCTTCCCGGATGCACGCCTGCTGGGGCTGGGTGGTTGGCGGATGGCGGCAGAGGGAACAGAGCTGCTCGCCGACGTTTCAGAGCTGGCCGTCATGGGCTTCGCGGAGGTGATCCACAGGTTACCGTACTTCCTGCGGCTTCGCCGACGCGTCTTCTCCGCATTGCAGCGTGAGAGAGTGGATCTGGTGATCCCCGTGGATTATCCGGGCTTCAATCTCCGCCTGGCGAGGCGCGCCACTCAGCTCTCGATCCCTGTCCTGTACTACATCGCGCCCCAGGTGTGGGCGTGGCATGCGTCGCGCGCCCGTTCGCTCGCCCGCGATACCCGCGCGGTTGCCGTGATCCTGCCCTTCGAGCAAGAGTTTCTTCGTCGCGCCGGTGCCACGGCGCAGTTCGTCGGTCATCCGCTCCTCGACGTGCCAGCGCCTACCGCTGCGCTCGAAGAGTGGGCCGCGCGGTGGAGGCTCGATCCCCACCGGCCGGTACTCGCCCTCTTCCCGGGCTCACGAGCACAGGAGATCCGCCGCCACCTTCCGCTTTTCTCGGATGCCGCTGCGCGGATAATCGCGGCTGTGCCGGACGTGCAGCCGGTCATAGCAGCCGCACCCGATACAGATCCTGTCATCTACTCGGATCGCCGGTGGCCACTCGTAGACAGCGGCTGCGGGCTTCTGCACCACGCGACCGCTGCGCTCGTAAAGTCGGGGACGACCACGCTGGAGCTGGCGCTCGCCGGCACTCCGATGGTCGTTGCATACCGCACCAGCGTCCTGACATACCAGATCGCCCGCCGGGTCGTGCGCGTGCCGCACATCGCGCTGGCAAATCTCGTCGCGGGGCGGCGCCTGGCACCGGAGCTGGTGCAGGACGCCGCGACTCCGGAGACGCTCGCCGCGGCTGTGCTCCCGCTGCTAAACCACCGTTCCGAGGAGCGCCGGGCCATGGTGGATGGTCTGCTCCAGGTGCGCGAGGCGCTCGGCAGCGGTGGGGCAGCCGAACGGGTGGCAGCCATGGCCGCCGAGATCCTGGAGGGGCGCGCGTGAGCGCCACCGAGTGGTCCGGTGGGAGTCTTCGGCTTCGCGCCGTGGGCGCAGGGGGTAGCGCCGTACTGTCGAGTCTTTTCGCGACCTGCAGTTTCCGGGTGAGTGGAGAGGCGGTGTACCAGCGCCTCTGGGCTGCGGGTCAGCCGGTGGTCTTCGTCCTGTGGCACGGCCGGCTTCTCTCCGGCACGTATCAACAGCGCGGTAACGGCCTGGTGGCGCTGATCAGCCAGCATCGCGATGGGGAGTACATCTCGCAGGTGGTGGAGCGCTGGGGGTTCGACACCGTGCGTGGATCCAGCACGAGGGGCGGGGCATCGGCGCTCCGCGGCCTCGCTCGCGCCGTTCGACAGGGGCGCTCGGTGGTCATTACCCCCGACGGTCCACAGGGCCCGCGTGAGCGGATGAAACCCGGGGCTCTCCTCGTGGCCCAGATGTGTGGAGCCCCGGTGATCCCGGTGGCCACGGGTGCGAGCCGCGCGTGGTGGGTGGAGAACCGCTGGGATCGATTCCAGATCCCGAAGCCCTTCAGCCGAGTACGAGTGGCGTACGGCGAGCCGCTGCACATCCCGCGCGGAACGGATGAAGCCGGGCTCCAGCTCCTTGCCCGCGAGGTTGAAGCCCGGCTCGGCGATCTGATGGCTGCGGTCGATGCCGGTAGCTGACTTGCGAAGCGGCAGCATCACGGCGTGGGTGCCCCTCTGGTGGGCGGGCGAGGGAGGCCCCGCCGGAGCGGTGCTGAACGTGCTTCTCTGGCCAGCGGAACAAGCCTACCACCTGGCGGTACGCGCGCGAAACACCGCCTATGATCGCGGGTGGCTCGTCGAAGCTTCCGCACCGATCCCTGTAATCAGTATCGGGAACATCAGCGTGGGCGGGGCAGGGAAGACTCCTTTCACCGCCTGGCTGGCAGAGTACCTGGATGTGGCGGGGCGCCGTCCCGCGGTGGTGCTGCGGGGGTACGGCCGCGACGAGATTCTCGTGCACCGCGAGCTGAACCCGAACGTCCCGGTATTCGCTGCACGCCGCCGCATCGACGGAGTTCGGGAAGCAGCAGCGGCAGGATGTGATATCGCGATCCTGGACGATGGTTTTCAGCACCGTGCTGTGTCGCGCGATCTGGATATCCTGCTCGTGGCGGCGGATTCCTGGCGATCACCACAGCGACTCCTGCCCCGCGGGCCGTGGCGGGAGACTCTGACGATGGCAGGACGGCGGGCCGACCTGGTCGTCGCGACCCGCAAATCGCCTGTCACGAGAGATGTGCCGGCATTGAAGAGCGCGATCTGCGCCGCCATAGGCCGCACACCGGTGGTGGAGTGCTCAATCCGGCCGGCCGGTCTTCAGCCGCTGCAGACGAAGGGCGACCGAGTGACGAGGGTTTCGTTGCGGGGGATGCGGGTGCTGGCGGTTGCCGCGCTCGCAGCGCCCGAACCGTTCGTGGGCAACCTGGAGGAGCTCGGCTGCGAGGCCGAGCTCATCGCGTTCCCGGATCACCATGAGTTCACGGCTGACGAGGCGGCCTCGCTCGGCCACCATGCTGGCATCCGGCCGATCGTCATGACGTTGAAGGACGCGGTAAAACTTCGTCCGCTGATTCATGCGGCGCAGCCTGCCTACGTGCTCATGCAGCGCGTCGAACTCACCGACGGGGCGGAGCACTTGCTCGGGGCTGTGGAGAATCTCCTGATGAGGCGGGAGCGGATAAGATGACAGCGGACGTGGTGGTGGTGGGGACCGGGATCGCCGGGATCTTCTTTGCATTGAACATGGCGCGTCACGCTACAGTTATTGTGGTGACAAAGAAGGAGCGCCCGGAATCCAGCACCAATTACGCACAGGGAGGGATCGCGGCGGTATTCGGAAACGACGACTCGTTCGGGCTCCACCGGGAAGACACGCTCCTGGCCGGTGCCGGTCTATGCCATGCCGACGCTGTCGATGTGCTGGTGCATGAGGGGCCTCCGCGTGTCCGGGAGCTGATCGAGCTCGGGGTGCGCTTCAGCAGGGAAGGGGAGAAGCTTTCCCTGGGGCGCGAGGGCGGGCACTCGCGCCGCCGTATCGTGCGAGCCGACGATCTCACCGGCCGGGAGGTAGAGCGGGCGCTGCTCGAGGCAGCGGCGGCGGATCCCAACATCGTCATCCTCGAGAACCACACCGCCGTGGACCTTCTCACCACAACTGAGACAAGCTCCGGCGAACGGCGGTGCTCGGGAGTGCTTGTTCTAAGCCCGGACGCCGACACTCCTCTGTCGGTGCGAGCGCGTGCCGTGATGCTGGCAACCGGCGGCTGCGGCCAGGTATATCGGCACACGACCAACCCCGGCATCGCGACGGGAGATGGCGTGGCGATGGCATTCCGCGCAGGCGCCCGGATCGCGAACATGGAGTTCATCCAGTTCCATCCGACCGCGCTCTACCCGGCCCGCGAGCGCAGCTTCCTGATCTCCGAAGCGGTGCGCGGCGAGGGCGCGGTTCTGCTTCGGCAGGATGGTACATCTTTTATGGAAGAGTACCATCCGCTCGCTTCGCTGGCGCCGCGCGACGTAGTAGCGCGCGCGATCGACCGCGAGATGAAGCGTACGGGCGACCCATTCGTGTATCTCGACTGCTCACGGATTTCCGCCTCGGAGATACGCGCACGTTTCCCCAACATTCTCCGCGAGACCGCCGGCCGTGGCATCGACATGCTACGGGAGCCTCTATCCGTGGTGCCGGCCGCTCACTATCTCTGCGGCGGGGTGTTGACGGATATGCGTGGTCACAGCTCGCTCGCAGGGCTCTATGCCGCGGGAGAGACCGCCTGCACGGGAGTTCATGGAGCCAACCGGCTCGCCTCCAACTCCCTGCTCGAGGCGCTCGTGTTCGCACGCCGGGCCGCAGAGGATGTCGCGGCCCTCCTCCCGTCGCTCCCTCTACTGGAGCCGGATCCGGTCAAACGCTCCCACGCGGGAGAGGCACCAGAGGGAGTGCTCCTGATCCACGACCGTGACGAGATCCGCTCCCTCATGTGGGACCTGGTGGGAATCGTCCGCTCCGATGAACGCCTGCGGATCGCCGAGGCACGCGTGCGGCAGCTTGCCGCCCGGAATGAAGAGTTCTGGTTCCGAGCGGCGCCCGGACCCGAGATCGTCGAGTTGCGCAATCTGATCCAGACAGCGGTGCTGATCATCCGTTCCGCGATGAGCCGCAAGGAGAGCAGAGGCCTCCATTTCAATATCGATTACCCCTGGCGCGACAATGAGCGGCATCTTGCTCCCACCATTCTGAGATCGTGATCGGCGTGCGTGCCGCGAGATTGCCATGAAAATCCGTTTGGCCGCAGTGGGAAAGATTCGTGGTCCGTTCGCAGCTCCTCTTGCGACCTACGAGACGCGGTTGCGCCGCTACTACTCGTTCGACGCAGCAGAGGTGCGCGAGGAGCCGGCGAGAAGTAAATCCGTGGCTGACCGGGTATGCCTGGAGGAGGGAAAGCGACTGCTCACCCGCGTCTCGCCGGGGATGGAAACCGTCGCAATGCACCGGGGAGGCGTATCCTGGAGTTCGGAGCATCTCTCGGAGTACCTTGCGGAGCTGGGGATTCGCGCCAGCCCGGGAGCTGCGTTCCTGATCGGAGGAGCATACGGGCTGTCGGACGAGATCTTGCACTCGGCCACACATCTCCTGTCGCTTTCCGCGTTCACGCTTCCGCACGAGCTGGCGCGGTTGATTCTGACCGAGCAACTCTACCGTGCCGGTACGATCGCACGCGGCGAACCGTATCACAAAGCTCGAAACCCGCGCTCATGACCAACTTGGGAGCCTTACGATGACGAGCGGCGGCGGGTGGTACGAACGCTGGTTCGGCGAGCAGTACCTGCAGCTCTACCCCCACCGCGACGCCACGGAAGCGGGGGATGCCGTGCGGCTGGCCCTGGATTCGTGTCCAATACCCGCGGATGGACGTATACTGGACCTCGCCTGTGGAGGGGGGCGCCACCTCAACGAGTTCATGCGGGGCGGAGCGCTGGTGTTCGGACTCGATCTGTCTCTCCCCCTCCTCACGCACGCGCGCGCGATCGGCGCCCGGGTCGTGCGGGGCGATATGCGCAGGCTCCCGTTCGACGGTGGATCGTTCTCGCTGGTCACCAGCTTCTTCACGTCGTTCGGCTACTTCCCGAGTGCCGCTGAGGATCGCGAGGTGTTGGTCGAGGTGCGCAGAATCCTGGAACCTGGTGGGATGTTCGTGTTCGACTTCCTCAACGCCGACCGCGTGCGTGCGAATCTGCTGCCGCGCGACGAGAGGGTGGTGGATGGACAGCGGGTGGTGCAGACGCGTACGCTCACGGAGGAGGGTCACGTAGTCGAAAAGAAGATCGAGATTCTCGGGCCGACCGACCCCCTCCCTCACGTATTCTACGAGCGCGTTCGTCTGTATTCCGCCGGGGATCTCCAGGCTATCCTCGAGAGCTGCGGATTGCAGGTCGTTCAGTGGTTCGGCAGCTACGCGGGCGAACCACTTGATAGCGATTCGCCCCGCGTGATTCTAATCGGCAGGGCAGTGTGAGCACGGAGATACTCTCGCGCTCGTTGGCAGGCTCGCCGACGGCACGTGCCTACCTCTCCCGCGAGCCGGCCATTCTCCCTTTCTTCGGTGGCGATCCCACCGATTCCGGGGCATTCCGCCGGCAGTGGGAGTCGGTGCGGGCACGGTTCGGTCGCACTGAGCGTGAGCAGGCGGCGGCAGCGCTGCGACCCACGTCGGAGCGCGCAGCGGCTCGCCTCCACCGCTTCGTCGAGGAGGGCGGGGCAGTGATCACCACCGGACAGCAGGCGGGGCTCTTCACCGGTCCCCTCTACACTATCTACAAGATCCTGTCGACCGTCCGGCTCGCGGCAGCCGTCGAGGAAACACTGGGCGTGCTGACTCTGCCTGTGTTCTGGGTTGCGTCCGAAGATCATGACTGGGAGGAGGTCGACCACGCCTTCGTCGTGAGCGGCACGGATCAGCTCGCCCGCATTCAGCTCCCCTCGATGGAGCTTCGTCCTCTCCCGATGTCCGAGCGGAGGCTGGATCATGAGGTGGAAATCGCTTTGGACGAGTTGTCGCATCATCTTCAGGACAGCGAACATCGCGACTACATAATAAAGTTGTTTAGAGATCGGTATCGGCCGGGGGAAACCGTGGCTTCCGCATTCCGTGGGGTGGTCGAAGAGCTCTTCCGTCGTTTCGATCTCCTGGTAGTGGACGCAGCGGATCCCGCCCTCAAGCTCGCATCCCGCCCCGTGCTCCGCGCGGCTCTCGACCGGAGAGCAGGGCACGAGCGGATCCTCGCCTCGACGCAAGAGTGCTTGCGAGAGCGGGGTTTTGTCGCGCAGGTACCGATCCTCACGGGGGGAGCGAACCTGTTTGTTCATCTACCCCGGGGCCGAGAGCGTCTCTACCGCGAGACCGACCGTTGGGTGACGCACGACTCCCGGCGAAGATTTTCCGACGAGGAGATCCGCGAGCTTCTCGATGCGGAGCCCAGGCGCCTGAGCCCGAACGTGCTCCTGCGCCCCGTGGTAGAGAGTTGGGTGTTCCCCACATTGGCCTATGTCGCGGGACCGGGGGAGATTTCGTACTTCGCGCAGTTGAAGCCGCTCTTCGAGGATTACGGGCTGACGATGCCAATCATCGTTCCGCGCGCATCACTGCTGCTGGTGGAACCGTCCGTCCGGCGCGCGCTGGACCGAATCGGTTTATGCGTCGGCGATCTTGACGCTCCACGCCACGAGCTACTCGAGCAGCGAAGCAGGGAGCAGCTTCCCACCGAGATCGCCTCCGCGCTGCAGGCGCTCCGGATCTCTATTACAGACCGGTATGACGCGCTCGCCCGCATGGCCGGCCGGATCGATCCAACGCTGGAGATCGCGATCGGAGCGCGGCGGAACCGCGCTCTGGCGGGTGCCGCGGAGTCCGAGAGGAAGATACTCCGTGCACTGAAGCGCCGTGATTCGATGTGGGCCGCGCGACTGGACCGGGTGCGCACTCACCTCTTCCCGGGCGATGAGCCCCAGGAACGCGTGCTCACGCTCGCTCCGTTCCTCGCGGCGTACGGGACCGGGCTGCTGGACGACCTCGCCGCGGCGATTCCGGCTCCATGGTGATAAAGGTGTTCGAGCAGGAGCTTCTACCCGGCCCGGACCTCTGCCTGCAGCGATCAGGACGAACGATAGATGCCGCGGATCTGCAGCGCGGCCGGTGGGCTGGCGCGCCGTGTGCAACCGAGCAGCGGCACGAGTGTGGCTCCACCTTCTTATCTCAAGCCCGGAGTATGGTTCTGATCAGGCTCTCTCTCTCGGACGGGTGCTCCGGCTTCCGCGCGGGGTGTCGCTGCGCGCCGCGATATCGCCACTCAGGATGAAAGTGGAAGAAGAAGCCGCCGGCGGCGGCTCGGCCAAGCCGCTCGCACCATCGGGGGCGTCGGCATCCGCACTCGTAGCGGGGGGTATCCTCCTGAGCCGCATTGCCGGCCTTGCTCGCGAGCGCGTTTTCGCGCAGTACTTCGGCACGAGCCTGTTCGCGGACGCGTTCCGCGCAGGCCTTCGCATGCCGAACGTACTTCAGAACCTCCTGGGTGAAGGCACGTTGAGTGCCTCATTCATCCCCGTTTACGCCGAACTCATCGAGGAGGGAAAGGAGGAGGAAGCAGGGCGCGTGGCCGGCGCCATCTTCGGCCTGCTCCTGGCCGTGGCCGGGGTCCTGGCGTTCGTCGGCGTCGTGTTCGCGCCGCTGCTCACGAGCATCTTTCTACCCGGCTTCGAGGGTGAGCGCCGCGAGCTCACGATCATGGTAACGCGGATCCTCTTCCCGATGACCGGCGTGCTGGTTCTCTCGGCATGGTCGCTGGGGATTCTCAATAGCCACCGCCAGTTCTTCATCCCATACTTCGCGCCGGTGCTGTGGAACGCGGCAATGATCGGTACGCTGCTCGTCCTGGGAGGTGCGCTCCCGAGCGACCGCCTCGTCATCGCCCTCGCATGGGGGGCGCTCGCGGGCGGCGGGCTGCAGTTCTTGATCCAGATCCCATTCGTGCTGCGTCTGGAGAAGCAGCTTCGGATCTCCTGGGCGACCAGGCTCGCAGGCGTACGGGAGGCGGTGAAGAACGCCGGGCCAGCGATCCTCGGGCGAGGGGTGGTACAGCTCAGCGGCTGGCTCGATATGGTGCTCGCGAGTTTCCTGGCCGCGGGTGCCGTGGCCGCGATCGGGTACGCACAGGTGCTCTACCTTCTGCCGGTCTCGCTCTTCGGCATGTCTGTCGCCGCGGCCGAGCTTCCGGAGCTCGCCCGCCAGCGGGGCGAGGCGGCGGAAGTGCTTCGCGCGCGGACGAGTGCAGGCCTGAAACGAGTCGCTTTCTACGTAGTTCCGTCGTTCGTCGTCTATGTGCTCCTGGGCGATGTTGTCGTGGCGGCGCTCTACCAAACGGGCGAGTTCTCACGCACGGATACGCTCGTCGTATACCTGACGCTGGTTGGGTATGCCATGGGCCTGCTCGCGTCCACCGCGACACGTCTCTTCTCCTCCACCTTCTTCGCGCTACGCGACACGAAAACTCCGGCCAAGTTCGCCGCCGTGCGGGTGGGAGTCGCGGCGGTGCTTGGAGCTGGGTTGATGGTGCAGTTCGAACCGATACGGCCTTTCGGGGAAGGCGGGTTCCAGATCGGTCCCGGGCTGCTCGCGGGGCTGAGGATTGGAGATCAGACCCTGGGAGCCGTCGGGCTCGCCTTCGGTGCGGGGCTGGCCGCCTGGCTGGAGCTGGTGCTGCTGCGGCGTGCGCTCGGGCAGCGGATCGGGGCGGTGGGCGTAGGAGCGCCGACCTGGATGCGGATGTTCGCGGCAGCGCTGACTGGGGCGGCGGTGGGGTGGGGCGTTCGGATCGCCCTTCCGGCGCTCCACCCGATAGTAGACGCCCTTTTCATCCTCGGCGCCTTCGGCATAACGTATTTCGCGCTCGCTGCCGCACTCGGCCTCGGCGAGGCGCAGGCGGTATTCGGGCGGGTGCGACGGCTGCTGAAGCGGGTGCGCTAAACGGGAACGGGCCGTGTGGATGGGGTACTAAAGCGAAAGTTTTTTCCGCGTTACTCGTGCGTCTATCAGTATGAAGACCGAACCGGATCTGCTCCGCTCCAAGCTGCGGCATCTGCCCGAGCGACCGGGCGTCTATCTGATGAGGGATGAGGCGGGGGAGATCCTGTACGTAGGGAAGGCAAAGTCGCTGCGCTCGCGCGTCCGGTCGTACTTCTCCTCAGCTCAGCAGCACTCGCTCAAGACGCGCGAACTCGTCCGCCGCATCCGGGATCTGGAGACGATCGTTGTGGATTCGGAGGCCGAGGCACTGATCCTGGAGAATAACCTGATCAAGGAGAACCGGCCGCGGTTCAACATCAACCTGCGGGACGACAAAACCTATCCATACGTGAAGGTCACGCTTCAGGAGGTATTTCCCAGGGTGATCGTCACCCGCAGACTGGCGAAGGACGGGGCACGCTACTTCGGGCCCTTCACGGATGTGCGGCGCATGCGCCAGGCGCTCGGAGTGATTAAGAAGCTCTACACCGTGCGGTCGTGCCACTACAAGCTACCTGATGAGGCGCCCGCCAGACCTTGCCTGGACTATCACATCGGCCGCTGTAAAGCGCCGTGTATCGCCCTGCAGTCCAGCGAAGACTACCGGGAGATGGTCGAGGAGATCGTCGATGTTCTGAGTGGGCACACGAGGCGAGCTGTGGAGCGGCTGCGTGCCGAGATGGCCGACGCCGCTGCGCAGCTTCAGTTCGAGCGAGCAGCCGAACTCCGGGATGCGGTTCGCCAGTTGGAGTTGCTGGAATCGCGCCAGAAGGTCGTAGACGTCGAGGGCGCGGATCGCGACGTTCTGGCCCTCGCCCGCGACGGTGACGAGGCCTGTGGCGTGGTGCTGCGGATCCGGGAGGGAAAACTCCTCGGCAGGGAGGCAGTGTTCCTCTCGAACCTCGACGGTGAGCCAGACGACGCGGTCATCGCTGCAGTGGCGACCCGGTTCTACGCGAGCTCCGCCGCTTCGTTCGCGACTGACGTGCCCGCGGAGGTTCTGTTCCCAACAGACTTCGAGGATCGACCGGTGATCGAGGCGCTTCTGCGAGATCGATCCGGGGAGGCGGTCCGTACGCATATCCCGCAGCGAGGCGACAAGGTGCGGCTCGTGGAACTCGCCGAGCAGAACGCGCGGCACCTGCTGGAGGAGCAACAGATGCTGCGGAACCGCGCTGCCGAACCCGCTCCCGATGCGCTCTACGAGCTACAGGAGGTGCTGGACCTGACGCAGGTGCCGCGCACACTCGTGTGCTTCGACATCTCTCATACCCAGGGCACGGAAACCGTGGCGGCTGCGGTCACCTTCGAGAATGGGAAGCCGCAGAAGGCGGGATACCGCCGTCTGCGCATCAAGGGGGATTGGGGGAACGATGACTACCGCTCCATGCAGGAGGCGGTGTCGCGGTACTTCCGACGCGGCATGGACGAGGGTAGACCGCTCCCGGAGCTTACGGTGATCGATGGCGGGAAAGGTCAGCTCAGTTCGGCGCGAGCCGCTCTCGATGAGCTCGGCCTCGCACATCAGCCGGTGATCAGCCTCGCGAAACGAGACGAGGAGATCTTCGTGCCCCACAGCCCGGAACCGATCCGTCTGCCGAGAAGATCCGCGGCCCTGCAGCTCCTGCAGCGAGCCCGCGATGAGGCGCATCGCTTCGCGGTAACGTATAATCGCTCGCTGCGGACCAAGCGAACCGTCCGCTCCGAGCTCTCTACGATCCCCGGAATTGGCGCGGCACGGCAGAAGCGTCTCCTGGATCACTTCGGATCTCTCAGGGCGGTGAGTAAAGCCGACGAGGCTGAAATCGCGCGGCTAACCGGCTTCGGCACGGCACTCGCACGGAGCGTGCTGAAGCATGCTCAGGAAATCACGGGCGGGCACACCGCCGCCATCAACCGAGGGGAGCGCGGATGAAAATCGCTGTGCTGATGGGTGGAGTCAGTGCCGAACGAGAGGTATCCCTGTCCAGCGGGCTCGCCATCACCGCCGCGCTGCGCGAGCGCGGCCACGAGGTTTACGCGGTGGATACCGCCCGTGGGTTTATCGCTCCCGAGCACGAGAAAGAGCTCCTTCCGGAGGGAGTGCACGCTGCTCCGCCAGACCCCATCCATGCCCGGCTGAGCCCCACCGTCATCCCCGGGCTCGAGCAGGTCCGCGGTGCCGATATCTCTTTCCTCGCCCTCCACGGCGGCATCGGAGAAGACGGAACCATCCAGGCGCTCTTCGAACTGTCCGGGCTTCCCTACACGGGGTCCGGCCCGCTGGGCTCCGCGATCGCGATGGACAAAGATGTATCCAAGCGGCTCCTGAGAGACGCGGAAATCCCCACGCTCCCGTGGCGAGTGGTACGAGCGCCGGAGTACCGCTACGACAGGGAAACGATCGAGGAGCTTGTCGGCCTACCCTGCATCGTCAAGCCGTCACGCCAGGGGTCCAGCGTCGGCCTCCGCATCGTCCACGACGCGGGCGAGCTCGAGAACGCGATCCAGCAGGCATCCGAATTCGACACCGAAGTGATGATAGAGAAGTACGTGAAAGGCAGGGAGCTCACGGTCGGGATCCTCGATGGGCAAGCACTGCCACCGGTGGAGATTCGTCCGAAGAAGGGGATCTACGATTACGAATCGAAATACACCGCCGGCATGACCGAGTACCTCTGCCCGGCTCCGATCGATGGGGAGCTTACCGCGGAAGTACAGGCGTTCGCGTTGCGGGCATTCAAAGTATTGAAACTGCGCGGGTACGCTCGGATCGACTTCATCCTCGCGCAAGAGCAGCTCTTCTGTTTAGAGGCGAATACGCTGCCCGGCATGACAGCGACGAGTCTGCTGCCAAAGGGCGCGGCTGCCGCGGGGATCACGTTCCCGGATCTTTGTGAACGAATCGCCGCCCGGTGAGCGCGGGGAGCCAACATCGGAGAAGAACACCGCTCAGCTACGGAACCGGGTGTTCCCGCGCGGTGTTTTAGTAGAAGGTAACTGGCGGCTGTTCTTGTCATAACATCGGAACATATGTCCTATTCAGGAGCTCGATTTCAGAACCCGTTCGGGTTCAATATAACCCCGTGGGTCAAGCGCCTGCTGCTCGCAAATGGCGTCGTCTTTCTATTTACGCTGGCGCTTCCAGTCCTGATCCTGTACCTCGGATTCGCGCCGGCCGCGATCCTGGCCCAGCCATGGACCGTCGTCACCTACATGTTCGTCCATGCCGGCGCTTTCCATCTGTTCTTTAACATGCTGGTCTTGTTCTTCTTCGGGCCGCCGTTGGAGGAACGATGGGGGCCGTCGGAATTCCTCAAGTTCTACCTGCTGTGCGGCGTCGGCGGTGCGGTGCTGTCGCTGCTGTTCTGGGAGCAGCGGATCGTTGGCGCCTCCGCGGCGGTATACGGGATCATGGTTGCGTTCGCCATGTACTGGCCGGAAAATCCCATCTATATCTGGGGGATCTTTCCCGTAAAGGCGAAGTGGCTCGTCGGCTTCCTCGTGGGGCTGAGCCTCTTCTACGCGATCACCGGCGGAGGAGCGGGCGTGGCCCACCTCGCTCACCTCGGCGGAGCCGCAGCCGCCTTCGGATACCTCAAGAGCAGCTGGGGACCCTCGGCCTTCGGACCGCGCCCGCAGAAAAAGCCTCAGCCGAAGCCGCAGACGAAGCGTCGCGCGGATGCGCCCGTCGCGATTCCATCGGCGACACCGCCGCGCTCCGCACGGCCGACACGAGCGGACGAGGAAAAGCTCCTGGACGACATTGACCGCATCCTCGACAAGATCTCCGAGGGCGGGCTGGACTCCCTGTCGCCGGAAGAGCGAACTCAACTCGACGAAGCGAGCCGCAAGTACAGGACGAATTGACCACAACCTCCCGCAACAAAACTCACTCAACGAAACGCCGCCGCTCACACGGCGGCGTTTTGCCGCGAATAAGCAGAAGAAGGAGATGAACAACACCCGTCACGCTGGAATGCCATCGGATCGCACGGCGCATGGGTCGTCCCGCCTCGTCCCGCGCCGGGCGACGCGAGACTCGACAACCGGGCGAGACGACACCCGCTGCCCATGAACCGCCCCGCTCCTATATGCGTCTAATATACATTATGTAAACCTGCGGCGTGGAAAGCTGTTGATAACTTGCCCTGCCCGCTCGCTACAGCTTCCCTGTGATTGAGAGCGCACGCAGTCGCCACACGCGCCACACGGCTTCGCGGACGATCCGCTTGGACATCTTGCTCTCTCCGACATTCCGATCGACGAACATGATCGGAATCTCTCCCAACCGGAACCCGCGCCTCCAGGCGCGGAAACTCATTTCGATCTGAAAGGCGTAGCCGTTCGACTCGACCTTGTCGAGATCGATCGCTTCCAGAACCTCGCGCCGGAAGCACTTGAATCCGCTGGTCGCGTCCGCGATCGGGAGGCCGGTGACCTGCCGCGCGTAGACGTTGGCAAAATAGCTCAGCAGCAGGCGTCCGATGGGCCAATTGGCGACCGTCACCCGCCCCTCGAGGTACCGGGAGCCAAGTACGACGTCGAAATCCTCGATCGCCGCGAGGAACTCCGGGAGGTGTGCCGGATCGTGGGAGAAATCGGCATCCATCTCGAAAAGGACGTCGTAGCCACGCGTAAGGCCCCACCGGAACCCGGCGATATAGGCAGTGCCCAGGCCCAGCTTCCCCTCCCGGTGAAGCACATGGATGCGGGAATTCGCCTGCGACAACTCGTCGGCGATATGGCCGGTCCCGTCCGGGGAGGCATCGTCGACAATTAGCACCTCGATACGGGTATCCCGGGCGAGTACCAGGGGCAAGAGCCGAGGGATATTTTCGGACTCGTTATATGTCGGGATGATGACGAGGACGCGTTGCAAGCTCACGGGGCGGCTGGCGGATGCTTGAAGTGCGGCAATTGAGAGGGTATCTTCGTTTGGATTCGCACAACATATCCGTGCCTCTCGCGATAGACAAGTGAAAGTTCTGTACATCGTCACTGCATATCCGCGAGACTCCGGGGATGTGATCACGCCGTGGCTGGTGGAAACGATCGGAAGGCTGTGGGAAAAGGGCGTCGAGGTCGAGGTGCTCGCCCCCGCCTATCGGGGTCTGGGTGATCAGGTCGTGGATGGCGTTCGGGTCCACCGCTTCCGCTACGCGCCTCGAGCGTGGGAGACATTGACTCACGACCAGACGGCGCCGGACCGGGTGAGGGAGCGGCCGATCTTCCTGGGCCTCGTTCCCTCCTACGTCGCGGCCGGAGCCATCGCCGCCGCAAGGCTGGCTCGCAGCGGCGAGTTCGATGTCATCCATGCTTTCTGGCCAGTCCCGCACGGGCTCATGGGTGCGTTCGCCAAGCGCATCTCCGGAGTCCCGCTCGTTTCCACCTTCTTCGGTGTAGAGTTGACGTGGCTTCGCTCTGACTTCCCGGTTCTTCGCCCCGTGCTCCGCGGGATCGTCCGGGCCTCCGATGCGGTCACGGCGATCTCCTCGTATACCTCCGCCGAGTTGCGGGCCCTCGCTCCGGATGCGGATCCCGTGCTCGTTCCCTTCGGAGCGACGGTGGAAACTCGGACGAAGAAGGCTCTCCCCCGCCCTTCGAGCGATACTCCGTTCGAGATTTTGTTCGCTGGCCGGTTGGTCGAGCGCAAGGGGGTACGGTATCTTATCGAGGCGCTTCGTCTGCTGTCCTCCCGAAGAGCGGTTCGTTTGCGGATCGTGGGTGACGGCCCGATCCGCTCCGAGTTGGAGAACTACGCGACCCAGCTAGGGGTGCGGGAAGATATTGTTTTCGAGGGGTTCGTCTCGAACGAGAGGCTCGCACACTGCTTTGCCACGTGCGACGCATTCGTGCTCCCCGCCGTGGTGGACTCGAAGGGCGATACGGAAGGTCTGGGCGTCGTACTCATCGAGGCGCTGATCTACGGCAAGCCGGTGATCGCGAGCGCGGTGGGAGGCATTCCTGATATCGTGATCGATGGGAAGACGGGGATTCTCGTTCCTCCCGCAGACGCGGGCGCGCTCGGCCATGCGATCGAGACCTACATGGACAACCCGGCACTGGCGTCGAGCTTGGTGGCCGCCGGACATGCGCATGTAGGCCGGGAGTTCTCGTGGGATGCAATCACGGAACGGTTGATTGCCCTCTACAGGGCCCTGACTCGGTAGCGATCTACCAATGAGGCGTACGGCGACGCACGGTATTTCTCTCGTTCGCAATGGAATGGACGATCAAAACGCGACATCATCGGCAGCGGTCAGCCGTACCGACACGCGGGAGGTAGAGCCAAGATACCTCGCGCTCCTGGAAACGGAGCGCGAAGCGTGGTGGAATTCCGCGAATTTCGACACCTGGAAGAACCTCTACGTCAGCGAGTACGCGCGTGGGTTCTATGTGGTGGATTTACTGCGCAAGTACGCGCCCGATATCGAGATAGGCGGTGCGCGCGTGCTCGATATCGGGTGCGGTGACGCGGGTGTGATCGTCGCCTTCGCGGAGACCGGTGCGCAGATCAGCGGAATCGAGTTGGACCGGAAGAGTCTCACCCGCGCGAAAGTTCGCGCCGAGGAGCACGGTGTGCGTGCCGGGCTCCTGGCGGGTGTCGCCGAACATCTCCCGTTCGAGGACGGAACGTTCGACCTCGTAATTCTGGACAACGTTCTGGAGCACGTGGTGCATCGCGAGCGCACGCTGGACCAGATCCGCCGCGTGCTCCGGCCGGGTGGTCTGTTGTACATGGTGACTCCCAAGCCCTTCTCGATGTACAGTCTCTGGAACGATCCGCATTACGACCTTGCCGGATTGGTTCTGCTGCCCAGACGCCTCCAGATCTGGTACTTCGAGAAGATCCGTGGCGGGGGTGAAGGAACCTACGACGTGGGTGTGATCCCGACGCGGTGGCGCCTGCGGCGGCTGCTCTCCGCGGCGGGTTTCCGTGTAGAGGTGTCTCCACGCGAACTTTGGGTGAATTACCTCCGCGCGCGGATCTCCCGGCCGGAGGAGGTTCGACCGGGCCTGAAGCGTGTACTGTCGCGCTGGATGGCGCAGCGGCAGTGGCCGTTCACAAACCGGTTGTCCCGTTGGTTCTGGGACGTGACGATCGGCTCCAATTTCTTCCTTGCCCGTCGGGTCGACTGATGTTGCAGGTCCTGCACTGCATCTACGACGACCCTGCGAACCCGTGGGTGGGAGGTGGTGGCGCCGTTCGCGTGCGCGAGCTGTATCGGCATCTGCGGGAGCGGGTCAGCGCTACGGTGATCACAGGTCGGTATCCGGGCGCGGAGGACGAGACGATCGACGGCATCCGATACGTTCGTCTCGGCGCATCGCGGCCCTATGCTTGGAGTCGCTGGACGTTCGCGCGCGCCGCTTCGCGCTTTCTCCGAGAGGCGGAGTACGATGCAGCCGTGTTCGACTTCTCCGTATACACGCCGATCCGTATTCCGCGTGACAGGCCGGTCGGGATCACCGTTCACCACGTGACGAGTCCCACGGCGCGGACGCGGTGGGGACCGGCGATAGGAATTGGGATCCAGGCCGTCGAGCGGAGGCTGCTGGGGCGCGCCCGGTGGCTGAGCGCGACATCGCACGCGACGCTCGCGGAGCTTCGGCGTGTCACCTCTGCTGACGCCCTCATTTCTCTTGTGGGTGCCGGAGTGCCCGAACGTCTCTTCGAGGTGGAGCGGAACGAGCAGGATTACCTGCTCTATTTCGGTCGGCTGGACTGGTTTCAGAAGGGACTGGATACGCTTCTGGAGGCACTGGCGAAGCTCGTCCGCGAGCGCCCTTCTCTACAGCTCCGGATCGCCGGCCGCGGAAAGGATGCGCGGCGCGTCGAATCCTACGCCCGAGAACTGGGTATCATCGACCACCTGCGAATGCTCGGCGAGGTTTCGGACGCCGAGCGGGTGCGTCTGTTCTCGGGCGCGAAGCTTCTCCTCATGCCTTCGCGGTTCGAGGGCTTCGGGATGGTCGCTGCGGAGGCGATGGCCGCCGCGGTGCCGCTGATCGCGGCAGATGCAGGATCGCTCCCCGAGGTCGTGGCCGCTCCGGAGGGCGGAGTGCTGGTGCCGCCGGGAGACGCTTCGGCATTGGCGGCGGCCACCCTCGCGCTTCTCGACGACTCGCCGCGCCGCGCGGCACTCAGCCGCTCGGCGCGGCGCTCCGCGGAGCGCTTCCGGTGGAATACCGTAGCGGAGGATCATCTGGAATTTCTGAGACTGATCGCCGGGTCTCGCCCATCAGTCTCCCCCTCTCGTATTGCATAATGGCTAAAACTGCATCCACTCCAGCGAACCGCCGAGTGTCAGCGCACGCCGCACCCCGGGAGCCGCACGTCTCGCTCGGGATTGCGGCCGCGGTATATTTCGCGGTGGCGCTGCTGTATTTCCTGCCCGCGTTTCTTCCGGACCGCCACATTTTCGGGACGGACTATCTTGCGGGCGGCTACTTCTTTTATCAATTCATCTCCGAGCGACTCGCCTCCGGAGAGCTGCCCAAGTGGGTACCGTACGTCTTCGGCGGGCTTCCCCTCTTCGCCAATCCCGGCAGCACGTACTACCCAATCCACCTTCTCGCGGACGCGCTCCTGCCGATCTCGAAGGTATTTCCGACCGTCTTCTGGTTCCAGTTCGGAATGGCCGGACTCGGGATGTACCTGCTGTCGGTGGAGTTGGGCTGCCGCCGCTGGATCGCCCTTGTAGCGGGGTTTGCGTTCCAATTCACGGGCATCACCATGTCGTGGGTATATGCGGGGCACGACGGCCGTGTAATCGTCGCTTCGTTGGCACCGCTGTTCTTTTTCTTTATGCATCGGGGGATCAGAGCCGGCGGAATCGCGCCGTTCGTCGGAGCCGCGGCAACGCTCGCGTTCGCGCTGCTGTCGTTCCAGATCCAGAATGCCTATTACCTGCTTCTGGCGGCGGCTATCTGGGCGGTGTTCTGCCTGGTGCACTTTGGCATCGTGCGGCGGCCTGCACTGCTCGGGAAGCGGGTCGCGCTGGGGCTGGGCGCCGTCGCGCTCGGGTTCGTCATCGCGGCAGTCAACTTCCTTCCCTTCCTGGATTACGTACCCGAGTCGCCCCGGGGTGAGGAGGGAGGCCGAGGGTACGAGTACTCGGTGTCGTACTCCATGCCTCCGGGAGAACTCGTCAGCCTTGCCGTGCCGGAACACGTGGGCGCTTCCGTTTCCGATATGCAGGGCCGCCCGCTCTTCCCGCAGTACCGTGGTGACAACCCGTTCAAGCTGCACACGGAGTACGTAGGGGCGTTCGTGATGGTCCTGCTGGCGCTCGGGTTCTATTACTCGCGCCGGGATCGGTACTGGTTGTTCTTTGCGGGGCTATCGCTATTCTTTTTGACCATCGCGTTCGGAGGGCACACTCCGCTTTATCGGCTATACTACGCTATTCTGCCCGGCACGCAACGCTTCCGCGCGCCGTCGCTCTCCTTCTTCGTAGTGTCGTTCTCGCTCGTTGCGATGGCAGCGCTCACACTCGAGCGAATTGCCACGCTGCGCGCAGAGCGCCTCTTGCAGCGGTCCGGGACGAAGGGGGAGGCGGCTGAGCTGGACCGGTTCGTGTGGATCGTAGGAGCCGTGATCGCCCTCGCTCTGCTCGGTGCCCTGCTGACTGCGGGAGCGGGACCGACTCAGCCGGGAACTCCCACCATTGCCGGTGGATGGATGCGATTCGCGATATTCGCCGGGTTGCTCAGCGGTGTTCTCTGGCTCTGGTTGCGCGACCGGCTGACTTTCCCCGTCGTGTTGATCCTGCTCGCCCTGGTAACGCTCGGCGACCTGTGGGTCATCAGCCGGCGCTTCCTCCACACGGTACCTCCGCCGGAGGAGATGTTCGCCCCTGACGACGTGATCTCGTTTCTGCAGCGGGATCCGGAGCCGTTCCGGGTGTGGGCATTCCCATTCCCTCAGCCGTGGCGCAGTGCAGGCGCCTACGGGGGCAACTACCCGATGCTTCACCGCATCGAGCAGGTCGGAGGCGAGCACGGCAATCAGCTCCAGCGCTGGAACGAGTACCTTGGGGCTGGAACCGCAACCTACATCGACTGGCATAACTTCGTCGTGGATGCAGGAATCGTGGACACGGCCGATGGACAGGCGATTGCTTTCAACACTGTGCCCGGCTTCCTCGAAGCGGCGAACGTTCGCTACATCGTGAGCATGGCGCCTCTGGTGCACCCCGCATTGCGTGAGGTGCACCGCGGCAGCGCTCTTGTTTACGAACATACACAGGCGCTCCCACGAGTGTATCTGGTGCCGACGGCAGTCTCGGTTCCCGAAGGACGGATGGTCGAGGCGATGCGCTCCGGGAGCTGGGATCCGCGGAGCACGGCGTTTGTCCCACCCTCGGCAGAGGTTCAACTTCCGAACACCCCGCTGGAGGGTGGCGCGGAACTCGTGGAGCACACGCCCGATCGGGTCGTGGTGCGTACACGCGCGAGCCGACCCGCGCTGCTCGTGCTGGCCGACAACTATTATCAGGACTGGACCGCGACGGTGAACGAACAGGATGTGCCGGTCGTGCTCACCAACCACACCTTCCGCGGAGTGATGGTGCCCGAGGGGGAGAGCGTGGTGACCTTCCGCTTCCAGCCCCGGGATTTCTACATCGGCTTCGCGATCTATGTCGCGGGCTTCGCGTTTCTTGCACTCTATGGCCTCTTCCTTCTGGTCATGCA
>JACDHR010000592.1 GCA_013820915.1 Gemmatimonadota bacterium
ACTCCACCCTGATCGATCCCTGGCTGATGTACCCGGTGATCATGGCGATGAAGGGTCCTGCTTACCCGCTCACCTGGCACCGGTGGGGCCGGACGCTCGGCGTGATGATCAAGCTCAAGGACGAGATCAGCGGCGAGGTCGATGCACGAGGCCGCATCAGCAAGGGTCTCACGGCGAATGAGCGCGAGCGGCAGCAGCGCGCGGAAGTGGTGGCCGGCGACATCCTCCGCCGCGCCGGCTGCGCCTCCGAGAGCATCTTCACCACGCCGCCGCGCGGTACTCACCCTTCGGGCACCGTCCGCATCGGTCCCATGCTCTCCACCAACCTGGAGACCCAGGTCAGCGGGCTCTACGTCTGCGATGCCAGCGTCTTCCCGGAGGCGCTCTGCCGCCCCACGGTCCTCACCATCATCGCGCTGGCCAAGCGGCTCGCCGCTCACCTGCTAACGCGCTCAGCGCCTCCCGCCACCGCGCTGTCCAGCCTTACCTGACGCACCGCACCCCCGCGATTCTCCCGACAGCATCCCCGTCCAATAGGAGATTTCCTGACACAGGTCGGGTGTTCCTGCCATCCGTGAGCTCTCACGAGCCGATCATCTCCCGACAACGGCATCCCGCTCTTCCCGACTGATCCCAACGCTGCCTTCGCTTACCTTTCTGCCGTGGAAAATGAGCCAGCATCCTGGTTCACACTCCAGCTCAACGGGAAAGAAAAGCGAGGGACGACATGCGAGTTCATCATCTGGGAAGTCTTCTCCTGCTGGCAGCACTCGCTCCAGCGATCGGCGCACAGGAAGCGCGCGAGCTCCGAGTAGCGATCCAGCCGGAAGCTGGCGCCGCGATCAGGGCGGAACAAGGAGCGGCGCTGCGAATCCAGCCGTCGAGCAAGGTATGGGTCGAGGGGAACTCGACCGTCCGCCGCTACAAGTGCGAGGCTGCTCGGGTGAGCGGCTCGGTCGCAGTGGATCCGGCCAGCAGCTCGACCGCGATCGCGGATCTACAGAAGGCGGTAACCGGGGTCGAGCTGAGCATCCCCGTCGCCCAGCTGGCCTGCGGAGACAACACGATGGACGGTCACATGCGCAAGGCGCTGCAGGCGGAGAGCCATCCCGCGATCACCTTCCGGCTGACCTCGCACGAGGTACTGCCGCAGGGCACGGAGAAGGGAACCGTCAAGATGACGGGCCGCCTCAACATCGCGGGCAAGGAAAACGTCGTCACCGTGAGCGCCGAGGCCACGCAGGAAGCCAACGGAGGGCTCCGCGTCAAGGGCAGCAAGGAGCTGAAGATGACGGAGTTCGGTGTCAAGCCGCCGACACTCATGATGGGAACCCTGAAGGTTCACGACCCGGTGACAGTGCATTTCGATCTGATCCTGCGGCAGTAGCGCCGCAGGAAGGAGAGCGCGGAGGAGCCCAGAGCCATGCGCGGCATGGCAACCAGAAATCTCCAGATACGGAGGGAGTCCAGCAAGAGAACCGAGTCTGTCGGGCAGTACCGCAGAAGGGTTGGTCGTTCAATGACATTCATTTGTGGAGCTACTTCGATGAGAAACCAGAAGACACTACTGCTCTCGAGCCTGCTTGCACTGCTGGTCGCCGCTCCGGCGATCGCACAGGGATCCGGGGACAACGCAGCCTCGCCTCGGCCGACCGAGAACAGCCAGCCGAGCGCAATCGCCGCAGAGGCGGAGATCAGCACCCAGCCGGCCATCGGCGTCCAGTACTTCCGCCCCGCGGATCAGCGGGGGCTGAACATGTTCGAGGCACCCAAGCAGGCCGGTGTGCCGTACCAGGGCTTCAGGCTCGACTGGGGCGCAGCGTTCACTCAGCAGTTCCAGAACCTGAGCCACAGCAACACTGCGGCTCCCCGCCCGGGGAAGGACGCCCAGGGCAACGACGTGAACCTCAACCAGCTGGCGGACATCGGCTGGGGCTTCAACCTCGCCACCGCGAATCTGAATGTGAACGCGCAGCTCGCCCCCGGGATCCGCGTCGCGCTGGAAAGCTACATGTCCTCGCGTCACCACAACGAGTTCTGGGTCAAGGGCGGCTACCTGCAGATCGACGAGTCGCCGATCAACCATCCGGCGCTCAACACGCTGATGCAGTACGTGACGGTCAAGGCGGGGATGTTCGAGCTCAACTACGGCGACGCGCACTTCCGCCGCAGCGACAACGGCAACACGATCCACAACCCGTTCGTCGAGAACTACATCCTCGACTCGTTCAACACCGAGATCGGCGCCGAGGTGTACGCCCGGACCGGTCCCTGGCTCGCCATGGTCGGCATGACGGACGGCGTCAACAAGGGTGGTGTCACCACTCC
This sequence comes from Gemmatimonadota bacterium, assembly GCA_013820915.1. Taxonomy (GTDB): domain Bacteria; phylum Gemmatimonadota; class Gemmatimonadetes; order Longimicrobiales; family Longimicrobiaceae; genus JACDHR01. The sequence continues at coordinate 2,329 of JACDHR010000592.1, forward strand.
CGATCTGCGCGGCCCGGCCTATCTCGCTAAGCTCGGGTACGACAGTCAGC
>JACDHR010000182.1 GCA_013820915.1 Gemmatimonadota bacterium
CTTCGAAAGGGCCGGCGATCTCGCCCGCGGTTACGTCGGCGAGTGTGGTGGCGTACACCGGGGGCAGCCGGTCCAGAGGGATTCGCTCCACGCGGTTCTCGCCGGTCGTGGGGTAGCGGCGGATGAGCTCGGCGAACGAGGCGCCCGCGCGCGCCGCCGTCGCGACCGAGTCCGCGCGCTCCCAGGCGCGCTGCTCATCCATCTCCGAGACCTCCGGCCGGATCAGGATGTGGCGGGCCTGCCGCTCCGTTCCCCGTACGCGGTCCAGCCGGATGATGTGGAAACCGAAATCGGTCTCCACGATCCCACTCGTCTGCCCGGGTCGCATGGAGTACACGACATTCTCGAACGCGGGGACCATGCGGCCGCGGCGGAACCAGCCGAGGTCACCCCCCTGCTCGCGGGAGCCGGGGTCAACGGAATAACGGCGGGCGAGCACCTCGAAATTCGCGCCGCCCCCCAGCTCCGCGAGAACCTCCTCGGCTCTCGCCCGCGCAGCCGCGCGCGCTTCCTCGGACGGCTGCACGTCGGTCAGGATCTGCTGGAAAGAAACGGTCGCCGGCCGCGTGCCGAGCGCGCTTGCCTGCGTTTCGAAGACCTCGCGGATCTCCACATCGCTCACACCCGGCCGGGGAGCGCTCGCGATCCGCTGCTGCATGAACCGCTGCACCTGCAGGCGGTTGCGGTACTGCTGCGAAATCATCTCGCGGTACTGCTCCAGCGTCATCCCGGACGCAGCGAGCGCGCCGCGGAACTCGGCCTCCGTCCCGAAGCGCTGCTGCGCGGCGCCCACCTCCTGCTCCACGAACTCGGCGATCTCCTCATCGCGCGGCTGAACCCCTGCCCGCCTGGCACCGACCAGCAGAACGAGATCGTTCACGCGGGACTCGAGGATCTGCTCCAGGAGCTCCGCACGCGCGGCTTCGCCGTCGGGGAGTGGCCGGCCGGCGGCCTGGAGCTGCTGGATCTCCGCCTGCACGTCGGAAAGAAGGAGCACGGTGTCGCCGACCACGGCCACCACGCGGTCCACCAGCTCGCCCGGCGCGCCCGGTGCGTTCTGCTGGGCGAGGACGGGCGATGCCGCAAGCGCGGTCAGAAGAGTTGCTGTAAGAATACGCATATCGATTCGTCCGGTTGGGACGGTTGAGGAACGCCGGGACCGGCGTTCTAAAAAAACGGCTTGTGCCGAGATCCAGCTCCGGCGGCGGAAGCGGCACGGGGGGCGAACCGTTCGCCCCCCGCTCTCCACCCCGGTTATATGCTTCGGCCGGGGCGCGTGTTCCACCCCGGCCACAAGAACTTACGGGTTACTCTGCTGCGGAGGCGCCGGTGCCTGCGGCTGCGGCATACCCTGCTGCGGCATACCCTGCTGCGGCATACCCTGCGGCGGCATACCCTGCTGCGGCGCCGCGGGATCCTGCGCCGGCTGTGCGGCACGGATCTGCTCCATGCGCGCGATGACCTGCGAGAAAGCGTTCTCGTTGATCTGCGAGCCTGGATAGGCTTCGCGGAGGGCGAAGCCCAGCGGGCCGAGCGGAACGATCTGCCGCTCACCACGGATGGCGCCGTCGATCAGGTCACGGACCTGCGCTGCCACTGCCGAAGAGCCGCGGGCCTGTTGGCCAGCGGTACCCTGCATGAGCCCGGATGCCTGCAGTACGCCGCTGATTGCCTCCCGCGCTTCGTTCCGGATCTGTGTGTCCTCTTCCGGTGTGAGCGATATCCCCCGGTTCGCTGCCTCACGGATCAAGATTTCTTTGCGCGCCAACTGCGTGACCACGCCCTCGAGCTGTTCATCCGTGGCCGTCGCGAACGCAGATTGCACGTGCGGCGGCTGAGTACGGATGAAACCCGCGAAGGTGCCGGTGGTGAAGCGCCCGCCAAGATAGGTGGCGATCTCGCGGTTCGCTGCGCGGCCGCGCAGCGGAACATCCGGCTGCTGCGCGATCTCGCGCACCACTGGGAGCCCGCCTGGTTGGATGGTGACGTTCGCGGCCGCGGTGAGCGAGTCCAGGTACGCCGTTTCCGCGTCCTGCTCCGCACGCTGCACCAGGTGCTGCCGGAACTCCTCACGCTGCGGCCCGAAGTCCGGCTGACGCCGGTCCTCCAGCCTGATCACATGGTAGCCGAAGGGTGACTCCACCACCGCGCTGACCTCGCCGGGCTGCAGCCGGAAAGCCGCCTCTTCGAACGGGGCGACCATGCGGCCGCGGCCGAAGTAGTCGAGATCGCCGCCGCGCTGGGCGCTGCCCGGATCCTGGGAGTACTGCCGGGCGAGTCCGGCGAAGTCCTCACCGGCCACCGCCCGCTGACGGAGCGACTCGGCAACCTGGCGCAGCGAATCGCGCTGGGCAGGGGAAGCATCCGCCGGGATACGCAGCAGGATGTGGCGCGCCCGGATCTCCGCACCCGGGCCATCGGTGGCCCAGCGCTGGCGGAGTTGCTCCTCGGTGAACGAGGTGTCCGGCTGGACGACCTGCTGGCGGAGCTTCCAGACGAGCGCCTGCTCCCGCGCCTCCTGCGTGAACTGCTCCATGTTGATCACGGCGAGCGTCGGATCCTCGGCCGCGGCCGTCGCGAGCAGCGTATAGTCGAGCCACAGATCCGAGAGCATCCGGACCACTTCCGGATCTGCGGGGATCTCCGGACTGCCGGCCAGGAGCCCTGCGGCTTCCTCGACCTTCAGCTCGTGTCCTGCCGCTCGCGCGACCACGTCCGTATGGTTGGTCATCGCCTCGCCAAAGCCGTTGCAGCCGGCCAATGCGAGCGGGGCTGCGGCGGCAAGCAGCAGCCAACGGGAAACCTTCATCTCGTTCTCCAGGGTAGATTGAAAAAAACGGTGCCAACGATGAGACAGCAGCCTGCTGCCTTCGCTCGGCCGCACCGACAGGCGAACAAAAGGTGCTCGGACCTCCGCCTCACGCCGCCAGCGGTCGATCGCGGATCAGCGTCGAGAGCGCTCCAAGCAGTGCATCCGTAATCCGCTCCGGAGAGCGCCGGTGCAGGGTGAGTGAGAGAGGGATCGGCCTCTTCATCTCGACCTCGAACTGGCGGTCGGCAAATGCCGATTGCAGCGCCGCCATCCGGGGTACCACGCCGACGCGGAAGTTGATCCGCGTTTCCCACGGGCGCACGAGAATCCTCTCGATTCCGAGCTGCGTGCCCAACAATCGTAGGGCGGCGGTCGCGAGCAGTGTCTCGGTCTCCTCGGGAATCGGTCCGTACCGATCCCTCAGTTCGCGACGGAGCGCGTCCACCTGGTCCGGAGATTCGACCTTCGTGAGGCGCCGATACAGGTGAAGCTTCTGCGCTTCGTCCGATACGTACTCGTCCGGGATCAACGTCGCGCCATCCACGGACACCTCGGTCATCGGGTGGTTCGCCTCGATGCCACCCTCCTTCAGCCGGCGAACCGTCTGCTCCAGCATCCGCATGTAGGTGTCGAAACCCACGGCATGGACGAACCCGGACTGAGCGGAGCCGAGAATGTTACCCGCACCACGCAGCTCAAGGTCCTTCAGCGCGATTCGGTAGCCGCTACCCAGCTCGGTATGGTGCTCCAGCACGCGCAGCCGCTTCTCTGCGTCCTCGGCAATATCATCCGGGATCAGAAGGTAGCAGTAGGCGCGATGGTGCGAGCGACCCACGCGGCCGCGGATCTGGTACAGCTGGGCGAGCCCGAAGTGGTCGGCACGGTGAACGATGAGGGTGTTCGCACGCGGGACGTCCAGGCCGGATTCGATGATCGCCGTGGCGACCAGAATATCCACCTCTCCGTGAACGAAGCGGCTCATGACCCCTTCGAGATCCTTCTCCCGCATCTGCCCGTGCGCGATCCCGACCCGCGCGTCGGGCGCGAGCTCCTGAACGCGCTGCGCGAGGGTATCGATCGTCTCCACGCGGTTGTGAACGAAGAAGACCTGCCCGCCGCGGTCGAGCTCGCGGTGCAGCGCGTCTTCGAGGATCGTGTCGGACCAGGGGAGCACGTGCGTGATGATCGGCTGCCGATCGCGCGGAGGTGTCTGGATCAGCGTCATGTCACGCAGCCCGAGGAGCGAGAAGTGCAGCGTCCGCGGGATCGGGGTGGCGGTGAGCGTGAGCACGTCCACGGCGGTACGGAGCTGTTTGAGCCGCTCCTTATGCTTCACGCCGAACCGCTGCTCCTCGTCGACGACCATCAGGCCGAGATCGCGGAATTCGACATCCGCAGAGAGCAGCCGGTGAGTCCCGATCAGGATGTCCACCCTGCCGGCCTTCGCGCCTTCGAGCACCGCCGCCTGTTCCTTCGCGGAGCGGAAGCGTGAGAGCGCCTCTACCCGCACGGGGAAGCCCGCCAGTCGCTGGGAAAAGCTCTCCAAGTGCTGCTCTGCGAGGATCGTCGTGGGTACGAGCACGGCGACCTGCTTTCCGTCCTGCACCGCCTTGAACGCCGCGCGGATCGCCACCTCGGTCTTCCCGTACCCGACGTCTCCGCAGACCATCCGGTCCATGGGCCGCGGCGACTCCATGTCGCGTTTCACGTCTTCGGTGGCCTGGCGCTGATCCGGCGTATCCTCGAAGAGGAACGCGGATTCCATCTCGCGCTGCCAGCGGCCGTCGGGTGAGAAGGAGAAGCCGCGCGAGGCCTCCCGCTCCGCGTAGAGCTCGAGGAGCTCGCCCGTCATCTCCTCGATCGCCTTCCGGGTTCGCGACCGGGTGCGGCTCCACTCCTTGCCCCCGATGCGGTGGACGCGCGGCGGCGGAGCGTCGTCGCCGTCGGAGACCCAGCGCTCGATCATGTCGATCCGGTGGACCGGTACGCGCAGCAGCTCACCCCCCGCATACTCGATCACCAGGGTCTCGAAGGAGGTATCGCCGACTCGTACCTCCTCCATCCCCTTGAACTGCCCGACGCCGTGGTCCAGATGGACAACGTACTCGCCGGGCTTGACCGCGGCGAAGCTTTCGATCGCGGCGCCGCCGCGAAACTGCCTCCTGCGCCGAAGGCGGCGGGTACGGCGGAAGATCTCATGATCCGTCAGTACGCGTAGCGGTGGCGTCGCCGCGCTCAGCACGAACCCGCCCGAGAGGGAGCCGACCGACAGCGTTACGGCTCCACCGGCCCGCTGCTCGTCCAGAAGCTCCTGCAGCCGCTCCAACTGCCCCTCGTTGTCGCAGAGGATCATCGTCCGCTCGCCGCGCGAGAACCCCTCGCGTACGAGCGCCCCGAGACGCTCGGTGTCGCGGTCGATCGGCTCCGGCGGGAGCGTCCGGAACGGGATACCGCCCGCGGCCGGTTCGCGGCCGGAGAGCAGGCGCAGTTGCGGGTGCGCGTCGCGGCGAGCGCGCGCCTGGTCCGGCGGGAGGAAGATCCAGTCCGGCGCCTCCACGTGCCGCTTCACGCCGACCTCCGCGCGGTGCAGCCGCTGGACCTCCTCCCACGTGCGCTCCCACTCCGCGTCCGGGTCGCACCCGGGCAGGTGCACGAGAACGGCGTACTCCGGCAGGTAGTCCAGCAGCGAGCGCCGGGGAGCCGTTGCCGGATCCGCGGCCCCTCCGGTAACGGAGCCCCGCGGTTCCCGCACGGGCTGTAGATCCACCGGGAGGATCTGCAGCGCGTCTACAGTGCGCACCGAGCGCTGAGTGAAGATATCGAAGTGGCGGATCGATTCGATCTCGTCGCCCCAGAACTCGACGCGCGCGGGCTCGGGCGTGCCGAAACCGAAGATGTCCAGGATCCCGCCGCGGAGTGCGTACTGGCCGACTTCCTCGACGGTCGGAACCCGCTCGAACCCCATGCTGTCCAGCTGCTCCGTGAGATCGGACGGGCGGATCTCCTGCGCGGCGCGCAGCTCCAGGCGGAGGTCCGCGATTCCATCCACGGCCGGGGCCAGCTCCTGAGTTGCGCGGGGTGTCGTGACCAGAATGGCCACGCGCCCGGCGAGCAGCGCCTCCAGCGCCTCCACGCGTAGCCCGCCGATCTCGACGTGCGGCTCCCCCTCGTCGTACGGAAGAGACTCCCGCTGCGGGAAGAGCACGGCAGCCCCCTCGCCGAGCAGGGCATCCAGGTCCGACGCCGCCTGTTCGGCGGCGTCCGGGCCGGCAGCAATGACAACCCATAGGCGCTCCGGCCGCGCGCGGTGCAGGGCACCCACGAGCAGCGCGGGCGAAGCGCCGGCCAGCTCTTCGAGCCGGAGCGAGGTGCCCGGGTCGGGGAGCCGGGAGAGCGCCTCGCCGAAGGCGGAGAGCGTCTGGAAAGCTTCGATCAGCTGCGGATGGGCCACGCGCGAGAACCTACTCCGAGGTGGATGCGCTGCGGCGTACCGAAGAGGCTGAATGCACGGCTTGGCGCTTGCAGAAGAGGGTTAGCGGACGTTGGGTTCACACGGAGGGATCCTCCGCGGCGACCCGGGAGTACTGCACTGGATCATCATCCAGAGGGCCCCGCGCCCCTGTGGGTGCCGTTCGGTCCGGAAGCTACGGAAACTATACCCGCCCGGCGAGCCGCGTCAATCGGTGACCCGCGGATTCGTTCCGTTGCGTACCCGGCAGAGGACAGCGGGCATCTCCTGGAGAGGACAGGAGGCGTGCGTCGTTTCGGTGGCTCGGCTGTCGGGATGTGTTCGCGAGACGGGCTCTGACGGGATCTGCGGCGGAACGCGCCACTCCCGTGATGATCGGTAGGTATCCAACCGGAGAGATAGATGATACATGCTCTTGTCGTCCTCGCAGCACTGCTGACGGGCGGTCCCGAAGCCGGCGTAACCGGGTCGCAGCCGGCCGAGGTGGAACCCAGCGCGGCGGCTTTGAATACATCTGCCCGAGCCCACCGCGGCCCAGCCCCCGCCGTGCTCTTGCCGCACCTTCAGGACCCGCAGGTCCGGGTCTGGGTAGACGAGGGGCTCGATCAATTCTACCCCGGCGACCGTGTGCCGCTGCGCTTCCGTACGGCAGCGGACGCGTACGTCGCCGTGCTGCATCTCGATACCGACGGCAACGTCGAGCTGCTCTTTCCGGGCTCCGCATGGGACGACGCATTCGTGCGCGGGCACCGTACCTACTCGCTTCCGGTTTCGGGAGCCGCCTCGCGCTGGAGCGTCGGGCGCAGCCCGGGGATCGGGTACTTCTACGTGATTGCGTCTCCGCGTCCGCTCGATCTTCATCACTTCCGGTCCCAGGATCCGCGCTACCGTGACATACGCGCACAGCGCGGGTCGCGCGGGGACGCGTGGGGGTTCGATCGGGGCGTGCGTGGCGACCCGTTCTGGGCGCTGGACGAGATCACGCGGATGCTGGTGGGCGACTGGAGGTACACTCCTCACGCGGTAGACTACTACAGCTACCATGTGGGAGGGCGGCATCGGTATCCGTCGTACGCCTGCTACAACCGGGCTCCCGCGCGCGACGCGTTCGGGTATCATTACTACCCAAGCTGCGATCGGTTGCAGAGTTTGCTCGTCCAGCATCCGCACTACTATGATACCCGGCGCTACCGCGGCGACCGGCAGGTGTATCTGCGCGAGGTAGAGGCGGCAACGCCCCGGCACGGCTTCAAGGAGCGGCCGGACCTGGCCCCGTCGCCCGCGCTCCGGCGCGGCGAAGGTTTGGGAGCGCAGCCGCGGGCCGAGCCGCGCGCCGATCCGCGGGGTGCACGGCCGGTAACACCGCCCTCGCGCGTACGGCCGGAGCGGGGGGCACGTCGCGCGGAGCCGGAATCCGCACCCGCCGGCCGGCAGCGTCCAACGTTGGAGCGGAGGCCGGAGC
>JACDHR010000593.1 GCA_013820915.1 Gemmatimonadota bacterium
CGGGGAACGTTCCAGCGGCCTGCTCGCTCCGGTGGGCGGCGCTCTCCTCCGCTTGTCTGTGTGAGGAAGCGGAGATAATTTCGCTGCCGGACCACGAACCGAGCATTCCTGTGCCCCCACCCGCGAGCCATCGCCACCCGCACCGCGGCGGCCCCGCCCGCCGTCGGCGAGCCTCGTCTCTAGCGTGGCGGCCGCGTTCACGCCGCCGCGGCTCCCGCCGTGCGCCGGCGAACGGGCTGCGCACCGTGGTGCTGCGCCTCTGCGGGGCGGCGCTCTTTCTCTCGATCCTGCTCGTTTACTCCACGCCCCTGCGCACGGCTGCACGGCACGCGCGCGACGCGGTGATGGATGCCACCGCCGCCGGCCGCCTGGCCGCCGCCCACGAGGCTGCAGTCATCCGCTGGGCGGTGCGCTACGGCATCACGATGGACCTCGCCGCGGCCATCGAGCGCGCAGCCCTCATGGAAGGAATCGATCCCGACCTGGGCTTTCGCCTCGTGCGCGTCGAGAGCGGCTTCCGCGAGCGGGCCGTCAGCTCCGCCGGCGCGCGCGGCCTGACTCAGCTGATGCCGGGAACCGCCGAGTCGCTGCAGCCCGGGATCACCCTCGAGGAGATCTTCGAGCGCGATACCAATCTGCGCCTGGGATTCCGCTACCTGCGCTGGCTCCTGCGCGTCCATGAGGGTGACCTCGCCGAGGCGCTGCACGCCTACAACCGCGGCCCCGGCACGGTAGCACGGATTCGCGCCGCGGGCGGCGATCCCGCCAACGGCTACGCCGAGCAGGTACTCCGCGGGGCGCACTCCCAGCGGCCCTATCGGGGCAACGGCTTCGCGCCCACTCTTCCGCTCCCTGCGCTCCGTTTGTGATCCTTGCCGCGTCCGAACACCAACTGCAGAAATCCTGAACAAATTCCCCGACGGTCCCGGCGACTTTTCCAGATTATGCCTGCGGCGCGCATGTCCCACTGTTGCACCGATGCACGCAACACCGCCACAGAGATTTGCCGCGATGAACTCGTAAGCATTTGTGGAATCTGCGCTTGCAAATGAACGAATTTTGGCATATTTGATGCAACCGCCTCGGTGCCGCAGATCGCGGACTGGCACCGCTGTCGCAGCTGCCATCCAGAAGAGGTTAGCTGTGCGATGTGTCTCGAGTCAGTAGATCCAGAAGTCCTCCCCACCTTCTCAAAGGGCGCCGCGTGCAAGGCCGGTGCACCAAGCTGGGCTCTCTGGCCGCTCGTCCGAACGGGTCCGGCTCCAGGGAAATGGCTCGGCTGCTTGACGAAGGGCGCTGCTGACGCGATCGTCGGCACACTCGCAGGTCGAAGGAGGCACGTCATGGAGCGTCCCACCTCCCGTTCTCCGCCACGATGGCGCTGGCCCGCTTTTCCCGCCGGCGCGCTGGTTCTCCGGCACCGAACGTTTCTCGCACGCATCGATGCATCACCGTAATAGCAACGGGGGCACTACGTCCGATTGGGCTCGGACGCCTTGTCTGGACGTGACGGTCGGTACGGCCTTCCCCATTTGCGCTTCTCACACCCTGGGAGAACACCAATGACATCACGAACCACATGGCGGCCGCGATTTGCTGGACTTGCCGCGGGCTCGCTCCTTCTCTGGAGTGCGGCCTGTAGCGACCAGCAACCCACGGCCGTGGCCCCCGCGGATCAGCCGCAAGCCTCGGCGGGCGGGGAGGTCACGCCGCATCCGATGAACGCTGCCGCACTTCGCGGCGAGATGGCGGCCTGCACGCCGGTGACACTGGACGCCGTCTACTCGGGCCCGCCAGCGCGGACGCCGAACAACATCAGCCTCGACGATCAGTTCGTCTTCGTCGACATCCTCGACGTAGAAGCCTACTTCGGGCGGGGGCGGAGCCCAAGGCCCGCCGATCTGCGCATGGGCGAGAGCTTCGAGACCGGGACGCCCGCCGAGTCGTTCCAGATCCTGGACATCGACAACGACAGACGGCGCGACATCCGGCTCCGCTTCGCGGTGAATCGTTTGCTGGACGAGGGCAACCTCGGGGAGGAGACTGAGGAGCTCACGGTCTGGGGGTGGGACCGCAGATTCGAGCAGCTGTACTGCGGTACGGCCGAGGTGACGGTGATCGGTGGGGAGCCGGAGGTGCTGTTCTACGACAACTTCGACCAGGAGAACAACGGGGTGGGGCAGCCCAACTACTTTGGCTTCACCCAGTGGAACGTCGTCGAGGGCTCCGTCGATCTGATCGGCAACGGCTTCTTCGATTTCTATCCGGGCAACGGTCTGTACGTCGACCTGGATGGTAGCACCGGGAACGCCGGCCGGATGGAGACCAAGACTGAGTTCACCCTGACCCCGGCCACCTACGTGCTGGAG
>JACDHR010000594.1 GCA_013820915.1 Gemmatimonadota bacterium
CGCGCCGAAGTACTCGGAAGCTGTCGAGATGGGGAGTGATTCCATACATCCATGCAGGTGGCGTCGTCGCGAGCGGCTTCCTCGGAAGCTCGCGGCGCTCCCCGGCCGCCGCAAGACCGGAGCGGCACCGCAGCCGCACACGCGCTTGACGACCGCGGCACCATCACCTATCGTAACCCGGTCTCAATACTCGTATTACCGAGATTCGGGAAAGGGATCGTGAGCGGCCGCGGATGCAGGGATCTCGGCCGGATTTGTGCACCCATCAATGAGGGAATCGAAATATGTACGATGCCAGGAAAGCGCAGCTCGAGGAGCTGAGGAAGAAGTTCGACAGCGAGTTCGAGATGCGCTCGACGCACGCCCGCCAGGTCGGGGAGGAGTACCTCGAGGAGATCGAGGACTTCCTGCGAACCTTCAATGATGGTCCGGCGGCGGATCCCAATCTCGCCGGCCTTGATACCACAGGCGAGCTGAACCGGAACGAGGAGTACGCCGCATGGGTGCAGGATGAGCAGCGGAGGGTGCGCCATTCACTGAACGACGTCGCCTGACAGCCTTCCTTCTCCCCTCCGGCTCCCGCGTTGTTAAGGCGCGGGAGCCGTTTCGCATCCATCAGCGCGGGCTCTCAGCCCTGCATCCGGAGCCAGCGCTCCAATGCGGAGACCACGTGGGCCTGCCCCTCAGCGTTCATCAAGGAGGCGCCGCCCCTTGCGAACCCTCTGCAGAATCCGGTCTGACCCGCCGCTCTGCCTGCTCTCGTATAGCACGCATGGGTGCAAGCCGAACAGGAAGTTGCTCTACTCGCCCACGCCGCAGCGGGCCAACTCGCGCCAGCGTCCAAACCCGCTGCCCGGCATCACTCACCGGGACCACAACGAACTGCGGCCCCACAGTGGCTCGCTGCGAGTCGAGCACTCCGGCGATAATGTGGTCGTGGTAGGACCGAAGAGCGACAAAAACAGTGTCGCCGCCAGAAACCAGAAAGATCCGTGTTCTGCGCGCATCGCGCTCCCCCAGAAAGTATGCGGTGAAGAGCAGAATAGAAGGTACCAGCACAGCCCACAACACGGCCTGTGGGCTAGCGCCAGTTGCTTGTGCGCGCCTCAGGAGCGAATCGAAAACAACATCGGGTTGCTCTCGAGCAGTTTTCAAAGCTTCACGATAAATCCGCTTGAGTGGCTTGGGCTCATCCCGGTGAGTCAACAGTGGATGCACTATAACAAGGTACGTATACAATACGAGGAAAGCAGCGGTCACAATAACCAAGATCCAGTGGTACCAGGCTGTTGCGCGTGGCACCAGGATCCAAAGAAAAAAAAGCATCGGGATCGTCGGAAGCGCTAGCCACAAACCGACCAGCGCCGGCACAAGTACCGCTCCCAATGCAGTGGGAACCCAGAACACGAACGTCCAGGCAAGATACACCAAGACAAGCAGGCCCCCCAGCGAAACAAACACCCTGCTGATCTCGATTTCAATCAGCCAAGCTGGAAGCCCGAAAGCTCCAAGGTACCCCGCCTCGTACACAAACGTGAGGGCATAGGCGAAAGCCGGAACCGCCGCGAGAAGAAGCGTTTCGCTGAGACGCCAAGGTCTGGCACCGCCGTCCCGCTCCGAACTCTGAATATCAACCAAGTCAACCCCTAAGTCTCCAGACGGGTAGCATAAAAACACGAACGGCAGCCTTTTGGCTGCCGTCGCGGACAGGACGGGGTGGCCACCCCGCTCCCTAGCCGGTTGCCTCGGCGGGGGCACTGGATACAGCCGCTATCTCCGCTGCGTGCAATCTACCGCCCCAAGCCCGCGTGAGCAATCTTACATCCCATTGTGGCAGTCGCGAGTGGGACGGAGATCCTGCCGTGCTCCAAGTAGGCTCCTCGCGGGCGCCCAGACGGCAGCGGCTGCGGGAGGAGGAGCGGGCCAGGCCGAGATACACCTCGTCCGGGTTTCGCATGAGGCGGAACGTAGAGGCGAGCTGCCGGGGGGGGAACCACGCCTCGACGCGTGGTGCAGCGGACCTCCCGGTGTGGCTCAGCGCCGCAGCTCCTCTGGAACCCGCTCGAGCCAGCCCACGTGGAGCACGCCCCAGAAGCCGATGGCGATCGCCTCGGCGGCATCGTGGCGCAGCGAGGTGGGGCGAGGCGCCGCCGACCACTCGATGATGCGCCGGGCCAGCTCCGCGGCATGCTGCTTCGCCTGCGCGCCGCTGCGCTGCTCGCGCGCGTAGAGCAGCTCCCCTCGCCAGCGCTCGGCGGGGATCCGGCGCACCGGGATCCCCCGGCGCTCCGCCTCGCGCGTCCAGATCTCGGCAAGGTTCCCGCCGCCCTCGAGGATCAGCCAGGCCAGGTCCGGCAGAGTGTGGA
>JACDHR010000183.1 GCA_013820915.1 Gemmatimonadota bacterium
TCAGGATCTCCCACATGGCCACCTCTCGATATGCCATCTGACACACCTCCGATTTAGGGGTGCAATCAAGATGGTCGAAGCGGCCTCAAAAAGGGTGGATCAAGCTCGTGAGAATCTCGCCGTTTCCTTGGATCAAGCTCGTGAGAAACTCGCTCTTTCCCTGGATCAAGCTCCTGAGAAACTCACCCAATCCACTGGATCAAGCTGGTGAGAATGTCTGGATCATGCTCGTGAGAATTGACAAGCGACGGACGGGACGTCCCCGGAAGCTGTCGGTGGAGCAGATTGAAGTTCTCGTGTCGCTGATTTGGGAGAAGCCGTTGCTCTCGCTGGACGATACGGTATCGGTGTTCCGGCGGCAAACGGGGGTCACGCTGTCCACCGTGACGATTCGTAAGTATTTGCATGAGGCTGGGTTCCAGCGTTCGAAGCAAAGCCGGGCAGCCACCGCGGCTGCTGCTGCGGGCGCCGGAGGAGGAGGCAAGGCCGCCCCAGCGGCTCGTGCGGAGTACGGATACCGTGCAGCCCATCGGGATCCGGGTGATGCAACCCGCTACCCCTGCGGGCTCACCGATTCCGAAGGGAGCAGGTCCGGCACCTGTTCGATCCGCCGGGGCGGACGGGGCGACCGGAGAAGTACCCCCGGCGCCAGATGGTCGACGCCTGCATCTAGTGCTGCGCTCCGGCTGCTCCTGGAGGATGCTGCCCAAGGACTTCCCACCCTGAACGGCGGTGTACAAGACCTTCCGTCGGTGGACCGCCCGGGGCCGCTTCGAGGCGCTCTACGACGAGCTGCGCAAGCTCTGGCGGAGCCGGCAGCATCGGGCACCGGATCCGACGGCCTCGGTGCTCGACTCGCAATCGGTCAAGACCTCGCCGCAGGGCGGCCCCAGGGGCTACGACGCCGGCAAGAAGGTCAAGGGGCGCAAGCGTCACCTGGTGACCGACACGCTCGGCCTCCTGCTCGCGGTGCTCGTCATCTCCGCGAGCACGCAGGACCGGGATGCGGCGATGCCCGCCCTCGACCTCGCGAAGGCCAAAGTGCCGGGGATTCAGATGCTCTACGTCGATGGCGGCTACGCCGGCGCCCGCTTGGCAGGAGATCCGTCGTAAGCACGGACTCGAGGTCGAGGTGGTCCGGCACCCGCGCGGGCCGCAACGTCGGACGCTGGCACCAGGGGCAACTGCCTCTCTTCGAGCTGCCCACGGGCTTCGTGGTGCTTCCGAAGAGATGGGTCACCTGAGCGCACCAACGCATGGAACGACCGCCCCCGGCGAATGAACAAGGATCACGACCGCAATCTCGCCGTATCGACGGCCTGGATCTGGCTGACCGAGGCCCGGAGGCTATTCCGTAGGCTTACCACGGAGCCTTCACAGGCCCATGAATAATTTGTCAACATTTTCTTATGGGGAGGAGGTGCTCGCCGCGCTGCAGCGCCACCACACCGCAGAGGCGGCCGACGCACATCGTGTGTCGGCCGCCTGATCGACCTGCCCGTTCGACCTGTCCGCTCCTCCGCTCGCAGTTACGGCCTTACCTTCAGTCAGGAAGCGGCGACTCGCCCTGTGTCGAGCCACTGGCGGACGCGACCCAGGAAGCTGCGTACGTCGATCGGCTTCGGTAGGTAGTCGTCGCAGCCCGCGGCGAGCACCATCTCACGAGCACCCTCCATCGCCGTCAGGGCGACGATCGGAACCTGCCGGAACTCGCTGCTGGCGCGCAGTGCGCGCGTCGCCTCGAAGCCGTCCATATCCGGCATCATGATGTCCATGAGAACGAGATCCGGCCGCAGGACAATGGCTTTCTCTACCGCGAGTCGGCCATCCGGCGCGACCTCCACCCGGAAACCGTACACCTCGAGCAGAGAGCGAAGCGCGTCCCGGCTGTCCGGGTGATCTTCGGCTACAAGTATCAGAGGAGCGTCGAGCTCCTCCGCCGTCGAGACAGCAGAGTTCAAAGTGGGAAACACGAGTTTAAGCATGTTGGTTCGCGCGGCGGTCGTCGCCACAACGTTACCCTCACCTTCGATCCGGAGAGGGGTTCGCATCTCATTCGCGGTCGCTCTGGAGTTGTAGGCAGCATACACGCCGCAAAATATATGCGGGCAAGTAGTATGCCCCCTGACGCGGGGCTGGCCGGACCGCTCTGTCCACCGGTCCGGAACATCATGTTCAGCCGCCAGAGTGATGCGACCCCACCGTAGGCCACCCACGTGTACGTGTGAGAGCTGGAGATACGACCTTCGGCACCACGCGAAGTCCATACGCTGCCAGGATCTCGAGTACCTCGACTTCGAAGAGTTTGGAGCGCCCCCTGTGGCGCGCCATCCACGATTGTGGCGCGTGAAGCCTCTTCGGGGGAGTGATCCGAGAGGCGCGCGCGCCTCTGCGCTCAGGTCGTTCACCTCAAGGCCATGGGCTTCGCACGCGTCAAGCATTGCTGAAGGATGGGGCGGTGTTTTGAGGCCGGTTGAGGCTATTGGTCGGGAGGCGGAGCGTGAACGTGGAGCCGACGCCGGGTTGGCTGTGCAGAGCGAGGTCGCCGCCCAGCAGGTGCGCGAGCTTGCGCGAGATCGCGAGGCCGAGCCCCGTTCCGCCGTGCGTGACGCCGCTGTCCGCCTGCTCGAACTCCTCGAAGATGCGCTGTTGATCTTCGGGCGCGATCCCCGGCCCGGTGTCTGTCACCTGGATCTCTGCCCACCCGTCCGCGGGGGTCGCCGGCTCAGGCTGCGGCGGGATGATTTTGATGGTGACCTCGCCCTCGTCGGTGAACTTCACGGCGTTCGCCAAAAGGTTCAGGACCACCTGGCGTACGCGTGCGGGGTCCGTCTGTATTCGCACCTGCTCCGGGCTGCGGACGGTCAACGCAAGCCCCTTCGCCTGGGCGGGCAGCTCTACGGAGGTCAGGGTGTCGCGCACCAGTTGCACCAGATCCGTCGGCTCGTAATATATCTCCAGCTTTCCCGCTTCGATCTTGGAGATGTCCAGGATGTCGTTGATCAGCTCCAGCAGGTGCGAGGCGCTTCGACTCACCTTGCGGAGAATGTCGCGCTGCTTCGCAGACACGTCGCCGTAGGTGCCGTCCTCCAGGAGCTGGTTGTACCCCATCACCGCATTGATCGGCGTGCGCAGCTCATGGCTCATGGAGGCAAAGAAGCGGGATCGCTCGCCCATCGCACGCTCCAGCTCTTCGGCTTGCAGAGCGAGAGCATGCGCCTGTTCTCTGGTTTGCGCGTGCAGGAGCGCATTGTCCATCGCGATCGTCGCCTGCCGCGCCAGCAGCTGGAGCAGCGGTGCGTCGGACTCGCGCCGGAAGCGATCCTTTCCCCGGGTGAAGGCTGCCAACAAGCTGGGCGGTCGGTCCCGGTGGTCGAGCCGCACCGCGACGCCCGAGCCGAGGTTGAGGCGGCGAATCAGGGCGCCTGCCGGTCCCTGCAGCTCCGCGAGCGCGAGGATTTCCGCGTCCTCGCCTCCCGTGAGCCCCATGAGCAGGCTGTCGGTCAGCAGCTCGAATAGTGTGTCGGAAGGGTCGATCCCGGAGCCGACGCGGATGGCGGGAAGCCCGTCGTTGCGCGCTACGACGAGGAGCCCGGCATCGGCGCGGAACACATCCAGTGTCTGCTCCAGGAACTGGCGGCTGAGCTCCTGCGGATCCAGGGTTCGCAGGAGCGTGTCCGAAATTCGAGCCAGCGCGGTGAGTTCGTCGTTGCTGCGCTTGATGCGCGACATGACGCCTACGCGCGCCAGCAGCTCTGCTTTGCTGCATCCCTTGCTGAGGAAGTCGTACGCTCCGAGATCCAGCCCGCGCACCACGAGCTCGTCCGTGGGCGCGGTGGCGGTGAGGAAGATCACCGGAATAGGAGCCGTGCGCGGGTTCTGCTTCAACCGTTCTACGACGGCAAACCCATCCATTTCCGGCATGTGCACATCAAGTACGATCACGTCGGGCGCCCACGAGCCTGCCTTCGCGAGCCCCGACGCACCGTCGGCCTCCGCCACAACCTCGTGGCCGGCCTCCTGCAGCGCGGCACCCACGGTGAGCCTGGGGATCCGCTGATCATCGATGATCAGTACACGTGCCATCAGCTGGCCCTCCCCGGGTCGGTGTTCACAGCGCCGCAGAGTTGAACCAGGGCCGGCGCGATCTCATCGAGCGCGAGGATTTGCTCGGCTGCCGCTCGCGCGGCACGTGGCATTCCGTAGATCACAGCGGTCTTGGCACTCTCGCAGATGGTCCGTGCTCCGGCGTCCCTCATCTTCCGAAGCCCCTCGGTGCCGTCGTCGCCCATGCCCGTCAGGATTACGCCCACCGCGCGGGACCCCACGACCGCGGCGACGGACTCCAGGAGCATGTCGATCGATGGATGATGGAGCAGGTCCTCGGTGTTGGGCGAGATATGGACCCGGAGCGTGTTATCTATTCGCTCGACCCACATCTGCTCTCCTCCCGGCGCGATCAGAATCGTGCCGGGAGTGATTGGATCTCCGTTGCGAGCTTCACGAACCTCCAGCGGGCAGCGACCGTTGAGCCGGTCGGCGAGCGTCGAGATGAACCCCGGCGGCATGTGCTGCGCGACCACGACGCCGGCCCTAAGATCTCCGGGGAGATGCGGCAGGATCTCCGTCAGAGCGCGGGGCCCTCCCGTGGAGGCACCGATCGCGATCACATCGATGCCTGCGCTGGTCGAGATCGGCCGCTCCATGGGGGGGGAGAAGGTTTCGTGTGGGACCCGGAGAGCCTCCGCGGGGGGCGGCGCGGACACACCCGCGTACGCGACCGCGAGGACCTTGTCTCGCAGCACTGCCGCGAGTGCGTAGATGTCCATCCACCCACCGGCGGAGGTTTTATCGATGAAGTCGACCGCGCCAAGCTCGAGTGCGCGGATCGTCGTCACCGCACCGGACTTGGTCAAGGTGCTGAGCATCAGCACGGGTGCCGGACAGCGTGTCATGATCTGTTCCACCGCCTCTAATCCGTTCAGCTCCGGCATATTGACATCCATAACAATCACGTCCGGCTTCAGACGGCAGGCGAGATCGACGGCGTCGCGCCCGTTGATTGCAGCGCCCACGACGGTTATATCGGGAGAGTCGGAAAGCATCCGCTCCACCGCCCGGCGCATGAACATGGAGTCATCCACGATCAAGACGCGTACCTGATCTTTCACTTCATTCCTGGCCATCGGACGTCGGTCGTCGGTAGAAGATTGCACCCGGCCTTCGTTCCGCGATGAGCGGTGTCGACACGCGGCTGAGCGTCTCCGCATGGCCGAGAAAGAGATATCCGCCGGGTGCGAGAGCATCGTGCAGTCCCCGTGCCGCGCGGATCAGTGCGTCGGGATCGAAGTAGATCAGCACGTTGCGGCAGAAGATCACGTCTTGCGGAGGGAATGCCCGCGCCCACCCCGGATCCGAGAGATTTACCCGTTGAAAATCCACCGCCTCGCGCAGCGCGGGGAGGATCTCCCACTCGTTGCCGGCCGTTTGCCCGAAGTAGCGGTCGCGCAGCTCGGGATCCACGCCGCGGAAGGAGTGCGCCGTGTAACGGCCGCCTCGCGCCTGGTCCAGGATCCGAGGGTCGAGGTCCACGCCCGTAACTCGCGCCTGCAGGCGGGGGGCGAGAGACGCCTCGCTCAAGAGGATCGCAAGGGTGTACGGCTCCTGTCCCGCGGAGCATCCTGCACTGAGAACCCGGAGCGGGTTGAGCCGCTGTGCTGCCAGGAGCCGGGGGAGCACGATCTCGCGGAAGGCGTCGAGCTGCGGACGCTCGCGGAAGAAGTAGCTCTCGTTATTCGTGAGATGAGGGACGAGCCGGGCCCGCTCCTCCTCCCGCTCGGGGTGGAATTTTAGATGAAAGAAGAGCCGCTGGAAGGTGCTCATGCCGAGCTCCGCCCTGCGTGGCTCGAGCCTGGTGCGCAGGATCTCCCGCTTCTCCGGTCCGAACCAGAGGCCGAACTCCTCGACGAGCCACTCGCTGAAAAGCCGATATTCCTCGTCGGTCAGCGCCACCGATCTCAACCGCCGCCTCCCGCATCGGTGCCCGCGGTGAGCTCCCTGAGCGCGGCGGCCGCGGTCGAGCGCACCAGCGGGTCGGCGTCGGATGCAGCGAGCTCGCGGAGCCGCGGTACCGCTTCCCGCGCTCCGATGATGGCCAACGTGCGCACCGCCGCGCTTCGCACCGACCACGCGGGGTCGTCCAGCGCGCGGAGCAGATGCTCCGTTGCGGCCGATGGAGCGAGATCGCGGAGCGCGAAGGCCGCTGTACGACGGATGTCGCGGTCCGAATCCGTGAGGCGCTCGGCGAGCGGAGCCGCGGCGCGCGGGTCTCCGAGTTCGCCGAGCGCATGGAGCGCGGCGGCCTGTATCTCCGGCGTGGGGTCGCCGAGCGCTTCGATCAGCGGCGGGAGGGCGGCCTCGGAACCGGTTCGCCCGAGCGCCTGGAGCACTGCGAAGCGAAGGCTCGGTTCCGCATACTCCAGGAGTGGCACCAGTTCGCGGACTGCGTCCTCGCCGCCGGCGGTGCCGAGCGCGCTCACCAGCGCATGCTGCGCGGCGCGATCCGGCTCCTTACGCAGTGCAACGGCGATCTGCTCGCGGATATCCATCGTAGCGCAACGCGAGAGGCCCTCGGCGGCGGCCTTTCGCACGTTGGCATCGGGATCGGTGAGAAGCGAAGCTAGCGGGGCGCACCGCGCATCGCTGAGGCGGCCCATCACCCGCACGGCCACACCGCGCAGGGAGGGGTCGTTCAGCGCGCGAAGTAGTTGTGGCATGAGGATCTGCTCGTCCGAGCGGGCCAGCAGCTCGACGACGGCCGCCTGCGTCTCCGCATCCGGCTCGCTGAGGCAGCTGACCACCCTTGCGACGGCTTCGGCATCGCGCAGCGGCGGGAGCACCGTCAGGATGGCGGTTCTGATTTCCGACGGCGCGTCCATGATCCGCTCTGTGAGCACGGTGCTAGCCACCTCGGGCGGCAGAGCGACAAGGCCCGCTGTCGCTTCCGCAGCATAGGGAGACGAGAGTGCGTCGGCGAGCAGTGCGGCGGCTTCTTCACTCCCGGTAATCCCCAGGAGGTGTGCGGCGGCTCCGTCTCCACTCTCGCGGAAGCGGGCGTCCAGCTCCGCCTCCTCACCCTGCAGGGACTCGCGCAGCCACTCCGGTGGCGAAACCTCGGGGTTTGCGGCGAGGATGCGAGCCGCTGCAGCGAGCGCGGTCACCCGTACGGGATTTCCCCGCTCGATCAGCGGGCGAAGAGCGGGCATCCCGGCAGGATCCGCAATATCCGCCAGCGCGGCGGCGGCCGCGGCGCTCAACAGCGGGTTCGTGCTGGCGCGCGTGAGCGCCGGAAGTGCGCGCGGATCTCGCAGGCGCCCCAGCGATACGACCGCGGCCACCTGTACCCAGAAGCTCGCCCGCTCCACCGCGGACGTCAGCGCCTCCACGGCGCGAGCATCGCCAAGCACCCCCAGCCCGTCCGCGGCAGCGGCGGCAACATTCGGCTCGGGGTCCACGAGTGCGCGCTCCAGCGCCTGCCTGGCTTCCGGGTTCCTGCTCTCCCCCAACGCCGATGCGGCGAGCACACGTACATCCGTGTCCCGCTCGTCGGTCGCGAGTGTCAGCAGCGTGTCGAGCACGAGGCCGGCCGAGGGTGTCTCTTCGGCCGCGAGCCACGCCAGCGCCGAGCGCGCGGCGTTGCGCCGCTCCGGGCGCGCCGGGTCCCG
>JACDHR010000595.1 GCA_013820915.1 Gemmatimonadota bacterium
CCTCCAGGGCGAGGCGCGCCAGGTCGGAGGGAGTGGTCCAGAGCCCCGCTGCCGCCATCTCCGGGTAGGTGTGCCACTTCCCCGCCACCGGATTGCCGTCGCCGCGGTGGCCGGTGGCTGCCTTCGCGGCACGCGCGACAGGAAGGGGCTGCTCATACGTGCTGTGCACCATACCGACAGGGCCGAGCACCAGCTCGCGCATCAGCTCCGGGAAGGGGCTGCCGGTGACCTCCGTCATCAGCTGCTGCGCCACCGAGGTGCCGCCACCCGAGTAGCGCCAGAGGCTGCCCGGGACCACATCCGCGCGGACGGCCGCCGAGTTCGCGGGGGAGGCGCCATCGAGCAGCTGCACCAGGGTCGGCACCGGCTCGCCAGCGGCGTAGCCGCGGAAGCCGTGCACCGTCAGGCCGGCGCTGTGGCTCAGCAGCCGCCGCAGCGTCACCTTCTGCTCCCGCGTATGGCCGTTCTCCGGCACCTTCCAGGACACCAGCCGCCCGTTGACGTCCTCGTCCAGGGAGAGCCTGCCCTGCTCGACCAGGCGCAGTGCCGCCATCGCGGCGACCGGCTTGCTGATCGAGGCCGCCTGGAAGAGCGTCGCGGTGTCCACCGGCTGGGCGCCTCCCGCCTCGGCGACACCGTAGCCGCGCGCCCACTCGATCCTGCCATCGTTGATCACCGCGATGCTGACGCCGGGCGTGTCGTAGAAGCGCATCCGCTCGGCGAGCGGCATCCCCGCCAGCGGCTCGCCCGCGATGACGTTGGAGGTGAGCAGCCCGCTCTCGACCCGCTGGATGCGCTCGGCGACGGCGTCCGCCAACGGCGCTGGGGCGGGCGCACTCGTGGCGCACGCGGCCAGGAAGAGCACGCAGCAGAGCAGTACCCGCATCATCCTCCCTCTTCCTGCGATCGCTGTTTCAGTGTTCATGTGCAACCTGGAAGCCGGTCAGCTCTTCAGATCGAACTGCCACCCCACCGATACCAGCCAGGTATTGAGATTCAGCTCCCGCGGCCATCCCTCCGGCACGCTCTGCACCCCCGAGGGGAATCCCCAGTCGAGGCTGAAGAACTTGCGGCTCCGGTACGAGGTTTCGATGAAGGGGCCGGAGATGGTGCCGATATTGAGGAGCAGCCCCGCCGCCACCCCCTGATCGTAGGTGTTGCCGCGCAGCGTATAGCGGGTACCGCTCGGATCGTACGCCTGCGCATTCCAGAGCTCCGTCAGCCCGAAGCTGAGGCCGACGAAGGGCTGGACCTTCCCCAATCCCATGTCGCGCAGGTAGGTGGTGTAGACCGAGAGCGTGGGCACGGAGCGGACCGCGCCGCGGAAGTCCAGCGTCTCCTCCCGGGCGCGGAAGCCCTGCAGGTAGCTGGTCCCCAGCGCCAGCTCGAGGAGCAGCGTCTCCGAGCGGTGCAGGTTCAGGAAGACCTCGGTGCCCATCCCGCACAGCCCCAGGACGCCGCAGTTTCCCTCCAGCTCACTCGATCCCATCAGGTTTCCGCCGTGCATCGAGATGGTGAAGCTGTTCACCTGCCGGAAGAGCCCCTGGAAGACCTCGAAGCCCTGACCGGAGGCGCGGCCGGGCAGCGCCAGGCCAGCGAGTGCGGCGAGCAGCAGGATGCGGCGCATGTCGGTAGGTGGAAGTGGAGGTGTGAGAGTGATTCGGCCACAGAATAGCGTGTCGGCACCCATTCCACCAGCCGCATGATCCGCCTGTACAGGATCAAGCGACATTTTCAGCGAGCGCCAGCCTTGGCCGGGCCGATGAACGACCCGGCAACGAACAGCGGGCGTCCTCCGGACGCGACTACAAGACGCGGTTCCATCCGGCAGGACGGCCGTAGTGGCGCTGCACTTCGTGCACCGGACTACCCCAGACCGGGCCTTTATCGCCTGGTGGAGCCGCGCAGTCGCTCGGCGCAGCTCTCACCTGCTATTGCCGATCAACATCGGGCCGAACCCCGCTGTTGGCCGTGCCTCTGCAAGTGGAGCCGGCGCAGGGCACGAGGGTAGCAGGTAGGGGCCGCGCCCGGCAGACTCCTTGCGGCGCGGGCAGTGGCGGGCCAATCTCCCGATCCACGAACGAGCAGCCGCAGAAACGACATTCGGACCCTGAGCAACGTGAACGAGAACCACAACATCGAGCAGAACGAGAGCGACGCCCGCCCCGGCGGCACCGACTTCATCCGCGCCATCGTGGCGGAGGACCAGCGCACCGGCAGGTACGGCGGCCGGGTGGTCACGCGCTTCCCGCCGGAGCCGAACGGCTACCTACACATCGGCCACTCGAAGGCGCTGGTGCTGAACTTCGGGATCGCGGCGGAGTTCGGCGGGCGCTGCCACCTGCGCTTCGACGACACCAACCCG
>JACDHR010000596.1 GCA_013820915.1 Gemmatimonadota bacterium
GCTTCAAGCCCTGGCGCGAGGTGGTCACCCCGCACCCGGACGTCGCCAGCGGCCGCACCAGCAGGCCGAGTTCGCCGCCGACCTCGGGCAGGTGCATCGCGGCGAGGGCTCCGACGAGTACAGGAACCCGCGCGACTTCTTCCAGCGCACCTTCATCACCGAGGGCCTGAAGCACCTCCTCGCCAATGGTCTGCGGCGGCTGAACGGCCAGGGCGGCGACCCCGTGGTCGAGCTGCAGACCAACTTCGGCGGCGGCAAGACGCACTCGATGCTCGCGCTCTACCACCTCTTCTCCGGCACCGGGACGGGCGACCTCGCCGGCGTCGAGGCGGTGATCGAGGTCGCGGAGGGCGCAAAGCCGGTCAAGGCGAACCGCGCCGTGCTGGTCGGCACCGCGCTCTCCCCCGCGCAGACCTACACCAAGCCCGACGGCGCGGTGATCCACACCCTTTGGGGCGAGATGGCGCACCAGCTCCTCGGCGCGAAGGGGTACGCCTACGTCGCCAATGCGGACCGAAAGGGGGTGAGCCCCGGCAGCGAGACGCTGCGCCAGCTCTTCAGCGAGGCCGCGCCTTGCCTGATCCTCATCGATGAGTGGGTCGCCTACCTGCGCAACATGTACAAGGTGGAGGGGCTGCCGTCGGGCTCCTTCGAGTCGAACCTCACCTTCGCGCAGGCGCTCACCGAAGCGGCCCGGCTCGCGCCGGACACCCTGGTCGTCGCCTCGATCCCGGCGAGCAACATCGAGATCGGCGGCGAGGGCGGCCACGAGGCGCTGCACCGCATCCAGAACACCTTCGCGCGCCTGGAGTCCAACTGGCGCCCCGCCAGCACCGAGGAGAGCTTCGAGATCGTGCGGCGCCGGCTCTTCCAGCCGATCACCGACACGCAGCTCTTCGCCGCGCGCGACGCGGTGGTCAAGGCGTTCTGCGACTTCTATCGCAGCAACGCCTCCGAGTTTCCCTCCACCTGCCGCGAGGGTGACTACGAGCGGCGGATGAAGGCCGCCTATCCGATCCATCCCGAGCTCTTCGACCAGCTCTTCAACGCCTGGAGCACGCTCGACAAGTTCCAGCGCACCCGCGGCGTGCTGCGGCTGATGGCCTCGGTGATCCACGTGCTCTGGGAGCAGGACGACCGCGGGCTGCTGATCATGCCCTCCGCCGTCCCCATCGAAGCCAACCCCGTGCAGTTCGAGCTGACGCGGTACCTGGAGGAGAACTGGGTGCCGGTGATCGAGAAGGACGTGGACGGCCCGCAGTCGCTGCCGCTGCAGCAGGACCGCGAGAACCCGAACCTGGGCCGCTACTCCGCCTCGCGCCGCGTGGCGCGCACCCTCTTCCTGGGCAGCGCGCCGACGCTGCACATGGCGAACAAGGGTGTCTCCGACCAGCAGATCAAGCTCGGCTGCGTGCAGCCCGGCGAGGCGGTCGCCACCTTCGGCGACGCGCTGCGCCGGCTGACCGACCGCGCCACGCACCTCTAGGTGGACGGCTCGCGCTACTGGTCCTCCACCCAGCCGAGCGTCACCCGCCTGGCGCAGGACCGCGCCGCGCAGTGGAACCAGGACGAGGTCTGGCAGGAGATCCGCGGCCGACTGCGCGACGAGGCGAAGCAGCGCGGCGACTTCGTCCGCGTCCACCCGATCCCCGCCTCCAGCGGCGACGTCCCGGGCGAGCGCGAGGCGCGCCTGGTGATCCTCGGCCCCGAGCACCCGCACAACGCCAACGCCCCGAAGGGACTGAGCACCGAAGGTGCGAAGAACGAGGCGAGCCCGGCGCGAGTCTTCGCGCGCGAGATCCTCGACCAGCGAGGCTCGAGCCCGCGCATCTACCGCAACACGCTCGTCTTCCTGGCGCCCGACCGCACGCGCCTCGCCGAGCTGGAGCAGGCGGTGCGGCAGTACCTCGCCTGGAAGAGCATCGAGGCCGAGCGCGAGCAGCTCCACCTCGACGTCTTCCAGAGCAACCAGGCGAAGACGCAGCGCACCCGCGCCGAGGAGGCGATCCGCGCCCGCATCCCCGAGACCTACATCTGGGCGCTGGTCCCCGGCCAGCCCGACAAGACCGCCGCCCTGCAGTGGAGCGAGATCCGGCTGCAGGGCCAGGAGCCGCTCGCCGTGCGCGCCTCGCGCCGCCTGCGCAACGACGAGCTGCTGGTGACGGTCTACGCGTCCACGCTGCTGCGCATGGAGCTGGACCGCATCCCGCTCTGGCGGGGCGAGCACGTCACCCTGAAGCAGCTCGCCGACGACTTCGCGCAGTACCTCTACCTGCCGCGGCTGAAGGACCCCGACGTTCTCCTTGGCGCCGTCAACGGCGGGCTGGGAATGTTCTCCTGGGAGCGGGACTCCTTCGCCT
>JACDHR010000597.1 GCA_013820915.1 Gemmatimonadota bacterium
TCAGCATGTTTACTCGCCGGCCGGGTCCGACGGGTCCCAGAGCAGAGTGGACGCATGCTCCTGACGCATCAGCCGATCGAGATCGTAGACGAAGTTGTCGCGCGTATACTCGCCGGCCTCGAAGTGCTGGCCCACATGGATCGCTTCCACCGGGCAGACCTCCTGGCACATGCCGCAGAAAATGCAGCGGAACTCGTCGATCTCATAGACGATCGGGTACCGGTTGCCCTGGTCGTCCTCGCCCGGCACCAGCCGGATGCAGTTGGCCGGGCAGATGGTGGGGCACAGACCACACGCGACGCACTTCGGGCGTCCGTCGTCGTGCGTCTCCATCACGTGGGTACCGCGCCAGCGCGGCGAGAGCGGCGGACGCTCCTCCGGGTACTCGACGGTCACCTTCCGCGGGTTCACCATGTGGCGGAACGTAAGCGCCATCCCTTTCAACGTAGCCCGGATGTAGGAGGACTGTCGCTCCGGGCGCTTCATAACACGAACTGTGGCTGCCATATCGAATATCTACCTTGCTATCGTGTGAGCGCGTTCTTCCTGGAAGCGGGCCACGACCTCCGCACGGCGCCGCTTCTCGGTGATGGTAGACGAACCACTCAGGATCCGGCCGCGGTCCAGCATCCACAGCACGCTGCCGAGCAGGAGCAGGTTGACGACCGTGAGCACCAGCCCGTAGGTCAGCCCGTACGCCACGCCCGCGGCGTCCAGCGCGAGGATCGTTCCGGAGGTGATCACGACGGCCGCAAGCGCGGCGGGGATCATGAACTTCCATCCGAGGTCCATCACCTGATCGTAACGGAAGCGCGGGACCGTCCAGCGCACCAGCATGAATACCATGATGAAGAAGAACGTCTTGAGAGCGAATGCGAAGAAGGTCACGATCGTCTTCCACACCGCGGGCTCGGCGCCCTGCACGACACCGGGTGCGACCATGCGGATGTTGTCGAAGCTCCCCGGGATGTCCCACCCGCCCAGGAAGAGCGTCGCCATCAGCATGGACACGGTCAGAACGTGCGCGTACTCGGCGATGAAGAACATGGAGAACTTCATCGACGAGTACTCGGTGTGGTAGCCGGTGACCAGCTCGGACTCCGCCTCCGGAAGGTCGAACGGGAGGCGGTTGGTCTCCGCGAAGGCGGAGACCCAGAAGAGGAAGAACGAGGCGGCGAGCGGAAGCGCGAACCAGAGCTCCATCGCCTGCTGGTGAGCGACGACCTCGGTGAGCCGTACGTTGCCGACCAGAAAGAAGACGGAGAGCAGGCTCATGCCCAGCGCGATCTCGTACGAGATCATCTGCGCACCCGCACGCAGCCCGCCGAGCAGCGCGTACTTGTTCGAGCTCGCCCAGCCGGCGATCATGATTCCGTACACGCCGAGAGAGGAGAAGGCGAGCAGGAAGAGCACGCCGACGGGCACGTCGGCGATCACCATCGGCACCAACCCCCAGGGCGTAGGGAGCGGCGCGGCGAGTGGGATCACCGCGAAGGTGACCAGCGCCGGGATAATGGAGAGCACCGGCGCCAGGATGAAGAACGCCCGGTGGGCCTCACCCGGGTTCGTCTCCTCCTTCAGGATGTTCTTCAGACCGTCGGCAGCCGGCTGCAGGAGGCCGCCGGGTCCGACGCGGTTCGGGCCAAGGCGGTCCTGCATCCAGGCGCTGACCTTGCGCTCCAGGAGCGTCAGCATCGCCACAGTGACCATTACCGCGCCGAAGACCACGAGGATCTTGATCACGGAGGCGATCAGGTACGCGGTCGGCGATAGGGCACCCACTTGATGTAACGGGCCCAGTTCGATCATCTCGTCTCGTTACGGAAAACGTTTTGCGGCGCCCGTTCGGGCGCACCAAGGGCAAAGGCCGGATCCGCCGGCCTTTCCTTCCCGTAGAATGTCGCGCACCGATGGAGCCCGTGCGCCCTTGAAGCTGTCAATCTCCGGCCGTATCGACCAGCGCGCCGACCCGGGGGAGCTCCTGCCCCTGCACGCCGAGGTCTTCCCAGCGAACACCGCCGAACTCGGCCCGCACTTCGGCGAGCAGCGCGAACGCGTCCGCGGGAGTGGCCGGAGCCGCATCACCGACGATGCCGGCGCGGAGCACACCCAGAATCTGCCACGCCGGGCGCGTCATGCCCGGCACCTTGAGCGCGGGCCAGAAGCGCTGCACGCGGCTGTTCACATTGGTGAAGCTGCCCTCCATCTCGGCGAAGGTAGCTGCCGGAAGGATGAAGTGCGCATTTCGCGCGGCCGGGCTCAAGGTATGGCCGATGTAGATGAATAGCGACGCATTCACGCCGAAGTCCGCGGGCGCATCGGCCAGGTCGTCGCCCATCACGATCAGCGCGCCCGC
>JACDHR010000598.1 GCA_013820915.1 Gemmatimonadota bacterium
GCGCAGCGAGCCGTAGGCGAGCGGAGCGAAGCGGCCGCCGGGCGTGGCGCCGAGGTGCCCCATCCGGAGCTGGTCGAGCGCGCGCAGCGAAGACGCTTCTCGGCCCGGTATAAGCTGCGGATCCTGCAGGAAGCCGATGCCTGCACGCGACCCGGCGAAGTGGGCGCACTTCTACGGCGCGAGGCGCTGTACAGCTCGCACCTCTCCGCGTGGCGACACCAGCGCGATCAGGGAGCACTCCAGGCGCTGGCTCAACCACGAGGTCGGCCGAAGCCGCACCCGCTGGAGGCCGAGAACACGGTGCTGCGCCGACGCGCCGAACATGCGGAGGCGGACCTCGCGAAGGCCCGCAAGGTGATCGAAGTGCAGGGAAAAGTCTCCGCGCTTCTGGACGAGTTGCTCACGCCCAGGGGCGCAAGTACGGACGGGAGTACCGAGCCATGATCGTGCAGGCCGTCGACGAGCTGAGTCCGGTGATCGGGACCCGCCCCGCGTGTCGTGCGCTGGGCGCTTCGCCGGCGAGCGTCTACCGGCATCGCAGGCCTCCGGAGCCGCGTCCCAAGCCGCCGAGAACTCCACCGTCTCGCGCTCTTTCGGAAGCCGAGCGGGAGACGGTTCTGGACGCCCTGCGTTCCGCGTGGACCACGCGCCGGCTCAGGTGCGGGCCACGCTGCTGGACGAAGGGCGCTACCTGTGCTCCGAGCGCACGATGTACCGGCTGCTCGCGGAGCACGGGGAGGTGCGCGAGCGACGCGACCAGCTCGTGCATCCGGCCTACACCAGGCCGGAGTTGCTGGCCACCCGGCCCAACGAGCTCTGGAGCTGGGACATCACCAAGCTGCTGGGGCCGGCGAAGTGGACGTACTTCTACCTCTACGTGATCCTCGACGTATGTAGCCGCTACGTCGTCGGCTGGACGGTGCAGCACCGGGAATCGGCTGCAGTGGCCGAGAAACTCATCGAGCAGGCGATGCTGCAGCAGCAGATTCGGCCAGGGCAACTCACCCTGCATGCCGACCGCGGCAGCTCGATGACCTCGAAGCCCGTCGCCTTCCTACTGGCCGATCTCGGGGTGACGAAGACCCACTCCCGACCCTACGCCTCGAGTGACAACCCGTACTCGGAGGCGCAGTTCAAGACGCTCAAGTATCGGCCGGATTTCCCGGACCGGTTCGGTGCGATCGAGCCGGCGCGTGGCTTCTGCAGGCCGTTTTTCCAGTGGTACAACCACGACCATCGCCACAGCGGTATCGGACTGATGCCGCCCGCGGCGGTGCATTGCGGCCGTGCCGAGGCGATGCAGACCGAGCGGGCTCGCGTCCTGGCCGACGCCTACGCAGCGAATTCCGAGCGGTTCGTGCGGGGTGTGCCCCGTCCGCCGGAGCTGCCCAGCGCTGTCTGGATCAACCGCCCCGCGACAGCGGAGCCTGCTCACTAATGGCGACCGCGAAGTGTCTCAACCCCCTTGACAGGCTCCGCTCTCTCCCCTTTGGCACCATTCAAGCTTTAATGCTTCGGAACGTTATGAAACCTCAGCTGTTGTCCGTTCATGGCCCGGCCGTTACACTCGTTCTGGTCATGTTGTTTCTGCCCGCGTGTGCGGAAGAAGATGCCGCCGTCCGCGTCGGCCCCACCCTGACGTTGATCGGCGAAAGCGGACCGATCCCGCCTACCCGAACTCGTTCGCTCGCGTTGCTTGATGAAGACGACGCGTGTGTGCTGCTGTCGTACGAGAAGCAGGTCATCTGTGGCGACCGCTCCTGGAGCGACGTAACAGTAATCGGTAAGGAAGGGCTCGGCCCCGGTGAACTGGCTAGTCCGGCGCGCGTGGTTCGCGGCCCGGGTCATACGGTAGGCGTTACGGACTACAGGACGCAGCGCTTCACCGTGTTTTCGAAGGATGGAGAGTTGCTGCACACGGTGTCCACCCCGCCGTTGTTCATCCCGCTGGGTGCGTTTGGTGCGGATACGCTGATCGGAACGCACATTCCCTTTACACGGGGTGATACCGTGGGCTCCGTTTTGCTCCAGTGGATTTCGATCCCTCGTAACGAAGTGATTCGTAAGGAGAAATGGAGTCACGCCAGTGAAGCATCACGGGCGGTGCTTACCGGTTTCAGCGCTGGAACGGGCACGCCGGAGCACGGATATGTCTTTCGCGTGAAGGGTTACACGCTGGTTCGCTACTCCCCGCAGGGGCGCATGCTCGAGGAGTTCGGCAGACCGGACTGGCAGCCTGAACTACCTCATGCGCGTGATCTGGAAGACGCGCACGGAGCTTTGCGCTATATTTTCAGCCGCACACCCTCCGAGGGGGAAATGCAAACGCTGGCCGAGAAGCCCAAGAATCCGCTG
>JACDHR010000599.1 GCA_013820915.1 Gemmatimonadota bacterium
TCTGCAGGTACAGCGGGAGATCGTCCTCGAAACGATGTTCCCAATCGACTGTGAATCCGAGGAATGCGACGTAGAACTCCTTGGCTTTGGCTTCATCGAAGATGCGCAGGATTGGAGTCGTCCGGGTAAAGCGCATGATGGTGGCTCCTTCGTGAAAGCGTAAGGTGCGAGAAGCCCGGGAGCGGGGCGCCATGCAAGAGCCCGTGATCCGCTCCGAGTGAAAATGCATCGATTAGGACGAGCAACGCCCTGAACCGACTCGAGAAACCGCCGATACGCCGCGAACCAAGCTTGACGAGGATCGAGCGGAGAAGCTAACCGGCGCAGCGTCGACACGGAAGGTTGTCAGCGGCGCCAGGCCTGAAGAGCACGCCAAAATTTGCAGATCACATGGATGGGGGTGCGCCGGAGTTCAGAGCGACGGTGTGCGGGCCTCCGGCAGCGGTTTGGGGCATCCGAGCGTGTTCTGAAGAAACGCGGGGAGTACCCGGTGAAGCTCCTCACCTCGAAAGATGTCGTTGTGCCCTCCGGCTACGGCGACCCACACTTTCGGGTCAGGCGCCGCATCGAAGAGGGTTCGTGCATCCGCCATGGGAATCAAGCGGTCCTCCCTGGCGGCAGCCATGAGCGTTGGCACAGAGAGCCGCTGAATACTCGCCAGGGCGTCGAATCGCTCCGTCTTCCACGGTAGTAGTCCTACGGGAAACCAGGGTAGCCGTGCCTTAAGCGCACCCGGAAAGCTGGTGAAGGGTGCCGCCAGCACCAGACCGGCAACGTCTGCCTGGCTCGCCAGCCTCACCGCCACTGCTGTGCCGAGGGAGTGTCCCACCAGCAGGATCCGCTCCGATGGGAGCTGCCGAGCCTCACGGAGATAGCTGTAGGCGCCCAGCGCATCGCGGTGCAGTCCTTCTTCCGAGGGAGTGCCTTCGCTGGCGCCATACCCGCGGTAGTCGAACAGCAACACATCCAAGCCGTAGCGCGTCAGATGCGGTGTGAAGCCAGCCTGCCATGTCACGTTGCCCGCATTGCCGGAAAGGAAGAGCACGGTGCCGCACGGCTCACCCTCTGGCGTGCTCCGATGCAAGAACCAGCCGTGTAGAGCAACATTGTCAGAGGAACGAAAGTGTACCTCGTCGCCTACGTAGCGCCACGCGGTCGGCGAGCGGTGCTCCGGCGGAAGTTCCCGTGCCATGAAGGTGAGGCGCGGCACCAGAGCAGGCCAGAAGAGCACGAGCGCGAGGAGCAGCGCCGCGAGCATGGCGGTAATTGAGAGAAGACCCAATCGAAGCGAGCGCATACAAGAAGAGAGAAAGGATTTCGACAGCTACGACGCTAAAGAGGGAAGGACCGGGCCCGCTCGGCACAGCGGGCGGGTAGGTAGCACGCGCGGAGCCTACAGCGCAGCGTCCGGATGCCATCTCCCGTTGATCCCCGAGCATTCTCGGCGGCTCAATTCCGCCGCAAGCGGATGCTGCCGTTGACGGTGGAGACGCGCAGCTCACGTCCTCCCTGACCTATGGTGCCACGCGCAGTCCGCGGGCCGAATCGGCCGGTGACCACGATCGGGAAATCGGAGTCGATGCTGCCGTTCACCGTGCTGGCGTGAAACTCTGCGTTCAGACCGGCGGGCATCGCGAGCTCGATGTCGCCGTTCACGGTAGCGGCCCGGGAGACGAAACCTGTCGTCTGGACGCTCACACGGCCGTTGACCGTCGCCGCCCTCACATCGGAGCGCAGCCGCTCGACCTCGATGTTGCCGTTCACAGTGTTGCCAGCGAACCGCACGCCCGCCGGGACGCGGACCAGGAAATCGACCTCGACGTCGTTGTCCCGCACGTTGATGGATCCGCCACCCGGGCGGCACTCGTTCGCGCGCGCGGCATCCGGCGGTGATGGATAGACGGCGCAGATGGTGACGCCTTCGTCGTGCTCCACCACTTCGATACGCACGCTCTCCGCGTCGCTGCGGCCGGCACGTCGTGTGGCTTCCACATGGATCAGGCCGTCCTCGCTGGCGAGCGCGCGCACCGAGCCATTGACGCCCCGGATCTCCACCGTATTCCCCTCTGCGACCGTGCCACTCCATCGGAAGTCGCCGGACTGGGCTGCGGGGGGTGCGGCCGCGCCTACAGTGGCACCGATCAGCGCGAGGGCGAGCAGGTTGTTTATCAGCTTCGTTCTCATGGTTCCTTGCATCTGGTTTTCCCCATTGGCTTCCCCTGGGCCGAAGCCCTGGCGACACTCATGGACACAGGTACACTACTCCGAGCGTAGCGCGATCATCGGGTCCACCCGCGTCGCGCGGCGGGCGGGGAGGTACGAGGCCAGCAGCGCCACCGAAAGCAGCA
>JACDHR010000600.1 GCA_013820915.1 Gemmatimonadota bacterium
GTGCCAGAAGGCCGCCGTCGCCACCGCGGCGACCCGGGCGCCGGCGTCGCGGGCGCGGTCCAGCGCCGCGTCGATCACCCGCAGCGTCAGCGCGAGTAGCTCTTCTGGGGAGGCAACCATGCCGCCGTCGGGCGTGGCTTCCCAGCGGCAGGGGAGCTGGAGGATGGGCACGGGAGGGACGGCGCGCCCCTCACGGTCGTAGAAGACGGCGCGTACGGAGGAGGTGCCGATGTCGAGCGCGAGGACCCAGATCGCCGCGTCGCTCCGCTCCTCCTCCGTACGCGTCACCGCGTCAGTTGGTTTGTGCCGCGGTGTCCGCGGGGGCACCCGGCTGGGCACCCGTCGCCTCACCCGCGCGCCGCTGGCTCGGCAGGATCCACCACTCGGTCACCGTCGGCAGCTCGCCACGCACGTCCATCTGCACCCCCTGGAGTCGCTCGCTCACGCCGGTCAGCCGCTCCGGGATGTAGAGTGGGGTGTACGGCGCCTCCTGCGTGATCAGGTGCTGGTACTCGCGCCAGAGCGGTCGTGCCTCGTCGCGGTTCATCATCACCCCCAGCGTGTCGATCAGGGCATCCACGCGGGGGTTCGCGTACCCGACATACTGGAAGGGGTTGTCGAGATTGCTCGAGTGCAGGATGTCCTTGTCGTCCTTGCGGAAGTAGTCCACCCAGCTGGACACCACCGCGTCGAAGTTGCGCTCGCGGCTCTGCAGCTGCTGGTTCATGGTGTTCCACTCGACCAGCCGTGGCTGCGCGATGATCCCCAACTGGCGGAGCTGCGCCTGGACGATCTCGAGAATGTCCCTACGGACCTCGTTCCCCTGGTTAGTAATCATGGTGAAACGGAATTGCTGTCCCTGAGCGTTGCGAAGAATGCCGTCCGGTCCCGGCGTCCAACCGGCCTCCGCGAGGAGCCGGCGCGCCTGCGCGGTGTCGTAGGGGAGCACCGTCCCCGGGTCGTTGGGATCGTACGACCAGTGCGCCGGACTCAAGGTACCGCGGCCCACCTCGCCGTAGCCGTAGAGGAGCGCGTCCACGATCTGCTGGCGGTCGATCGCCATGGTGAGCGCACGCCGCACGCGTGCGTCCTGAAACATCGGCCGCCGCGTGTTCCAGGCGAGATAGACCCACTGCCGGAAGGGGGATTCGATCAATCGCACGCCCGGTGAGCTATTGACCTGCTCGGCCTGATTCGGGTTCACGCCGAAGTACGCGTCGATGCGGCCGGTGAGCAGCTCGGTAAGCAGCGTCGTCATCTCCGGGATGTACCGGTACACCACGCGGTCCAGGTACGGACGACCCCCGAGTGCCTCCGGGAAGTCCGGGTTGGCCTCGAAGACCCACTCCTGGCCGGGCACGCGACGCGCAAAGCGGAAGGGGCCGTTGCCAACCGGCTCGCTGGTGCCGAAGGGATGCTGGATGAGCTGGGCCGGCGGCACGTCGCCGAGGATGTGCCTGGGCATGATGGACGTCTGATACCACATGTCCAGGAAGTCCGAGTGCGGCTGCAGCCGGAAGCGAACCGTGTAGGGGTCCAGCAGCTCTGCCCGCGGCGCGTAGAGTGCGAAGCCGGAGGCGTTCGGAAAAGCGGTGCGCGGGTCGACCGCGCGCTCGAAGGTGAAGGCCACGTCCTCGGCGGTCGTGGGCTGGCCGTCGTGCCAGCGAATGTCACGCCGGATGTGGAAGGTCAGCTCAAGGGTATCCGGAGCAACCCGCACGGTGTCCCAGCGCTCCGCGAGCCAGGGGAGGGGCTCGATCCGCTCATCGTACTTGATGAGCGGCATGAAGAGCATCTCGCGCATGATGCTGTTGCTGTTGTAGTCGCTGGCGGTCAGCGCGTTCATGCTCTGCAGGTCGCCGATGCTGGCGATGACCGCGGTGCCGCCATAGCGCTGCTCTTCCGGCACGTCGCCGCCCGCGGCGCCGCGCTCCCCATCCCCCGCGTCGCAGGCCCCGAGCACGATGACGGCGATGAGAGCAGGCAGCCAGAGGTTGAAGATGGATGTGCGCAATTGTCCTCCAGGGGAGTAGAGGTGAACGAGTCCGGATGATACGTACGTTCGGTGTTGATGAAAATCAATACTCCCGAGAGGACGCGGAGGTTCGTGGTGGGAAGAAAAGAAGAAGGGGCGCCCCGAAGTTCGGGACGCCCCAAGGGGACGGTACCGCGGATCGCGCTAGCGCGTGCGATCGGTGCGATCACCGCGGACGTTCACGTCACCCTCGCGGTGGACCTCCGCGCGCTCCTTGCGCAGGTCGGCCTCGACCACCTGCTCCTCCTGGACCTGGTGCTTCTTGATGACCAGCTCCTCCTTGGGAACGGCGCGCTTCTCGACCACCAGCTC
>JACDHR010000184.1 GCA_013820915.1 Gemmatimonadota bacterium
TTTCCCGGCACCGCGTAGACGCCCAGCGGTGCACGAAGACAGCCGATCGCCTCGAGCACATCCGCGAAGCTCTCGGCGTCGTCCGCGGCGAAGTCGCCCGTGAGCGCGACGAGGTCCGGCTTCTCCCGCATCGTCAGGCGGCAGGCGCGGCGGATCAGCCCGAGCGAGGTTCCCTCGCCCGCGTGCAGGTCCGTCAGCAGCGCGATGCGAAGCCCTTCCAACCCTTGCGGTAGGCCTCGAAGGTGGATCGTGGTGCGGGTAACCTCCAGCCAGCGTGGCTCCACGAGAAGTGCGTAGGCGCCGAGCGCCCCGGCCCCGATGGCCGAGGCAACGAGGAGACGGCCCGCCCTCTTGCGGTTTTTGCGTATCATGACCGCCGGCGAACGCAATCCGCAGACCACTCTCTACCCGCCTTCGCTGTGCAACCCGCCGGGGGCGCACGGCTTGCCACCGGCGGGGCGTTGTCCCATCTTGCGCCTTGCTCGTGATGCCCGGCCGCCGCGCCGGGTGTCTCAACCCCGGATCCATGCAGCCGTAGAGATCTTAATCATGTCCGATGCCCTCACCGCGCAGAGTGATGATCGCGCGCTTCTGGATCGTCCCTCCGTTCGCGCTCTGCTGGACCAGGTTGCGAACTCCGTCCGCGTCGGTTCCGATCTTCGCGTAGAGATCTCCGACGAAGCGGCGCTGCGCGAGAGCGGGATCGAGCACCTCGCCCGCGCTGCCGCCCTCGACGCGGACGAGGATGCCCGCGATAGCGCCCGCTGGATCATCGGGGAGGTCGGCCAGCAGCTCGGCATCCGACCCGCTTCCATTCACGATCTGTACATCGCGCGCGGCCGCGGGGAGATCTCCGGCTTCACCGTTCCGGCCATGAACATCCGCGCCGCCTCGTACGATTCCGGCCGCGCGCTCTTTGCCGCCGCCCGCGAGCTCAGGGTCGGCGCGCTCATCTGCGAGATCGCGCGCTCCGAGATCGGCTACACGGCGCAGCGTCCCGCCGAGTACGTGGCCGTGCTGACCGCAGCGGCGATCCGCGAGGGCTGGAGCGGGCCGCTCTTCATCCAGGGCGATCACTTCCAGATCAACGCCAAGAAGCACGCGACGGACCCTACGGGCGAAACCCGCGCCGTGCGCGACCTGATCCGCGAGGCGATCCACGCCGGGTTCTACAACATCGACGTAGACACCTCCACCCTCGTAGACCTCGCGAAGGATGGCCTGGACGCGCAGCAGAAGGTCAACTACGCGCTCTCGGCAGAGCTGACGGCGCTGATCCGGCGGCTGGAGCCGGAGGGCGTTACCGTCTCCGTGGGCGGCGAGATCGGAGAGGTCGGGACGGAGAACTCCACGGCCGAGGAGCTGCGCGCCTACATGGACGGCTTCCAGCGGGAGCTGGCCCGCCAGTCTGGGAAGGCGGGGCGCGAGCTCGCCGGCCTCTCCAAGATCTCGGTGCAGTCCGGTACCACGCACGGCGGAGTCGTGCTCGCGGACGGCTCGATCGCCGATGTGGCCATCGACTTCGACACGCTGCGCCGGCTCTCCACGATCGCGCGCGAGGAGTACGGGCTCTCCGGGGCCGTGCAGCACGGCGCGTCCACGCTCCCCGCCGAGGCGTTCGTCACCTTCGCCGAGGTCGAGACCGCGGAGATCCACCTGGCCACCGGGTTCCAGAACCTCCTCTTCGATCACCCCTCGCTCCCCGCCGAGCTGTGCGCGCGGATGTACGAGCACTGCCGCACCGACATGGCCGGTGAGGCCAAGGAGGGGGAGACGGACGAGCAGTTCATCTACAAGACACGGAAGAAGTCGCTCGGCGCGTTCAAGCAGGAGCTGTGGGACCTCCCCGCGGAGGTGCGCGAGGCGATCCGCGGGTCGCTTCAGGAGCAGTTCTCATTCCTCTTCCGCACGCTGGCCGTAGCCGACACGCAGGAGATGGTGCGGCGTTTCGTCGCGCCGCCGGAGACTCGCCGTTCCGGCCCCGGCGCCCTGCGCATCAAGGCCGCAGCCGACGACTGGGACCTCTCCGACTGAGCGGTCCGCGTGCCTGCGGGCACACCGGCGGGTATGAGGGGGGAGCGTGCCGCGGCACGCTCCCCCTCTTTCCTTTCGCGCATTCGAAGACGCCGCCGGCGGCAGACGCGCGAGGGAGCACGGAACGAAACCTGCTGTGGGGCGCTGGGTAGAGCTTTCGTACGGACGACCCGCCGGGCCCGTCCGTACGAGCGGTTGCCGCAGGATTTTCCCGAGAGACGAGTGAGCACCAGAACCGAAGACGCAGACCGCGTATCCGTTCGCGTCAACAAACTGGATCTACTGGAGCGCTTGGCAGACGACCTCGCCCACGAGATCAAGAACCCGCTCCACTCCATGGTCATCAACCTGGAGGTGCTGAAGCGGCGCATCGCGCGCGCCCATACCGAAGAGCAGGGCGAGATGCTCCGGTATGCCGGTGTGGTGGGGAGCGAGCTGGAGCGCGCCAGCCAGCGCATCGAGCTACTGCTGCGCATGATCCGGCCGGGGCGGGGCGCGGATGCGGGAACCCTCAACGAGATCGTGGAGGAGCTGCTGGATCTGCTTACCGTCGAGATCGGGAGACGCGCGGTCCGCATCCGCTTCGATCCCGAGCCGCTGGGCGCGCGCACCTACATTTCGCGGGAGCCGGTCCGCCAGGTGATGCTGAACCTGGTCCTCGAGGTCCTGGATACGCTCTCGGCGGGGGACTCGCTGCACCTGCGGGTGGAGCCGGCCGGCTCGGAGACGCGGTTCGTAGTCATGGCAGACACGGGCTCGCCCGTCGTGCCAGGGTGGACCCACGACTCCGGTTCACCGAGGGACAGCGACGCTCCTACCTCCCGCCTTCCCATCGCCCGGGCGCTGGGCGAGGCGCTCGGCGGGCGCGTCGAGGCAGAGCGCACCCCCGACGGCACGATGCTCCTGTCCTTCTTCCTTCCCGGCGCACACTGAACTGCCGCGCGTTTTTCCTCCCGTTCATATCGCCGTGTCATGGAACAGCTTCACTGCGGGCAGCCTCCGGGTTGACCACATGCACCGCGCTTCCGTATCTTCCTACCTGAGATCGCATCACCCAATTTCTTTTCCGGGCGGGCATGGAAGCGAAAATTTTGATCGCAGACGACGAGCGCCATATCGCCGACGGGCTGCAGATGCTCTTGGCTGACGACGGCTATACGGTAGAGACGGCCACGGACGGAGAGGCGGCGTGGGAGATGGTTCGGCAGGGCGGCTTCGGGTTGGTGCTCGCCGACCTGCGCATGCCCAAAGTAGACGGGCTCGAGCTCTTCGCCCGGATGCGTGAGGCCGCGATCCCCAGCGAGCTGATCATCATCACCGGCGCGGCCACCGTCGACTCCGCGGTTACGGCGGTGAAGGAGGGTGCGTTCTATTATCTGGAGAAACCGCTCAAGATCGACAGCCTCAAGGTCCTGATCCCCAAGGCGCTCGAAGCGTTCCAGGTGAAACAGGCGAACCGCGCGCTCGAGGAGCGCCTGGCCAGCATGACGCGCTTCGGCGATCTGGTGGGCCAGTCCGAGGAGATGCGGCAGGTCTATTCGATGATCGAGTCGGCGGCGCCGGCAAGCGCCAGCATCTTCGTCGTCGGCGAGAGCGGGACGGGCAAGGAGCTCGTGGCGCGCGCGATCCACGACAAGTCCAACCGCAAGAAGGGCCCGTTCATCGCGATCAACTGCGCCGCATTCCCGCGCGAGATCCTGGAAAACGAACTCTTCGGGCATGAGAAGGGGGCCTTCACGGGTGCGCTCAACGAGAAGCCAGGCTGCTTCGAGCTGGCCGACGGCGGCACGCTCTTCCTGGACGAGGTGGCCGAGATGGAACCGGACATCCAGGTGAAGCTGCTGCGCGCACTCGAGCAGCGCTCCTTCCGCCGGCTCGGCGGGAAGAAGGAGATCCACGTCGATATCCGCGTCGTTTCGGCCACCAACAAGGACATCGGCAAGGCGATCGACAACGGCGAGCTGCGCGACGACCTCTTCCACCGGCTCGCGGTGATCCCTATCTCGCTCCCGCCGCTGCGCGAGCGCCGTGGAGACATCAAGATCCTGGCCGAGTCGTTCCTCCGCCGCTTCGCGGAAGAGAACGACAAACCGCTCATGGGCTTCGCGCCCGATGCCGTCGAGTTCCTCCACTCGTACCGGTGGCCGGGGAACGTACGCGAGCTGAAGAACGCCGTGGAGCGCGCGGTGATCCTGGCTCGCGGCGAACAGGTCACCATGGTGGACCTGCGTGGCCATGAGCTGATGACCAGCGATGAGCGCGAGATCCGCCTCCCGGTAGGCACCTCGCTCGAGGCCGCCGAGCGCAGCCTGGTGCTGAAAACCTTCTCCTTCGTGGACGGAGACCACACCCGGGCTGCCACCCTGCTCGGGAAAGACGAGGAGTGGCTCCGCCAAAAGCTTTCCCGGCTCCTCGCCCCGGACGCCGTCGCCGTCGCCACTTAGGAGTAGCGTAGCAGCATTGCGGCAGCAGCCGACCGGTTGCTTCCCGCGCCGCGGAGTTCACTCCCGCAGCGTACGTGGCATACCGCTTGCCACCTGTAGGTGTGCGTAAAGTCCGGCGAGCGGACTTGCGGTATCCTACGGGAGAAGACCATGGCGGCCCAACGAATTCTGCTGATCGAGGACGAGCCCTGTGCGCGCGACGCGCTCGGCAGCCTTTTGGCCGACGAGGGCTACACCGTCTGCACGGCGGGCACAGGCCTGGCTGGGCTGGAGATGCTGAAGGAATTCCACCCCGACACCGTGGTCTGCGACTTTCTTCTTCCGGACATCAATGGGCTGGAAGTGCTGCGGCAGGCGCGCACGCTGGTGCAGGAGAGCGTCACCTTCATTATCGTGACGGCCGGCGGAAGCCGTGAGGATGTCGAGAACGCGCTCCGCCGGGAGGCCGATCTCTTCATCGAGAAGCCGATCAATCTGGCGCGGTTCCGTCACGCCCTGAAGCACATTCTGCCACCGAGCATGCGGTCCCCGCCTTCACGAAGCACACTCCACGGAAAGGGAGCAGCGAATGGCCGAGCATGAGGATCTTCCGTACATCGTAATCGAGCGCCGCAGCGGTGCCGCGGTGCCGTTTCTCTGGGGCGCGCTGATCGGAGCCGGAGTAGTGCTCTTCTGGGCACCGCGGACCGGCCAAGAGACGCAGGAAGAGCTTCGCGAGGCGGTGGCGCGTATTCGCGACGTCGCTGGCGAGCGCGTGGGCGACGCTCGCGACGTGGTTCTGGGAGCGGTCGACGAGGTCCGGCAGCGCGTGCAGGATCAGGTGGACGCGGTTCGCGATGCGGTGGAAACGCGCGTCGACGGCGTCCGTCACGCAATGGAGAGTGGCCGCGATGCGGCGCGCGAAGCCCGCGATGACCTCGAGCGTCGCGTGGCGGACGCGAAGCGGGGCGCTGCCTCTGCAGCCGCGGACGCAACGCCCGCGCCTTCCGGGATGAGCGCTCCCGTGGATGTGGACATCGTCGTAACCGAGGTGGTCGTCGAAGAGCCGACGCGGCGAAACGATCTGGGCTGATCCGGTGCGGCCAACCGCCGCTCGTCCCACCGCTTCCTCTGCGTAGCATGCCAACCCGGATCACGGGGCGAATCGCGGCGCGAATTGCCGGTGCAGCACGCGGAGCTGTGCTCCGCGTGCTGCACGGCTCGTTCGATTTCGTGGTGCGGGTCTACAACAAAGCCGGGCAGGATGATATCTTCTTCCTGGCCGGGGGGATCGCCTTCAACGTTCTCGTGGCGGCGATCCCCTTTCTATTGATGCTCATCGCCTTCTTCGGGTTCGTGATGCAGGCCACGCTCGAGAACCCGCAGCAGGTGGCGGTGGAGTACGTGGTGTCCTTCCTCCCCGCTTCCGAGGCCATCGTAACGTTTACGCGCACGATGGTCGATGATATCATCGGCGGGAGTGCGCCGGCCGGGGTCTTCGGCCTGCTCCTCTTCGTCTGGTTCTCCACACGGCTGATCGGCTCGCTGCGCAGCGTGCTGCGCGAGGTGTTCGACCTCCAGGAGGATCGGGGCATCGTGCAGGGCAAGATCTTCGATGCCATCATGGTCGTCGTGCTCGGCACGCTCTTCCTGGCGAACACCGGGATCACCGTGGCGATCGAGGCGGTCCATACCTACGGGGTGCGCTGGCTCGGCGTGCAGGATTATAGCGAGGTTCGCATGCTGCAGGCATTCTACGGACAGTTGCTGGCCTTCGGCTTCATCTTTCTGATGTTCGTGCTCGCGTACCGGTATCTTCCCGCGCGCCGGATCCCCTGGCGGGTCGCGCTCGTTGCCGGGATGTTCACCGCGGTGGTCTGGGAGATACTGAAGGCCGGCTTCGCCTGGTACATCGCGTACATCGCCAACTACGGAACGACGTACGGTTACCTGGCGACCGTCATCATTCTGGTGTTCTGGATCTATTACTCGTCGATCGTGTTCATACTGGGCGGAGAAGTCGGTCAGGTGTACGGCTTGACGAGAATCCGCCACAAGCAGAGGGAGTTGCTCGAATCATGACGTACCGGCACGTCGCATCGCTCGGAATCTGGGCGTTTCTGCTCGCCGCCGCATCCACGGTGCAGGCACAGGGGTTCCCCGGCTCGCCACTCGCGCTCTCGCACGGCGTGGAGCGCGAAGGCGCCGCACGATACCGCGATCCGCCCGTCAACACGGCCGGGCGGTACATCGTCATCTCACTGGAGAAGCACACCCTCTCGCTCATGGAAGGGGAGCGGGTGATCTGGTCCACCGCGGTCGGTACCGGCCGCGGCACCCGCCTCGAGGGTGCGGGTCAGAAGTGGGACTTCTCCACCCCCAGGGGGATGTTCCGGGTGCTTCGCAAAGAGAAGAACCCGGTCTGGAACGTGCCGGACTGGGCCTTCGTGCAGCGCGGCGAGCCGATCCCGCCCGACGATTCTCCCAAGCGCATCGAGAAGGGGATGCTCGGCACGACCGCGCTGTACCTCGAGGAGGGGATCGCTATCCATGGCACCAACTTCCCCGAACTGCTGGGGCAGTCCGTCTCCGCGGGGTGCATTCGCATGACCAACGAGATGGCGCGCGTTCTCTACCACGAGGTGGGGGTCGGCACCCCGGTGATCATCTACTGACGTTGCGCGTTATCAGGGATCAGCTATCAGTGATCGGTCACTGTACTTCCCCGTCGCACCTCTGGCCGCTACCCGCACGCGGGCCGATAACCGATAACTAAAATCCGTCGTCTTTCCATGCCCAACTCCAACGGCGATTCCGCCAGCGCTCCGGTCGTCCGGAACCGCAAGGCCAGGCACGAATACCACATCCTGGAAACCTGGGAGGCCGGGATGGTCCTTCAGGGAACGGAGGTGAAGTCGCTCCGTACCGGGAAGGCGAACCTGCAGGACGCCTTCGCCCGCGTAGACGGGGGCGAGCTGTGGCTTCACAACCTGCACATCTCGCCGTACGAGCAGGGCAACCGCTTCAACCACGATCCGCTCCGCCCACGGAAGCTTCTCCTGCACCGGCAGCAGCTCCGGAAGATGGTGGGTCTGGTCGAGCAGCAGGGGCTGACGCTGGTGCCGCTGGATATCTACTTCCGCCGCGGGGTCGCCAAGATTACACTGGCGCTCGTACGCGGAAAGAAGCTGCATGATAAACGGGAGGATCTGAAACGCC
>JACDHR010000601.1 GCA_013820915.1 Gemmatimonadota bacterium
CACATCCCCTCCAACGTGCCGCACAAGGCCGAGGCGCTGGAGGACACGCTCGACGTGGACGTCTTCAGCCCCCCGCGGCAGGACTGGCTGGACCGGACC
Organism: Gemmatimonadota bacterium; assembly: GCA_013820915.1. GTDB lineage: Bacteria > Gemmatimonadota > Gemmatimonadetes > Longimicrobiales > Longimicrobiaceae > JACDHR01. The sequence goes on from JACDHR010000601.1 coordinate 100, forward strand.
GACGACTACTTCCACCGGAAGTAAGCGCCATGCCTGATCCATCCGCCAAGCTCTCTCCTCAGCAGCAGCAGGCTACCCTCAAGCGGTTCTTCAACGCTCTGAAGGATGAGCCGCTCTCGCCTGGCGATCGCTATTACGTGCCATACCTCGACGAGAACCCGGGAGATGACTACATCGCCTTCCTCAGTACTGAAATCGTGTTCAGCGAGGCAGCGGGTGTGAACCTTCTGACCGGTCAGCGCGGCACGGGAAAAAGCACACAGCTCCGGCGGCTGCGCAGTATGCTGGAGGAGGAAGGTAGCGTCGTCTTCCTGAGCGACATGCGCGAGTACATGCACATGACCACCGCGGTGGAGCTCACGGACTTTTTCCTCTCGATCATGGGCGCCCTCGCAGAGGAGGTAGAGAAGCTCTATGGTGAGACCATCCTCAGCGAGGGTTACTGGACGCGGATGATCAACTTTCTCCAGTCGGAGGTGCGGGTCGAGGAGATCACCGCCGACTGGAGTTGGGTCAAGGTGAAGGCGTCGCTGAGAGACGACGCGAGCTTTCGTAAGCGCCTGCAGGAGCAGATGCGCGGCCACGTCGCACGCCTGATCCAGCAGTCGCACGGCTTCGCTGCGGAGGTCGTCCAACTCGTGCGCGACCGCGGGAAGGACCCGGACAAGAAGGTCGTGTTCCTGGTGGACTCGATCGAGCAGATCCGGGGCGTCGGCGCAGAGGAGGCCGAATCGGTGTACCGGAGCGTGGAGAACCTTTTCTCTGGGCATGCTGATAGTCTGCGGCTGCCGCTGCTGCACGTCGTCTACACGATACCTCCCTGGCTTCCGGCGCTCACGCCGGGGTTGGGAGCCGTACTCGGAACGGTCCACGCTTTGCCCTCGATTCACATCTACCAGACCCGGAGCCGACAGCCGGATCCCGTGGGCCTGGATATTATGCGTCGAATCGTCGAGGCACGCTGCACGGAGTGGGACCAGATCTTCACTAACGAGCAGCTCGAGCGGATAGCCCTCAACACAGGGGGTGACCTCCGCGAGTTCTTTTATCTCATCAAGCAATGCCTGACCCGCGCCGGCTCTACGCGTGTGTCCTGGCCTGTGGCTAACGCTATCATCGAGGGTGCGGAGAACAACATCCGCCGTGGTATGCTTCCAATCGCCGCCGAAGACGCGGTCTGGTTGAGGCGCATTGCCGAAACGAAGGCGTCGGAGCTAGAAAGCGTCAAGAGCCTACCGTCGCTTGCGCGCTTCTTCGACACCAAGCTGGTGCTCAACTACCGCAACGGCGAAGACTGGTACGACGTTCACCCCCTGATTCGCGATGCACTCAGTTGAGCCTCAGACCCAGCCGCTCCGCCTCACAGAGCAAGGGGAGGAGGTGTGGCAGCAGCTGCGCCGCTACGTCGAGTGGGCGCAGGATTTCGCACTCATCTTCCTCTTCTCCTCCGATCCCGTCGTTGTCTCGCTCTTCCGCGAGCGGCTGAGGAATTCCCAGCGGTTGCGGGTCTCCGATCTGGAGATTCAGCAGCCGGAGATCGCGGATTCGCTGGTCGAAGAGGTTTTGGTGCGTGTACGCCGGCCCTCCGAGAAATACCAGACCCTACGCGCGCCGTGGTGGGTGGAGATCTACATCCACGAAAGGGACGAGGATTGGGACGAAGCGCGGCGGACGCTGCTGGCGCGGCTGAATGAGCGTCGCGAGCTGCTGCGCCGTACTGTCCGTCGGCCGCTCATCCTCGTCCTGCCCCTCGATTTCGCTCGGGTAACGCAGGAGACCGCACCGGACCTCTGGTCCATCCGCGACTTCGCCGTGGATCTGCCCTTTGCCGAGATCGTCGTGCAGCCTGAGCGTGATAGCGTCCGACCCGACACGGGCACGGTCGGCTACATCCGCCAGCGGGACGCGAGCACTGAGCCCCTTGTAAAGGAGTGGCAGCGTTTGCTCGCAAGAGCGCAACAGATTCCCGCCGAGCAACTATCGCGTGTCATAGATGCGGGTTGGGAGGCATTCGACGCGGCGTTCGCGATTGGAGATCTGAAGCTGGCGAATGAGATCGCAGGCGAGACATTGGCACTCGCGCGAGAGGCGATGGACAAGACGCCCGAGGCGCTGCGGGATCTGAGCATCTCGCTGATCAAGGTGGGCGATGTGGCGCAGCAGCGGGGGGATCTGAGCAGCGCCGAGCAGCACTACCAGGAGAGCCTGGAGATCGCGCGCCGCTTGGCCGCGCAGCTGCAGAC
>JACDHR010000602.1 GCA_013820915.1 Gemmatimonadota bacterium
CCAGAGCGCGCCAGTAGCGTTGGTACTCGCCCGTGGTGCGGTAACCGTATCGGCCGCTCCGCACCGCATCGAGCACCTTGGAGGCAAAGGAGCCGAGAAAGGGAAAGTGCAGCAGCACCCCGGTCACGTCGGCGATGCGGCCGCCGGAGACGTGGTGCCAGTCCACGAAGAGCTCCATTCCCTCCTCGACCCGCACCAGCGCTGCTTTCGTCAGGCCGTTGCGGGTGCCGAACAGAGCGGCGCGAATGCCGCCCCAATGCATCTGGATGCTCGGGTCCGGCGGGGTGCCCCAGCTATACTCGCTCCTTTGGATGCCGGAGATGTCGTAGCAGGGATACGCCTCCCGCAGATCGCTGCCGGGGACGGATGCCGACGCCGTCAGCGGCTGATCCCCGAACATATCGAGCATCTGCGTGAGGACGACGGTGTGCTGGTGCTCGTTCAGGTACCGCAGGAAACCGGAGAGGCTCAGCCGATCCGAGAACGGGTAGTCGAAGTGCTCGTCCACGTCCACGCACAGGTTCCACCTGCCGCGCGAGAAGCGCTGTGCGAGGTAGCGCTTCATCACGTTCTCGTACTTGCTGTACGGGAGATCGCTGCTGAGGAGGGTGACGTTGGGAAGCTCCCGCACGATCGCGATGGTGTCGTCGGTCGAGCCGTTGTCGAGGAAGACGAGGTGGCGCACGCCGAGGCGCAGGTGGTGCTCGATGAAGGAGCGGAGGTGCAGGCTCCCGTTGCGCACTACGCAGATGGCGAGCACCTCGTCGGAGCCGTACTCGATGGATTCCGGGCCGAAGAGGTGCCGCACCCGCCGGCTCAACAGCCGGCTGCGCAGGTGGCGCTCGGCGAGCCGGGTGGGCAGCCTCCACAGCCACCAGCCCCAGCGGCGGATTCGGCCACTCAAGGCGCTACGCCAGCCTGGAAGCCGGGCCACTCTCCCGGTGAGTTGCCCTACCGTCACCGGGGCTCCACGGCGAGGTCCGCGGAGCGGGCGGCGCGCTGCCGGAGCCGGCGCAGCGCGCTACGCAGCTTGGGCGGCAGGGCGTAGAGCAGCAGCACGTTCGGGATCCTCGCGCCACACAGCCGCCAGAGCGCGCCCAGCGTGCGCCGTGCGTCGCCCCACTGGCGCTCGCGCACGCACCGGCGGACCTCGCGGAGCATCTGCTCGCCGTAGTAGTCCCGCCATGCCCCCACTCCCTTGCGGTAGGAGGCCGCGTAGGCGGGATTGCCCACCACGTGGTCCCGCTGCGCCCGGAGCACCCGGAGCACCGTCCCCAGCATCCGCGGCGCGTGGGCGCTCATGTTGCTGCCGTGCTGGCGGTACTCGGCCAACAGCGCCGAATGCTCGGCGACCGGGCGGGTTCGGGTGAGCCGCAGATACAGGTCGTAGTCCTCGCACTCCCGCAGCCGCGCATCGAAGCCGCCCACCTGGAACAGAGCCTCGCGCCGGAAGAGCGCTGTCGAGTGCATCGCCACGTAGTTGCCCTCGAGGAAGGCCTGGTAGGCGTCCGGCGGGCGAGGCCGATCCTCCGGCAGCTCCGGCAGCACCGCGCCATCGGCGGCGATCCAGCGGTAGCGGCCGAACGCGAAGGCACAGGAGGGATGCTCCTGCAGGCACTCCCGGCCCGCGTGCAAGGCCCCCGGCAGCAGCCGGTCGTCCGCGTCGAGAAAGACGAGGTAGCGGCCGGTGCTGGCGTGCAGCCCCGCGTTGCGCGCAGCCGCCAGGCCCTGGTTCCGCTGCCGGAGGTAACGCAAACCCGGGTAGCGGCGCGCCACTTCCGCGGTCTGATCAGTGGAACCGTCGTCCACCACGACGATCTCGATGCGTGGGTAGCTCTGCGCCCGCACGCTCTCGATCGCCTCCGCCAGGAAGTGCGCGTGGTTATAGCATGGAATGACGACCGAGATCAGCGGTTCATCCAACGCGTGAGCCATCCGGAGAAGGTGCCTGTGGCAGCGCCCCGCGCGGGATCGGGCGATGCGCGTCCTCATGCGGCGCGCGCGCGCAGGTGCCGGGAGAGCTGACGTGCAAACTGCTCGCCGTCCCAATCGTACGCGTAGATCCGCGGGAGCTGGTAGAGGTCGGCGGAGCGCCCGACGACCTGCGGGGTTGTCGTGCAGGCGCAATGGAACCCCGCCTCGCGCACCACGCCGACCGTCTCGCCGGTGTAGGTGCTGCTCCCGCCGAAGGGGTAGGCGAAGCTGCGGATGGGTCTGTCGAGAATCGCCTCCAGCTCCCGCTTGCTCCCACCGATCTCCGCTCGCTGCTCGGTGAGCGGCCGTGTCGCCAGGGCGGGGTGGGTGACGGTGTGCGCGCCCAGCTCGACCAGCCCGT
>JACDHR010000185.1 GCA_013820915.1 Gemmatimonadota bacterium
CGGATCACGAAGACCGGGGTTCCGTACGCACCATCAGCGTGTTCTGGTCGCGGCCCCCGGCGAACTGGACCGCGCGGGGATCACAGCAGGAGACGAGCTTTCCGGGGGCCATCACGGGGTCTACCCTCGCCCACGCGGGGATCACTTGGTCGGATCGAGGAGGTGAACGCCGTGGCGCGCGCCTGGATGAGCGGGCGCAACCGCGTCGTTCCTGGTCAACCCCCGCGAACGATCCGCACATCTCGAGTGCGGCGGAGCTGGAGGATGTGGTGCGCTCCGTACGGCGCCAGCGGCTGACCGCCCTCGCCGACGACGTTTTTGAAGCACCCCCTGCTCTCGCCGCTGCCGCAGCAGCGAGGTCTTGCCGATCCGGCGGGGCCGACGATCTGACAGTTTTGCCGCCCACCGAGGAAGGTGCGAAGCGTGTTCTGTTCCTGCTCCCGATCGAAGAACGCGTCTGGATCCGAGATTCCCCCGCGCCAGAAGAACGGATTCGCTGGATCGCTCGTGCGACCAGGCGCAGCCGGCGGAACGGGGGGATCCACCATGGGCGCTGGCGCTGGCTCGCCTACCATCGAGCGGATCTCCCTCGCGATTTCGCTCAGCTTCTCGTCCGCTTGCGGTGCACGAAGCGAAGACAGCGGTACGCCATCCTTCGGTTGGCATTGCATCCGACAAAGCCAATCCACTGCCCGCCAGTCACATGGTTTGGCGATGATCGGGAAGATCCGCACAACTTCCCGATCGCGCCGCTGCAGCAGATGACTCACTTCCGTGCGGAGGATGAACTGCGAAGTGAGGGAGTTGGCTGACACCAGAACAACGGCGACGCTCGCAGCATCCATGGCCGCCTGGATTTCCTGCTCCCAGTCAGCACCCGCGCGGATACGGCGGTCGTCCCAGAGGTTCAGGAGTCCTTGATGCTGAAGAACTCCAAGGTGAGCCACAAGACGATCTTTCCACCGCTCGTCCTTGTGGCTGTAGCTCACGAATACCGTCGGCCGACTAATACCCCTCCCGCGATGCTATTGGAACGGTTTATCGCACATGATCAGGCCGCCTTCTCCGGCGGCTCATAGGTCAGGCCGAACACCATGTCCTGCAGCCACTTCTTGAAGCTCTCGTTGTCGCTGAACTGCTTGAACAGCTCGGTGTGATCGGCGATCAGCCCGATCATCGCGCGCTGCAGCGCCTTGTCATGCTCGATGCGGGCGTTCTGCCGGTCCGAGTTCTTCATCGCGTTCTGGTACGCCTGGTCGGCCGCGACCTTGGCCGGAATCTCCTCGCTGATCACCTTGCGGATCTTGTCTGCGTCCTTCCACTCGATGTTGCCGAACTGGTCGTTGAAGGTCTTGAGGATGTTGGAGAGCCGGTCGAGCTCGGGCTCGGACTTTCCTCCCCCGGCGCTGACCGGCACCGGCTCGATTTCGGCGTCCGCGTCGGCGAGCTGGATCTTCACCGCCGACTGCTTCTCGACCCGGTAGCTGTCCATGTCGATCGCTTCGAGGATGCCCCTGGAGAGGTCCTCTTCGACCGGCGCGGGCAGCTTCGGCACGAGAAAGTTCAGGAAGATCGAGAGCTTCTCCCACTCGGCGTTGGTGTAGGGCAGCACCTGGGACAGGAAGCCGTAGGCGCGCAGGAAGGCCTTGGCCTTGCCCTTGAAGTCCACCTGCCCGTCCTCGTCGAGCTGCTCCTTGTAGTCGGCCACGCAGGCGTCGAGGATCGGGTCGAGCGTGTCGCGCTCCGCGCCGCCGAGGTAGTGCTCGACGAGCTGGTCGATCTGCGCGTCGGCATAGACCTGATAGCCGTCCAGCGCGGCCTTCAGGTCGTGCAGCTTGTTCGGGTCGGTCTCCTCGGCCAGGATCGTGGTGCGGTAGTAGTCGCTGAACGCGGTCTCGATCGTGTCCGAGTCGTTCATGAAGTCGAGCACGAAGACGTCGTGCTTCTGCGGATGCGCGCGGTTGAGGCGCGAGAGTGTCTGCACCGCTTTGATGCCCGAGAGCACCTTGTCCACGTACATGGTGTGCAGCAGCGGCTCGTCGTAGCCGGTCTGGAACTTGTCCGCGCAGACCAGGAACCGGTACGGTTCCTCCTGGATCCGGTCGACGATCAGGCTTGACGGGAAGCCGTTCAGCGACGCCTCGGTCACCTTCTGGCCGCCGTACTCGTGCTCGCCGGAGAAGGCGACGATGGGCCGGTACGGGCTCTTGCGCTCCACCAGGTAGTCGCGGATGGCGTGGTAGTACCGGATGGCCCGCTCGATGCCGCTGGTCACCACCATCGCCCGCGCCTGGCCGCCGATCCTGTTCAGGGCAAGCACCTGCTCGTGGAAGTGGTCCACCATGATCTCGGCCTTGAGCCGGATGGCGTGGTCGTGGCTCTCCACGTAGCGGCGCAGCTTCTTCTTCGCGCGCTTGGTGTCGAACTCGGGGTCGGCCTCCACCTTCTTGACCAGCTTGTAGTAGCTCCCGACCGGCGTGTAGTGGCGGAGCACGTCCAGGATGAAGCCCTCCTGAATGGCCTGCTTCATGGTGTAGCTATGGAAGGGCCGGTGCTTCACCGTGCCGTCAGGCCGCGGCTCGGGTTCGCCGAAGATCTCCAGCGTCTTGTTCTTGGGCGTGGCGGTGAAGGCGAAGTAGCTGGCGTTGGGCAGCAGCTTCTTGGCCTCCATCAGCCGGTTGATGGTGTCCTCGGTGGTCTCGCCGTCCTCCTCGGCTCCCTCTGCCGAGAGCGCCACCGAGAGCGCCACCGAGAGCGCCACCGAGAGCGCCGCGGAGGTACGCCCGCCCTGGCTGGAGTGTGCCTCGTCGATGATGATGGAAAAGCGCCGCCCCCGGTGCTCGCTGCCGATCTCGTCGAGGATGAACGGGAACTTCTGGACCGTGGAGATGATGATCTTCTTGCCCTGGGCAATGAACTTCCGCAGGTCCCCCGAGCGCTCGGCGTGCCCCACGGTGGCGCCGACCTGCGCGAACTGCTTGATGGTGTCCCGGATCTGCTGGTCGAGGATGCGGCGGTCGGTGACGATGATGATGGAGTCGAAGACCGGCGCGCCGTCCTTCCCGAGCCCGATCAGCTGGTGCGCCAGCCAGGCGATGGAGTTCGACTTGCCGCTCCCCGCCGAGTGCTGGATCAGGTAGCGCCGGCCCGCGCCGTGCGCGGCGGCGTCGGCCAGGAGCTTGCGCACCACGTCGAGCTGGTGGAAGCGCGGCCAGATCTGGGTTGCCTTCTTCTTGCCCGTCTTCTCGTCCTTCGTCTCGACGATCTGCGCGTAGTTCTCCAGGATGTCGGTCAGGCCCGCGCGGGTGAGGATGCGCTTCCAGAGGTAGTCGGTCTTGAGCCCGTCGGGATTGGGCGGGTTGCCGGCGCCGTCGTTCCAGCCCCGGTTGAAGGGCAGGAACCACGAGCCCTTCCCCTTGAGGTGCGTGCAGAAGCGCACCTCGTGCTCGTCCACCGCGAAGTGCGCCACGCAGCGGCCGAACTCGAACAGTTTCTCGCGCGGGTCGCGGTCGCGCTGGTACTGCTGGATCGCGTCCTCGACCGTCTGCTTGGTGAGGCTGTTCTTCAGCTCGAAGGTGGCCACGGGCAGGCCGTTGATGAACAGGCCGACGTCGAGCGCGCGCTGCGTCTCGTCGCGGCTGTAGCGGAGCTGGCGGGTGACGCTGAAGCGGTTGGCTTTGTGCTGCTCGGCGGCCTTCGCGTTGCCCGGCGACGGCGTGCCGTAGAAGAGGTCGAGGTGGTGCGGCCCGTGCTTGAGCCCGTGGCGCAGCACGTCGATGGTGCCGCGCCTGGTGATCTCGCCCTGCAGCCGCGCAAGGAACTTGCGCCGCGTCGGCCCGTCCTCGCCGAGCGCGAGCGAATCGCACACCTCCGGCTGTGTCTCGCGCAGGAAGGCCGAGAGCTGCGCCAGGTCCACGCAGTACTCGCGGTCGTAGTCCTCGGGCGCGCCGCAGATCCAGCCGGCGCCGTAGGCGGCCGGCCGCTCGTGCACCGCGTCGGCCTGGACCGTCCCCGGATCGCAGGGCGCGCCGGTCAGCGCCGTGCAGATCAGCCGTTCGAGGCCACGTTCGCTGGTGTCGGTGGTCATCGAGCCATCCTCCGGGTCGGCCGGCGCTCGGCAGAGGCCCGGCACCGGTTCCCGATCAAGCGACCGTCAAGCAATCGGGGCCTGACCAACCCTCCCGCGCGCCCGCGCCGGAAGGAGGGGCCGTTGCCAGGTCCTTTGCTAAATCCTTTACTGGAAGGGCGAAACTCCACGGGGTTTAGCAAAGGACCAAGTTCCTGCTTCCAAACGATTTGCGGCAACCCCTCGGCCGTACTGGAATCCCTTCGGACCCACTTTCTTGACTCAATCATGGCGAATCCTCGTCCGAATTCGTTTCGGCAGCGCCCATTCGGGCTGCACGCGAGTGCCACCGTTGACGAACCTTGGGCCCCGCCAGGCCACCGGCGTCGCGATCAAGCAACCAGCAAGCAACCTGCATGGCCGCAACTCGTTGATACGACGTGGCTTGCGCCTGGCAATTCGATCCTGGGGCGGCCATTCGGAGGTAACTCATCAAGCAACTTCCTGCGGACCGGGACGAGGAACTGCCCAGAAGGGGAGGTAGCTTCTGATCCGTGTGCCGGCCTCGGGGTCCGCAACCGCGATGAGGCCCGCCACAACGGCTTCGGCGAGCAGGCGCGACGCCGTCGCGATGTTCCTGTCAGCGATGCCAAATCGTGCCCGAAGCGACGCGTTGGTCATCGGCTGTCGAGTTACGTAGCGCAGGCAGGCATGGAGGTAGCAGGCGCGCACCCGGTCTGCCTTGTCCATGGCGGACAGGGGCTTGTGGGCGAAGAGGACCGCCCGCGTGAACCCCTCCGGATTCTCGAAAAGCGGTGCCGGGAGCTGGAACAGCTCGACCTGAGAGACGACTTTGTCGATCCCGCTGCCCCGCTCTTCGCAGATCCGGAAGCGGCGCATGAGCGAGGCGAGCGCCTCACTGCGCGAGCGGGGCGGCGCGTCCACGAAGCGCTGCGTGTCGACGAGCGGCTCACCGGGGTTCGTGATCTCGATCCGGTCGTCGAAGATCTCCACCATCGGCCCCGCGCCGGTGACGAAGAAGTCCTGATGAATGAGGGCATTGGCTACCAACTCGCGCAACGCCAGCTCGGGAAACATCGGCACGCTCCTGCGCAGCGCCTGCCCGATGACCTCGTTGGCGGGCAGCAGGCCGTCAATGTAGCTGATCAGCCCCGCGAAGCCGCCGGCGTAGCCCCTGCCCCCGATCTGCTCCTTCAGCGTCTCCGTGCGACCGTTGCCACGGTATTGAATCACCCGCACGGCCTTGCGGCGCAGCGTGTGGAAGGCATCGAGGCGCTTGGCGAAAAGAATCGCGCCGAGGTGAGTGATGTCCCAGCCACCCGCATCGGAGCGTCGTATCAGCCGATCGTCCGCGAGTGCCGCGAGGATGCCGTCGCGGTTCGCCGGCAACGGCCGCTCGAGCAGGTCGAAGTAGGCCGGATAGTCGAGCAGGCGCAGCACATCGTCGCCCGTCGCGCGCTCGGTGGCGATGCCATCCTCGAACGGCGCGCGGTCGAAGATGCGCCACAATGCCCGCTCCTTCTCGGGGAAGTCCTTGAGCTTCTTCTTGTAGGTGCCGACCCGGATGAACTCCTGCCCGGAGAAGCGCACCGGGTGATGCGCGGTGCGCGTAATCTCGAGCAACACGACGGGCTGCCCGCCCACGGCGACCGTGTAGAAGCGGAAGGCGATCCTGGGCTCCAGGAGTCGCAGCAGCCAGCTCTCCAGCTCTTCGTTGCCCACCCGCGCCGCGTGCGGGTCGAAGCGGGTGCCCACCACCGTGTGGTCCTCGTCGCGCACGCCCCACACAAGGTAGGCGAAGGCCTTGCCCGCCAGGGCCGCCGCATTGGCCAACGCCGAGATGTACTCGCCGATCTCCTGCGGCTTCGCCTCGTTTACCTTGAACTCGACCCACTCGGTCTCCCGCGGCAGCGCGCACAGCTCGTGCAACAGGCTGGCGAGGTCGTTCGCGGAGCGGTCGCTGCTCATGCCTCGGCCTGCTCGGGCGCTGCGTCGCGGGCGTCGACCGTGGTCTCCTCGGCGTCGGCATCGGCCTCGTCGAGCGGCTCGGGCTCGTCGGCCTCGTCCGGAAGCAGCGCCGCCGCCTCGCGCACGTCGAGCTTGCCGGTGACCACGTCGGCGATCAGGCGGGTGCGGTACTCGCGGAGGAGGGCAATTTCGCGCTGGGCGCGGCCCCTTAAACGTTCAAGTGCAGACACTCCTTCCCCTATCGCGCGCGCAATTGCAGCCTGTTCCGATTCAGGGGGGCACGGAACAGATAATCTATTCAAGTCTGCGAACCGAAGGGAGGGCTGCATGATTAGGGAGATGCTCGCTTTTTCATAATCGAACGCGCGCTGAAGCACTGATTCGAAGAATGCACAGTTAGTACTCCGGATACGGGGTACGATCAGGGCGCAATTCTGAGACAGGCTAAACTGACCGCTAACGAGGCGTGTGCTCATTGCGCGGGCTCCAACGGTCGTAACGAAGACCACGGGGTCGATGAAGTCGAACTCGTACCACTCGACATGCCCCATCAATCCATCTGATTCGGTCTGGCCGCTGTAAACCGGAAAAGACCCGGGATGACGTCCGATGTACTCGTTTGTGAGTTCAGCCGCCCTGCGCCCCTTGGCGTAGCGGAATAGGAGACGAAGCTTCTTGACCTCCCAATGCTCCGGCACGTCCCCCAGCCGCTCGACGCCGGAGGGCTTGAGGCGGACGTTGGGGTCGAGGCCGCGGGTGACGGCGCGGTGGATGATGGCCTGCTTCTGCTCCTCCAGCAGCTTGATCAGCTTCTGCTTGGCCCCGATGTACCGCCGAATCCGCCGATCCGCATGGTCCAGAAACCGCACGATAGCGGCCTGTTCGGGGAGGGGTGGGAGGGGGAGCCACGTTGATTTGATCGCACTGTGCGAAAGCCCATACCGCGTGACGCCGTTCGCCTCGACGTGAAACTGGTACGCGACGCCGGTGCTCTGTAGTGCGCGAAAGATGTAGCCACCCTCTACGCTTTCTGCGAACGGCCGAAGCAGGGCCAAGTGGTAGCCGCAAATCAGGTCGTCGGCGGTCTCTTCGACGAGCGCAGGGACACCTATGTCATTCCAAGCTTCCGAATCCTTGGTGATCAACACATCGCCCGTGCGTAGACGAAACCGCTCGATCTCGTCCACCGTCGCGGTCGCGCGCATGAACGGCATCCCTGCCCTGATGCGATCGTTCTTGTAGACGTCGACGTAGTTGCACAGTCTTACTGGCTGTTCATCTTCCTTCGTGTGCTTGTCGACGTTGCTCACGCGCATCTCGGCAGCGTTTCGCATCCGTCGTACCTCCCAATGCTCCGGCACCTCCCCCAGCCACGGCACGCCGGAGTCCTTCATCGCGGGATAGGGCTTGAGCGTCGTCTTCATCGCGCAGCGTCGGGAGTAGTGTATTTCTGAAAGCGGCTCCGCGGCTTATCGGGGATCGTCAGCGCAAGCGCCCCCTCCTTCACCATCGGGCGGAGGTACCGCCCGTTGAGGTAATCGGCCCGCCGTCCTACGATCTCGGCCAGCTCACGCGC
>JACDHR010000603.1 GCA_013820915.1 Gemmatimonadota bacterium
TTCGGTAATGATGGCGACGACCGCCTCCTGATCGTCAATCTGGGCCGCGACCTGCGGCTGAGCCCCGCGCCCGAGCCGCTGCTCGCGCGGCCGGACGACCGCCGCTGGACGCTGCTCTGGTCCAGCAAAGATCCCGACTACGGCGGCTCCGGCACGCCGGATCCGGATACCGACGAAGGATGGCGAATCCCCGGCCACGCCGCGCTTGTGCTTGGGCCGTCCGGACCCGGGGAAGCCGAGTAACAACCCAAGGTCCTTTCCGTTGACAGAGAACCCAGACAGAGCCATGAATACCGCGACTGAGCTGACCCGCACGCTATCCTGGAAAGAGACTGAAGGCGCCGACCCCGAGAGCCTGCTCGCGCACGAGTGGCTGGTCACGAACGGGCTCGGCGGGTACGCCTCGGGTAGCGTGCACGGGGTCTCCACCCGCCGCTATCACGGCCTGCTGATCGCTGCGCTCCCCCGTCCGCTCGGCCGGGTTCTGATGTTCAACCACCTGCACGAACAGGCCGAGATGCCGGACGGATCCCGCGTTCAGCTCGCGGGGGAAGAGCGGGTCGGTGAGCTGGAGCTGCCCGACGCCGGCAACCTGATAGAGTTCCGGCTGGAGATGGGGATTCCCGTGTGGCGGTACAGGATTAACGGGACCATGCTGGAGAAGCGAATCTTCATGCCGCACCAGCAGAACACCACGTACGTGAGCTATCGGCTGATCGAGGGCGAGGGCCCGGTCCGCCTGCGGCTCAGCCCGCGTCTGCACTTCCGCGCGCACGAAGCGCCGGTCGATCTGCCGATGGAGGAACCGTACCGGCTGACGGTGGTCGAAGACCGCTTCGAGGTGGGCGGCGAAGCGGAGCTGCCGCCGCTGCGGATGCTGGTCTATGGGAACGAGCAGCACTTCGCGGTGAGCACGCGGATGCTTCCCGAAATGTTCTACCGGGTCGAAGAACGCCGCGGCTACGAGTACAGCGGCAACCTCTGGTCGCCCGGTGCGTTCCAGGCCGAACTGACCGCGGGCGCGGATGTGACGTTGATCGCCTCCACGGAAGCCTGGAACACCGTGCGTGCGCTCACGCCGGAGATTGCGCTCCGTATGGAGCAGGACCGGCGCGAGCGCCTGCTCGCCCTGGTCCCACCCGAGGCACGCTCCGGCCCGGCCGCCGAGCTGGTGCTGGCCGCCGACCAGTTCATCATCCAGCCCGCCGGGCGCGTGGAGGACGCCGCCCGCGCCCACGCCGAGGGTGACGAGGTCCGGACCGTGATCGCCGGCTACCACTGGTTCACCGATTGGGGCCGCGACACCATGATCGCGCTGGAGGGGCTCACCCTCACCACGGGACGCCACCAGGAGGCGGGTTACATCCTGCGCACCTTCGCCCACTACGTGCGCGACGGGCTGATCCCCAACATGTTCCCGGACCGCAGCACGGACGGCTTATACCACACCGCCGATGCCACCCCGTGGTTCTTCCACGCGATCGATCGCTACGTGGAGACGACCGGCGACCGGAAGACGCTACGGCGCCTGATCCCCACGCTGCAGGAAATCGTCGAGCACCACCTACGCGGCACCCGCTTCGGGATCGGCGTAGACCCGCAGGACGGGCTGCTGCGCCAGGGCGAAGAGGGCTACCAGCTCACCTGGATGGACGCCAAGGTGGACGACTGGGTGGTTACGCCGCGGCGCGGAAAGGCAGTGGAGATCAACGCGCTCTGGTACAATGCGCTCCGGCTGCTGGAAGAGTGGCTGGGGGAGGAGGACGGGGCCGGCGCGGAGGACCGCATCACGGCAAGCGAGGTCGCCGAGCACGCGGACCGCGCGCGGGAGTCCTTCAACCGCCGCTTCTGGTACGAGGCGGGCGGCTACCTCTACGACATCGTGGATGGCGAGAGCGGCGACGACAGCGCGTGCCGGCCGAACCAGGTGTTCTCCCTCTCGCTGCGCCACCCCGTGCTCGCGGAGGAGCGCTGGGAGCCGGTGCTGAACACGGTCCGTGATCGGCTGCTGACGCCCGTCGGCTTACGATCCCTGGCACCCGACCACGAGGACTACCAGAAGAGGTACTATGGCGATATCCGCGCCCGCGACGCGGCATACCACCAGGGCACGGTATGGGGATGGCTGATCGGACCGTTCGTGGATGCCTGGCTCCGTGTGCACCCCGAGGATCGCACGGGAGCACGCCGGCTCCTGGAAGGCTTCGTCCCGCACCTGAACGACTTCGGCATCGGGAGCATCGCCGAGATCTTCGATGCCGAAGCGCCCTACACCGCGCGCGGCTGCATCGCGCAGGCGTGGAGCGTGGCCGAGGTGCTGCGCTGCTGG
>JACDHR010000186.1 GCA_013820915.1 Gemmatimonadota bacterium
CTCCAGTGTGCTGGTCACGCTGCGCCAGCAAGGCCGAGACGCGATCGAGTACCTGGGCACGGTGCTGCAGGCGCCAGGTGCGCCGCCTCCACTGCTGCCGCGCCCTGGACCCGCTCCCCTCTGACCACCGACGCTAACGAAATACGAGCGTACAGCCGAAGGGTGAACGTGTTCACAGCGGCTATGCAGCCATGGTAGCGACGCAGTGGATTGCCGTCGCTTTTCTCGGCAGTGCCATGCCGCGGCCCGATCGTGGGGAGCAACGTCATTCAAGGTGTCGCTGTGTTTTCGCCGCATGTGCGGGGGCTGAATCTGCAGGGCGGCGGTCGTCAGACCGGCTCGGGGGCCTGGGTGTGGTATGCGTCGTAGGCGGACAGATAAGGATAGCTCTCAACCGGTGCGTCGTTGAGCACCGCGCCGAGCATGTGGGCACCGACGGCATTCAGCTGCTGCACGGCAGCTAACGCCTCCCGGTGGTTGGTGCACCCGGCGCGGAGCACGAGCAGGACGCCATCGGCAAGCGCGCTGAGGATCGATGCATCCGCGCCGGCGAGAACTGGCGGGGAGTCGATGATGAGGAGATCGAATTGCTCGCGCAGCGTGCGAATCATGCTGAGCATTCGGGCGCTGCGCATGACCTCGATGACGTCCGCCTCCTCGCTGCCCGCGGTCAGCAGCGTGAGCCCGGGCACGGGACTCGGCCGGAGCGCCTCCTCGGCCTTCGCGGTGCCCAGGAGCAGTTGGGCGACTCCCGGGGAGCGCGGAACGCCGAATACGTGATGCTGCTTCGCACGCCGCAGATCGCAGTCGATGAGCAGCACGCGCATCCCGCTTTCCGCGCAGGTGATGGCGAGGTTCGCGGCCGTGGTGCTCTTGCCCTCGCCCGAGGTGGCGCTGGTGATCACCAGCGAGCCGGGCAGCTGCCCGGTGCGGGAGAAGAGCAGGTTCGTGCGCAGAACACGGTACGCCTCGCGAGCGAGCCCGGAGGAGGAGGGCGACGACACCGCCTGCCGCGGAATCGTCGCCAGCCCGGGCATCTGCAGCACGCGCTCCAGGCCCTCGGTGTTGCGGATGGAGGTGTCGCGGGTCTCGAAGAGGACGGCTAACGCTCCGCCGAGTCCGAGCCCGAGCACCGCACCCAGGAACAGCTTGAGCATCCGCAGCCTCGCGTCGGGTGCGTAGGGCAGGTCCGCGAGATCAATGATCTCCACCGGGCCGACCTCCACCGCTTCCGCCATGCGCGCATTTTGGTAATCGTCGCGCAGCTTGTCCCCGGTATTTCGAAGTGCATCGATCTGCTGTGCGAGCCGCATCTCCTCGGGCTCGAGACCGGAGAGGGAGTCGAGCGACCGCACAC
This sequence comes from Gemmatimonadota bacterium, assembly GCA_013820915.1. Classification (GTDB taxonomy): domain Bacteria; phylum Gemmatimonadota; class Gemmatimonadetes; order Longimicrobiales; family Longimicrobiaceae; genus JACDHR01. The sequence continues at coordinate 1,358 of JACDHR010000186.1, forward strand.
TGCGCGCGCGCGTACCTCCAAGCGTCTGCAACGTCGTCTCGATCCAGACGAGTTCGCCTTGTACGGTGCTCACGAGCTGGGAATCCACCCCGGCGATCAGGCTGCGCAGCCGCACCACGTCGGGATCGGTCTCGGCGCGGCGCCAGGGACCTGTGGAGAGTGAGTCGTAGGTTGCCTGCAGCTTTGTCAGCCGCCCATGGAGCTGCGCCACAGCCAAGTTGTCGCGGATCCCCGGCGAGGCCATCAGCGTGCGCAGTCCGTCCTGCCGGCGATCTGTCTGTCCCGCCTGCAGCGCACCGAGCAGCGAGCCGTACATCTGGCGCTGAGCAGCCAACTCGTCGATGCGCGCATCGAGCTGGGCGAGGTCGTGCTGCTCGCTCTGCAGCTTGTTGCTCGCGCCATAGACGCGGACCTGCCGCCGGAACTCGGTGAGGGCACTCTGGGCGCGCATGAGGTCGCTGTCCGTCTGGGCGATCCGCGCTTCGAGGAACTCGCGCCGCCGCCGCGACTGGTCCTGTGCGGAGTGGGCACTCATGGACTGGTAGAGCGTCGCGACCCGGTTCACCACGCGCTGGGCGACGCTGGGGCGGCGCGCCGAGTACGCGATCTCGACCACGTTGGTCTGCGTCCGGGGCTTCACGTACAGCTTGCCGAGCAGATCGTCGATCGCCGCCTCGCGCGGAATCACTTGCCAGAGGCTGGTTTGCGTCTCGGGGCGCTCGGAGATGACGAGAATGACCCCGGGCAGCTCGAGCGGCACACCGTAGCGAGCGCGCGACGCGTCGCCGTTGAAGAGCCCTGTGACGCCATCGGGGTCAAACCGGAGCCGCAGAGTATCGCTCACCGCGTCCGCCGAGACGCGCGCCTCCCGCAGGAAGCTGGGCCGGAAGCCCTCGAAATCGGGCACCAGGCGCAACCCGGCGGAATCGACCACAGTGCCGGCGAGTGTCCGGCTCCGGAGGAGCGCGATTTGGGAGAGGAAGGGGCTCGTCAGGCGGTCATCGGTGGCGGTGGGGAGCTCGATGCCGGTCGCAAGCACGCGGCGGGTCTCACTGACCTGGATCACTGCGCTCGCAGTGAAGGTCGGAGCCTCGTTCAACGCGAGAAACGCCGCAGCGGCCGTGGTGAAGACCGCGACAGCAAGCACGAGCCTGTAGCGTCGCCGCAGGGCCGCCACAATGTCCCGCAACGCCAGGTCACCCGCCGCGCGCGAGCCCGACTGGTCGAAAGAGTGTAGCGGCGGGAGCGAAGGCGCGGGGAGCGCGGGCGGCACCGACTCCGGCCCGGTCGGAAAATTCGTAAGCCGCATTGTTACCTCCGCGCGCGCATGATGACGCTGATCACGCCCGCCACCGCGCCGATCACGGACATCGAGGGCATCACCACTTCGCGCCACACCGAGCGCGTGGGAAAGATCATGATCTGATCGCCCGAGCGAATCGGCATGCGGGCAAGCGTAGCGTCCGGACGAGTGAGATCGACCGAGAATGCGCGTCCTTCGCGCACGAGTTGGACGGCCGTGAGGCGGCCGCGGTCGGTTGGGCCTCCCGCAACCGCGATCGCCTGCGCGATCGTCGTTCGGGGCGGCAGCGTATAGACGTTGGGACGCGCAATTTGGCCCGCCAGCGTGATCTGGAGCAGGGGCTCGATGACAAACGTCGGCGTGGCGTCGAACTGCAGGAGAAAACTTCGCACACGCTCTTCCACGTCCGATAGGGGAATGCCGCTCACCTGCAGGGCACGATACAGCGGATGCACGATCGAGCCGTCGTCGCCGATGGGGAACTCGCCGCTGAGCTCAGGGCGCTGCCAAACGCTGATGCGAACCGCGTCGCCGGTGTGCAATGTGAGCGCTGGCTGCGCGGGCATGCCCGCGAGCTGGGCGACGATCTGGCTCGGCGCGAGGAGTGTGGCGGCCCAGCAGAGGAGAGCGAGGAAGCAAAGCACGGATCTGCTCGACGTAAGATAGATGTCTGACCGTGGCGGGGTGCTCCGGCCGCTGACGCGGGCGGTGGCACAAAGTTGGTTGTTGTGGATTAACGGCGCGGTGACGCACACACTTTTCTGCCCGCGCTGCGGCAGCGTCGAGATGATCCGGTAAGGCAAGGTCGCCAGGTGGCGCGCTTTCGAAATCAGACAGAGCGCAGGCCCGTCCGGAAGAGGCCGTCGAGTGGGGGAAGCGCCCTTTGCCGAGTGCGTGCAAACGCCGATCATGTGGCCCCCCGGCCCGAGAGAACGGCCCCAACGGTCTTGAAGAGAATGACCAGATCCTGCGAGAGCGACCACGTCTGTACATATGCCAATTCGACGTCGCACCGGGCGGGATAGTGAAGATCGCTACGGCCAAATACTTGCCAGGCTCCCGTCAGCCCCGGCGGTACGGAACAGAACTTCGCCGCCCGATCCCCGTAATGCGCAATTTCATTAGGCACAACGGGGCGCGGACCGACCAGCGACATCTCCCCTCGTAACACATTGAACAGTTGAGGTAGCTCATCGAGACTTGTCTTGCGGAGCCAGCGACCCTGCGGCGTGATCCGCGGGTCGCTCTCTGGGGGTAACTTGTAATCATTCGCAACGTAGGCCGCATACAGAACCGGGTCTGCAGTGAGCGCCGCTTCGGCGTCGCTGCGCATTGTCCGGAACTTGATTATCTTGAATAGGCGTCCGTTCTTCCCAACGCGCACCTGTCGGAACAGGACCGGCCCGGGGGAGGTCCAGCGGATCGCAGCGGCGATGATGAGCATGAGCGGCGCAAGGAGGAGGAGCAGCACAGCCGAGATGGCGATGTCCAAGACCCGCTTGAGCACCGGGCTCCCGCTGCTTACGACGACACCAATCGTTTGAAGCAAGATTTTTGCATCCAGACCAACCGTTCGGTTCCGGATGTACGCGATGTCAAGCCGCGAGCAATCGTCAAAACTAAGGTTGCTGCGGTCAGAGATCTGCCACAGACCAGTGATCCCCGGCTTTACCTCCAAGCGGGCGGTGTGCCAGAGGCGGTAGCTCTCGGCGCTCAAGGGTGTGGGGCGCGGTCCCACGAGGCTCATCTCGCCCTGGAGCACGTTGAAGACCTGGGGTAGCTCATCAAGCCGGGTCTTTTGCAGAATTCGCCCGACCCGCGTGATCTGAGGATTGCCTACGATCTTGAAATCCGAATGGCTCAGTTGGTTGGGGTGAGCAATCTTCACCTTCAACTCTTCCGCGTGCTCCACCGTCCGCAGCTTGAACATCTTGAAGCGGCGTCCACCTTGGCCGGTCCGGTTCTGCATGAAGAAAACCGGTCCCCGTGAGTCGAGCTTGATGGCCAGGGCGCACATACCCAGGACCAGTAGCACGAAAGGCAGGGCGATTACACAGAGCACAAGATCCAGCGCACGCTTCGCCCGCTGATAGGCAACCTCGTCCCGCATGCGGCGCTCGCTTGCCGATTCATACCAGGGACCCGCAGCCGTGAAGCTCTGGAGGCTCTGGAGTACATACTCAGGCATTCGACACCTCCTTCAGTGCAGGGACGCAGTGAGATGACGAGCACTCGTGCCAGTTGTTCCGTGCACGGCCGAAGAGATCCTCGATTGTAAGGCCGTCCCTCGGAAACTCCGCGATACCTGCGCGGAGCCGCACCGGTACCCGGTCGTAAAATGCCACGCCAAGACGGCGGACCGCCTGTCGCGCCTCCGCTTCGCCCGCTTCCGGCAAGACGATCATGTAGAGATGAGGTTCCGCAGCGTAAGTGACGATGTCGCTCTCACGCATGGTATCGCACAGGAGTGACCCAAGGAGGAAGAAGACTAGGTGAGCGGTCTGTAACAGGAGGGGCACCGGGAGAGCGGAGTTGCCATTCTCTCCGCTACCGGATTCGGTACCGAAAATCTCCGGGCTGAGAACCAGGACCGCCAGCGGGCGCTCATAACGCCGAGCACGGCGTAACTCGGCTTCCAGCCGGGGCAGCCATTGCCGGTAGGTGGGAATGTCCAGCGCTCGGGAGGCGTCAAGGGCCTCTCTGGCGATCGAAATATCCAGGTCGTTTCGGAGTTCCCGTCCAAAGATGGTCAACCGCATTTCCGTCACCCCGTGTTTACGCTGTGATTCCCGCCCCGCGCGATGCGCCTGATCCAGGATCAGCCACCCCTCTGATTGAGGGACACTACCTGGAGTCCTGCGCACGCTCGCCGCGTTCGCCGACGGCGGTAGAGTAGTAGTGATAGGAGGGCGGAAGAGAACAATATCCGAGTCGTTCAGGACGACCGCGAGCCGCAAACTGTGGGGAACCGAGGAAGTGCGAAGGCGCGCCGGGCAGTGAATCTGGAAGCTGGTTTTGCGGAACGGTCAACTCTGTAGAGTTGAAAGCGCGGCCGCCTCCACCTCGACCAGGATTCCCCAACCGATCGCTTCAAGGCCGATCAGAATCCTGCGTCGCCCGCGTTGCTCCGCCACCATCCCCTGAATCCCCTCGAAGGGTCCCGAGGTGATCCTTACGCGCTCTCCTCTTTCTGGAAGCTGCACCAGCTCCGCCTCGACCTCACTTCCAGAGACAACTCCCGCAAAGCGACGAACGTTCTCCAGCTCCGCGTCGGTAATGGCCACCGGAGACCCGTTGTTCCGTACCACTGTGGCAACGCCTGGAATCGAGACTACCGTCCAAAGGCGCTCCAGCGAGAAGCGCGCAAATACATAGCTCGGGAAGAGGGGGAAGGAGACCAGCTTCTCGCGGTCCTTCCATTGGCGCCTGCGCGAGGCGAGAGGAAGATAACTGTCGACCCCTCGCTGCTGGAGGAGTCGATCTACCTGCTTCTCGTGCCGCGCACGGGTGTAGCAGGCATACCAGCGGGGGTCTTGCCTGTGGGAAGCTCCCGGGCGGTCGTTCTGGATTCCAAAGGAGATCATCAGGAGTTGAGAGAACGGAGGTGATGGGCGCCCTTCGGGCCTGTCAGTTACAGAGGCACGCCTGACTAGGCCGAGAAAACCACTTTATGTACGCGAGGGGAACCGGAAGGGCCGGCTCGATCTGGCTATGTTGGACGATTCTGGACTACCCTGCGATTTGTGCTGGGGCTTCGCTCCCGGCACAGAAATCCCGACTACTCCCGCGGTGCCTGAGCGTCGAACACGAGGGGAATCTCGACCCGCGTCCGTACCTGCCGTCCCTGATGCTGCGCTGGGGTGAAGCTCATGCTGCGCCCTATCCTCACCGCGGCGTCGTCCAGGAGGGAGTGCCCACTGCTCGATCTGAGATTGCTCTCGATCACAGTCCCCGCCTCGTCAATCAGGAGGGAGAGCATCACCTTACCCCCGATCTGCCTGTCTCTCAGAATCGAGGGGTAGGTGAAGTCCAACAGGCGCACGACCGCCGCCCGGTTGTTCAGCTCCGGCGCGATCTCGGGTGAGGAGACTACACGGCTGCTCGGCTGCGGTGCTGCCACGGGTGTCAGCTTCGGCTGGATTTCGTCCCACGCCGGGGCAGGGTAGCCGTCCCGTGCATGTTGCTGTGTAAGGGAGAGCGCCACCTTGACGTCGGGCACGGCGCTGGGAATCTCCGCGCGAGCTGTTTCGGTCTTCGGGGGTGGAGGTGGAGTCGCAGGCGTGGGCTCCACCGCCTCGGGCGGCGTCTCGCTCGGCGGAGCAGGTTCCTCACTCTGGGACGCATCCACCGGCGGCGGACCGGCCAGCAGAGGGGCGGGCGCCGGCAGGAATGCGTTCGCGGCCTGGACAGTGGGCGTGCCGGTGCCGATCAGCGGGATCATTGCCGCGCCCCCTGCGAAGAGGACCACACCTGCCGCCGCCAGATACGTCCGGGTTCCGCCCCTCCATGCCGGCCAGGCCGGGCGCGTGCGGGGAACGACGGATGCGGGCGCAAGGTCCGGAACGAGCGAGCTGTCGGAGACTACCGCCGTGGGTCGGAACTCGACCGTGATGTATTCGCCGCGGGCGGTGGGCGCCAGCGAGAGGGATTCCCCGGCAGATCCCGCCTCGGCGGCGCCAGCTTGCGGCACCTCGACCGGAGCGGCGCCTCGGTCGAGGTGCGCAAGCAGCTCCTCCGCGTTGCTCCAGCGGCGGGAATGGTCCTTCTCCGTCGCACGCTCGATGGCCAGCCGCAGCGGCTCGGGCACGCCCGGGCGGAGGAGCTCCAGAGAGGGCAGCGGCTCCGTGCGCTGCTTGACGATGATGCTGTAGAGGTTCTCACCCTCCCACGGCTGCTGGCCCGCCAGCAGCTCCCAGCCGACCAGCCCCAGGCTGTACAGGTCGCTCCGCCCGTCCAGCT
>JACDHR010000604.1 GCA_013820915.1 Gemmatimonadota bacterium
GGTGTACTCCGCGTAGCGTCCCGGGTTGTGGATTGCGCGACAGTCGAACACGAAACCGCCGCCGTGCCCACCCTGGTCCTCCGGGTAGCCGTGCTTATAGCTGAAGCTCCCCACCTGCACGGTGAGCCCCGGTGCCGCGCCGACCGCGCGCCGGCGCAGCGTATCGGACGCGCAGATCCGCTGGAACACCGCCCGCAACTCCGGCAGCTCCACGGGAAGGAAGCCCGTGTCGAGCAGCCGCTCGAGATTGTCCACCGCGGGAGGCACGCTCTGCAGGAAGCGCGGCTTGCGCTCGAAGAAGCCGCGGTAGCCGTACGCACCCATCGCCTGCATGATACGCACGAGCACATAGCCGCGGTACTGCTCGCGGAACAGGTCGCGGTCTATCGGGAGATACTCCGAGAGCGCGTCCAGATAGTGCGAAAGGATCTGCTCCCGGACCGGATCCGGGATCGCGGCCTTGGCATCGTAGAGCAGCGACGCGATATCGTACTGCAGCGCGCCCTTGCGCCCACCCTGATAGTCGATGAACCACGGCTCGCCATCCCGCAGCATGATGTTGCGCGACTGGAAATCGCGGAACAGGAAGTGGCGGTTGTCGGCACGGAGCAGGAACGTGGTCAGCCGCCTGAAATCCGTCTCCAGCCGCTCCTCGTTGAACGGCACGTGTGCGAGCTTCAGGAAGTGGTACTTGAAGTAATTCAGGTCCCAGAGGATCGACTGCCGATCGAAGGCACGGCGCGGATAGGCGACCGAATAATCGGCCACCTTGCCGCCCTCCACCTGGAAGCGCGGCAGCACCTCGACCACACTCCGGTAGACCGGGAGCATCGCGTCGGGGAAGTCGCCTCCGTCCCGCTGGCGGGCCATGGCCAGCGCATCGAAGAGCGTGGTTTCGCCGAGGTCCTCCTCCAGGTACACACCGGCCGGCTCGTCGGCCCCGTAGATCCGCGGCACCGGAAGCTCTATGCCGCGGAACGCGCGGGAGAAGGAGAGGAAGGCGCGGTTCTCCTCGGGGTCCGGCCCGACCACACCGATCGCGGTCTCACGGTCGTCGCCGAGCACGCGGTACATGGTACGGCTGGAGCCGTCCGCCTCGATCGGGATGATCGTAACGGGCGGCTTGCCGAAATGCTGCTCGAAGAGACGCCTGAATATCTGCTGCACGTTGTGTTACCCCGATATCTGACACACGAAGAAATCCCGGTGGGGGTACGAATCTAATCGAGCAAGAGCGGTGCCGACAGGCTGTTGCGTCCGCGTCCCGCCGCCGGCACCTTCGCCCGCGGTATGGGGATTGCCGATCGGCACTTTCCGCGCACTCGTCACCCTGGAACGGCAGCGCCCTATGAGCCAGCATCGAAGCGAACCGCACCCGGAAAACCGCCTCGCCAACGAGACCAGTCCCTACCTCCTGCAGCACCGGAACAACCCGGTGGACTGGTATCCGTGGGGGCCCGAGGCGCTGGAGAGGGCGCGCGCGGAGGACAGGCCGATCCTGCTCTCGATCGGCTACTCCGCCTGTCACTGGTGCCACGTCATGGAACGAGAGTCGTTCGAGGACGAGGCGACCGCGCGCCTGATGAACGAGCACTTCGTCAACATCAAGGTTGACCGCGAGGAGCGGCCGGACATCGACTCCATCTACATGACCGCCGTGCAGCAGATGACCGGCCGCGGCGGCTGGCCGCTGACCGCATTCCTCACACCCGCGGGCGAGCCGTTCTACGGAGGGACGTACTACCCCCCGACACCGCGCCACGGGATGCCCTCGTTCTCGCAGGTGCTGCTTGGCATCGCCCAGGCATATAGCGAGCGGCGCGACGAGGTGCGGCAGAGCGCCGAGGGGCTGCGGACGCTGCTCGAGCAGCATGCCGCGGTGCGCGCGCCGGGGGGAGTGCTGGACACCTCGGTGCTGGACCGGGCCGCTCACGGGCTCGCCTCGCGCTTCGACGCTACCCACGGCGGGTTCGGCGGCGCACCCAAGTTCCCGCAGCCGATGGCGCTGGAGTTCCTGCTCCGGCACTGGAAGCGCACCGGCAGCGGAGACGCGCTCCACATGGTGGAGCACACGCTGCTCAGGATGGCCGGAGGCGGGATGTACGACCAGCTCGGCGGCGGCTTTCATCGCTACAGCGTTGACGCCGAGTGGCTGGCGCCGCACTTCGAGAAGATGCTCTACGACAACGCGCTGCTCGCGCGTGTCTACCTGCACGGCTACCAGGCGACCGGAAACCCCGAGCACCGGCGCATCGTGGAGGAAACGCTGGAGTACGTGCAGCGCGAGATGCGCGGACCGGAAGGCGGCTTCTACTCCGCCCG
>JACDHR010000187.1 GCA_013820915.1 Gemmatimonadota bacterium
ACCGAAGCTGTCGAGGCCTGCACCGTAGGCCCCACGGGCGACTCTGCGGATCACAATCCGCTCTCCACCCTGGTGACGCACCGACCCCGCAGTCGCAGCAAGCACCCGAAACCCTACTTTCCCCCACCTCCGTAAAGAAGTAAATTCCATAGTGCGGCGCGGGCGAAGCGGCTTCGTCCAACCGGTTGTATGCGGAACCTCCCGCCAACTCCCGTATGCATCCGCGGCTTTCGTGCACGGAGGCTCCGCATACAACCCTTTACGTTCGTATCTGCTTCGATCCTTGAGGGGGGGTAGCGTTCACGTCTCGTTATCACGTCCCAGGGACGTGCGCTGGTCTCTGAGCCGCCCTGTTCGGTTGCCCGGTCCTTCGCCCCACCATCCGCATACCATGTCACTACCCGGTCTCTCTACCGCTCCGCTGGCCCGGCTCGATTCGGTGAGCAAGCTCTTCCGCGTAGGGGAGGCGGAGACCCGTGGCCTCGCCGGGGTGAGCCTCGAAATCCACGCAGGAGAGTACGTCGCGGTTTCCGGCCCGTCGGGGTGCGGGAAGTCGACGCTGCTTGCGATCCTTGGAATGCTAGACGCTCCGACGTCCGGCGAATACCACCTGGGCGATCGGCCGGTTGCCGCGCTCGGAGCCGACGAACGGGCCCGGGTGAGGGGGCGGGAGATCGGCTTCGTGTTTCAGTCGTTCAACCTGATCGGTGACCTGACCGTCTACGAGAACGTGGATCTCCCGTTAGCGCATCGAGAGATCTCCGGTGCGGAGCGCCGCGAGCGTGTGCTCGATGCGCTCGAGCGAGTGGGGATGGGGGATCGTGCGGAGGACTTCCCCGGTCAGCTGTCAGGCGGGCAGCAGCAGCGGATCGCAGTGGCGCGGGCGATCGTCGGGCAGCCGCGGCTCCTGCTGGCAGATGAGCCGACCGGGAATCTGGACAGCGCCAACGGAGAAGCCGTGATGGCGCTGCTCTCCGACCTGCACGCGGAAGGCGCGACCATCGTGATGGTGACCCATGATCCACGCTACGGGCGACACGCCGAGCGCGGCGTCCACCTGCTCGATGGGCGCATCGTGGGCGAGGAGCGCTTCGCAGCCACTCCTCGAGGAGGGCGGCCCGAGGCGGGAGCCGGCGAATGAGCTCACTCGTCCGCGAGGCGCGGCACGCGCTGCACCGGCTCGCGACCGACCCCGCCTTCGCGCTCCCGCTGACGATGGCGGTGGCGCTCGGGGTCGCGCTCGGCGCTCCCGTGCTGGGCGTGGCCCGGGCCGGGATGCTAGCCTCGCCCCCCTCACGGAATGGAGCGGAAGATTTCGCTGGCGAGTGGCTCGCGGGGTGGTCGGCGGCTCGGCGAACCGTACCGGAGATCCAGCATGAGGCGCTGCATCTCCTGCTCGCCGTGCTTCTCGCCCTGGCGATCTGCCTGCTGGCGATCGCGCTGATCGTCTCCCTCAACCTGGTTCTCGCCCGCGGCGCAACGCGAAGGCCGGAGATCGCGCTCAGGGCGGCGCTCGGTGGGGTCCGTGCCCGGGTCGTCCGGCAGCTCGCCCTCGAAGGCGCACCGCTGCTGCTGGCAGTTGTCGCCCTGGGATCCGCGATCGGTGCTGCCGTGGTGTTCTGGCTGTACGGCTCCTGGCCGGGCGGTGCGCCGGCGGGGTGGACCCCTTCGGTCGACGGCGCGGGAACCGCCCTGGCGGCAACGTTTCTGGTGCTCCTCCCGCTCCTGGCATGGCTCGCTCCTGCGCGAGTGGCCGGTCGCCGCGACCTCCGCCACTACCTCGTCGTCGGCACCCGCGCAACGGCTTCGCCGGGTGAAGCGATGGCGCGGAAGGCGATGGCCGTCGTTCAGCTTGCCGCGTCGCTGCTCCTGCTGACGGGCGCAGGGTTGCTGCTGCGGGGATTCGCGTCGGCGGCCCCGGCCTCCGGCATCGGGCATGACGCCGATCACACGCTCGTTGCTCGGCTCCACCTGCCTCTGGAAGCGATGTCGCTGGAGGAGCGAGCCCGGTTCTTCGATTCCACGCGCGAGCGTCTCGAGGCTCTCCCGGGCGTCATCGACACGAGCATCGTCACCCCTGGCACCTGGGTCCGGCTCGGGGATCGGGATTCCGCCCACGGCCTGACAGGCAACCCGGTGCAGCCGGGGTGGGTCAGAGCCGCGAGCTATCACGCGGTCGGACCCGGATCGTTCCGGGCGATGGGGATTCCGGTGCGCCACGGCCGCGAGTTCGCCCCTGCGGACTCGGTGGGAGCCGCGCCGGTCGCCATCGTGAACCAGGCATTCGTGACTCGCTTCCGCCTGGTGGGTACCGGCGTCGGGCGGTCTCTCCAGCTCCACGGGATCAGGCTCGATGCGCCCTTCCACACCATCGTGGGGGTTGTGGACGACTGGCCGGCCCAGGCGCTGGGCACGGGGGGAGAGCCGGTGCCGGCAATCTACCTTTCCGCTCTCCAGCATCCTCCCACCGTCGCCACGCTGGCGGTGTGGGCCGAGGGGGATCCGCTGGCTCTCCTCCCGGCGGTCGAGGAGGTCATCGTCTCACTCGCGCCCGCGGCGATGCTCAGCAAGGCGACGACGCTGGAACTCCATCTCGCCGGCTTCCGGGCGCCACTCCGCTGGTTCGGTACGCTCTTCGGAATCCTCGCGGTCGCGGCGCTCTTCCTCGCTGCGATGGGGCTGCACGCGTTGATGTCCGCCAACGTAGCGCGTCGCACACGGGAGATCGGGATCCGCATGGCGGTGGGCGCGCGACCTGGAGACATCACGCGCATGATCCTGGCGCAGAGCCTCCGGATCACCGCTCTCGGCATCATGCTGGGATCGATGGGCGCTCTCTCCATGGCCCGGCTTCTTCAGCTACGTCTGAACGGGGTGGAGCCCTTCGATCCGCTCCTCTTCGGAGGAATCGGTGTGCTGCTGGCGGGGGTCGGCCTGGTGGCCAGCTATCGGCCAGCGCAGCGGGCGGCGGGAGTGGATCCGCAGGTGTCTCTCCGGGTCGAGTAGGGGGACGCCGCCGCGAGGATTCCGGCCCTCCTCCTTCCACCCTGGTTGATCCAGCGGCACTCAGGTGCCGGGGGTCGATCCTCCAGGCCGGGCTGATCAGAAGACACCGAGCAATTCCCAATCGAAGACGAGGGACGGCCTCGCATCTCCGAAGACGCCAATCTCGCCAACTCCTGACGGCTTCTCCATCTGCCTGATGCCCCCTGTGGGAGAAGGGCGGTCCGGTCACAAAGGCGCGGATCTTCGTGGCCGGTACGGCTGTGTACGATCCGTATCACGGCGATCCCACAACATGCCCAGCGCGCTGGCGTTGCTCGTCGGCTCGGCGACGGTTGTAGCTGCTTCGTATCAGGGCGACGAGAATCCTGCAGGTCCCGCGGCGACTCAGACTGAGCCGACCGCTCAGGCGCCGGTCAGGTCGGTTGCCTGTAGAGGCAGACGGGACAAGATGATGTGGTACGCGGATGATAATGTTCCCTCATACGGCGGATAGAAGTGTCCCCTCCTAAGTTCTCCGATCTCTCGGAGGGAGGACACGATGGAGCGGACAGCGATAAGTCGGAAGGAGTTCGAGCGAGGGGTGGTTTTGGGGCGGGTAGGGCGTGGAGAGCTCACGCTGAAGGAATGCGGGCCGCTGCTGAAGGTTTCCTTCCGCCAGGCGAAGCGGCTGTACAAGCGTTTTCGGATGGAAGGCCCGGCGGGGCGAGTGCATCGCAGTGTGGGTCGCGTCTCCAATCGAGCCCGTGCGATGGCTGAGCGCGAGCGAATTCTGGAGATCGTCCGGGAGCATTATAGGGGAACGGCGGAGCGGGGTCCGGGGCAGCGGTTCGGCCCGACGCTGGTCGCGGAGCACCTGTGGGAGGATCATGGGGTCCGGGTGCCCGGCTCGACGCTGCGGGATTGGATGGGTGAGGCGGGGCTGCCCGAGAACCGTATCTATTTCGCGGGGGAACACTGCTCGCTTCACCACGGGTGGATCCAGCGTGCGCTCGAAACGTCGCTCGTGGCAGTGAGGGACATGCTCGCGAGCAACTTGTAGAGCATGGTGGTAAGCCGAACCAGCGACCTAACGATTGGGTGCAGGCGACTCAGGGCGGTGCATGTTTTCGAGTGCGTTGTTATGCTCAGCTTCGGGGTCGTTCACAGGCTCTTGCGTCGCCCTGGGCGTTTGACCCTCGGCGTTGGGCCTCGTCTGCGGCGGGTATCGGTGTTATCTACTTGGTTCGGAGTGGACCCGGACCTCTGATTCTGGAGCACTCAATGGCCACCAGTCGCGCCTACAGCATCGTCGTTGAGGACCAGGACGTCATTGTACGCCTACGCGGCGGTGTTCTGGACCCGGCGGCTGTTTCCAAGTTCCTCGACTACTTGGAACTGGAGAGCATCCGCCGCCGAAGCGAGCTGTCCGAAGCGGATGCGCAAGCGCTTGCCTCAGAAGTCGACCGAGCCGTCTGGGAACGCACCCGCCCCGAGGACCTCTCGTAGGTGGTGCATCCGGTTGTCGTAGATACGAACATCCTTTTCTCGGCCCTACTGCGCAGTTCCACGCGTTTTGCCGAGGTGTTGCTTGGTTCCGAGCACGACTTTTTCGTCTGCGAGAGCGTGCTCGTGGAGTTGTTCCGGCGCAAAGAGAAGATTGTGCGCTTGAGCAAGCTCTCGGAGGAAGACGTGGTGCAGGTCTACTCGGTGCTGCTCCGGCGGCTCACCGTCTACAAGGAGGCGCTGGTTGCGAAGGAGCACTGGCACGCGGCATCTGAGTTGTGTAAGGGAGTCGACGAGACGGACACGCCGCACGTAGCCCTCACGTTGGCCCCGCACCACTGAACCTTGAACGTTAGGCGGACGCACAGCGTGGTCGGGCCGAGCATGAGAATCGCGACGTGGAACATGGATCACTGGCGACGTTCGGCGGATCTCCGGGCCCGCGCTTGGGATTACTTGCGGAATCATGTCCGGCCCGACGTGGCGCTCCTGCAGGAGGCCAATCCGACCGGCCAGTTCCCTGGAATTGTCCATCGCACCGCAGGGATTCACGACGATCGTGGTAACGAACCGAAGGATCTTGGTTGGGGCTCTGCGGTCGTCTCGTTCGGTCCATCTCTTCGACCGATTGACTCGGCCGTGAGCCCCTTCTGGCCCGAGCCGAATCCGGTCCTCCGGACGTTCTCCGGCAGCGTCGCCGTCGCCGAGATTCTGGGCAGTGAACCTGACAAGGCCCCGTTTTCTGTACCAGTTATTGAGTGCGATAGTGAGTTTTCCACGCGCTGCGAGGAGAGCACCTTGATGCAGCTCCCCGCGGCAGCGTGTGGAAAACTCGGCCGCGGTGCAAATTTTCAGCAGAGTCATTTCACGCTGCGCGGCCATGCTTCCTCTCATAGCTCACGGGAGACTCGTAATCCAGCGACGAGTGCCGGCGGTGCGGGTTGTACCATCCCTCGATGAACTGAAAGATCGCCATCCTCGCCTCGACCTGTGTCCGGAACCGGCGCCAATCTTCGCCGCCAACTCCATGTTGGCGACGAAGCGTGTCGAAGGCGCTCGCTTCAACCACGCATCATACCCACTGGTGGAGACCAACAGCAGGCGGCACATCAGATTCACGGGGAAGCAAGCCTGGTGGGCTCTCACGAACTCGAACCCCCGGAGGGGACCCGGCCTCTCCCGAGCACGTAGTCCGGTGCACGCACAGCGTGCAGCGTCACCAGGCCGCGGCTTTTGCGAGGATCTCCCGCTCGAGCTTCACCTGCTTCAGCTCACGCCGTAGCTGGCGCAACTCCTCGCGCTCCGATGTCGTCAGGCCGTCCTCGAGGGCGCCCTTCGTCCCGATCGGCCTGCTGCACCCGGTTGAGGATCCTTCGCCGTCGGCTCGAACTCCGTAGACAACTCGTCCGGACTCCGTCCCGCCCACCCCAACTCGACCATCCGCAACCGGAACTCCGCTGGATACGGCCTGCGTGTACGTGGCATCGTGACACCTCCTTTCAACTTCAACATGGAAGTGTCCACCAAACCGGGGCAACTCCAAACCACCATCTGTCCTTCTGGATCGAAGTAGAATCCTCCGAACTCGGGAACCTGGCGGGCCATCTCACGGAAAGTGCGCTCGCCGGGGTAGCGGTCCGGCACCTGCTCCGGCAGCGTGGCCGCCGCCGAGCCGCCCTCCCGTTGCGAACGATGAGCGCGTAACCCTCCAAATAGCGTTCGCTCTCCGGAACCGCTCGACGTTCGCGGCTGCCTCTGCCTCAAGCGCTGCCGCCAGCATCCGACGCGCGCCTGCGCGCCAGATCGTCCAGGTCCGCCACCAGCCGAATACGACGGCGAGATAGATCAGATACGGTAGTACGCCCCACGCGCCCGCCATGGCGATGACGAAGCAGACTTCCAGAAAAATCGCCGCCGCGGGTGTAATCACTGCGCCATCGGGAGCGAAGGCGAAGAACAGCAGGCCACACAAGACCGGGACGACGAAAGGCAGAGCCGCCGCCCAACGGTAGAACGACACGATAGTCAACAATCCTCCCTATCGCGGAACCAGTATCTCGATTTTGAGCTTGCCGCCCGCATAGCGGGCAGCAAGCCCCAAAGACAGCTACTGCAGTTGGCAGTCGCCAGGAAGAGGCTTCGACAGCTCTTCACGCCATCGCTCGATCGTCGAACCTCTGGTCCATAACTGCCAGAATGGGCCCTCCCGCTCACTGAATATTTCCACATAGCTGCCACCCGGCTGCTGCCGGTCGATCTGCAAGGACGAGTACCCGTCACGCCGCATGACGTAGTCCGAAATGCCGTTCCACAGGAAAACCGGGTCTCCGCTGTCACAGACACCGTTGACCCATCCTGTCAGGGAGCCGGGGAGACCAGGATGATCTTCTCGGCATAGGCTAGGGGAAGGAGCGTCTTCACAATGAATCCTGTGTCCCAGGCGCGAACGATAGAACCGACGGTCAGCGCCTCCAGACCAATTTCCACCGGGGACTCGTCCCCTGTCTGCCGGTAAATCCTGGTCCCGGGCAGTACTGAGTAACGGTATTTTTGGCTGCCGTCGCTCCCCGGGTTCTTCAGCCACTCTTCCAAGGGGAAGGAGGGATCTTCTTCGATGATTATTTCAGCCAGAGCCCGTTGATGCTGCAGCCCTTCGGTCTTCAATTGAGTGATCTCCCCGCGGAAATTACTACGCTCCTCAGCCGGCTCGGCAAGGTTAGAACAGCCCGGAAGCAGTAACGCCGAGACGGCGAAAATGCCGAATATGCTGAGAACCGCGGTACGACGAATCATAGTAGCCTCCTTGCCTGTGTCGTGAATGTAGCCGGTCAGGTACTCCCTATGTGATTCAGGTACTCCGTAGGTGGTAACGACTGAGCCGTAGGGGTTGTGACGGAATCGACGGCGGCGATCGCCCCCGCCAGGCTTCGGACGAGCGATGCGGCGCCGTTCGGCGCACCCGCGCACGCGGCGGCTGCCACACAGAGGAGGGGAGTGGAGAAAAGCCTCGCCATCTGCTGCCACAAACCGGAAGTGATTGATCGCGGCGCAGGATTGGGTGACCTGGCCGTAGGTCGATCCACTCGTCCGCCCCATTTTGTCCAGCCAGGTCGGCACGGGCG
>JACDHR010000605.1 GCA_013820915.1 Gemmatimonadota bacterium
ACCGCATTCGGTGAGGCGCGGGCGGAGGTCGAACGAATCTACCTCGATCTGTACCAGGATCGCGGCTTTCCGGTTCGGATCTGCAGGGCACCCACGATCTACGGTCCGCATCGGACGCTCCGGGATCGCCTGGAGAGCGGAGCCTACACGCGCGTCGACGATGAGGAGCAGTGGGTCTCGCGCATCCATGTGGACGATCTCGTCTCCGGCCTCATCGCGGCGTGGCAGCGCGGCCGGTCCGGCGCAACATACCTGCTCTGCGACGACGAGCCTGTCACCGAGCGAGAGTACGCCGCGATTACGGCGGAGCTGCTCGGGCTCCCGCTCCCGGCGCCGCTGCCGCGCGAGGATATCCGCCAGGAGCTCGGATCCGGCGGCTTCGAGCGTCGCGCCGTCGCAGGGCGCTGCAGCAACCGCCTTATGCACGACGACCTGGGCGTAGAGCTCCGCTATCCGAGCGTTCGCGAGGGAGTTCCCGCCAGCCTTCAAGAGGAAGGAGCGATCTGATGCGCATGCCCGATAAGACATTTATTCTTTCTCTGACGCCTCGGCAGGCGGAGGCGCTGCGTGCCTTAGCCGCACTGGACGAGCTACCGCCGGAGATCTACGCAGCCGAGGTGCTCACCAAGCATCTCTATCACGCGTTCACCCCGGAGGTCGCACGCCGTGCGTCGGAGCTCCAGCGTGAAGACGAGCGGGAGAACCGCGAATAA
The DNA here is from genome assembly GCA_013820915.1 of Gemmatimonadota bacterium. Lineage (GTDB taxonomy): Bacteria > Gemmatimonadota > Gemmatimonadetes > Longimicrobiales > Longimicrobiaceae > JACDHR01. The sequence goes on from JACDHR010000605.1 coordinate 714, forward strand.
TCCATGAGCGAGCAAGCGACCACATTTCTGAAGACGCTCCTCGACACACCGGGCCCCTCCGGCTCCGAAGCCGCGCCGGCGCGCGTATGGCGCGCCGAAGCCGAGCGGTTCGCCGACTCTGTCTCGCTCGATGTCAGCGGGAACGCGTCGGCGACGGTGAACGCTTCGGGAGCCCCGCGCGTCATGCTGGCCGGGCACATCGACGAGATCGGCCTGATGATCACGCATATCGATGAGGACGGCTTCCTCTACTGTGACGGAATCGGCGGGTGGGACTCGCAGGTGCTTGTGGGGCAGCGACTGCGCATCCTCGCCCGCCACGGCGCCATCGCCGGTGTGATCGGGAAGAAGCCGATCCACCTGATGAAGCCGGACGAGCGCGAGAAGGTCTCGAAGATGTCGGACCTGTGGATCGACATCGGCGCGCGAGACCGGGCCGACGCGGGAGAGCGCGGTGTGCGCGTAGGAGACGCGGCGGTGATCGACTCTGCGCTGGTCGAACTCGGCAATGGGCTGATCGCCTCGCGCTCCATAGACAACCGGATCGGCGCTTTCATCGTGCTCGAAGTTCTGCGCCGCCTCTCGGAGGACCGCTCCCGCCTGGCGGCGTCGGTAACGGCCGTCGCCACCGCACAGGAGGAGATCGGGCACCAGGGCGGAGGCGCGCGCACGAGCGCCCATGTGATCGATCCCCATGTCGCGATCGTGGTGGACGTCACCTTCGCGACGGATACCCCCGGGGTCGAGAAGAAGCTGGTGGGCGAGCGCAAGCTGGGCAGCGGTCCTGTGCTGAGCCGGGGCTCCGCGAACCACCCGGTGGTGGTCGAGCGGCTCGTCGAGGCGGCGCAAGCGGAGGGAATCCCGTACACGCTGCACGCCGCGCCACGGTCCACCTCTACCGACGCCGACGCGATCTACCTCTCCCGGGCGGGTGTACCCACGGCCGTCGTCTCCGTACCGAACCGCTACATGCACTCCCCCAATGAGATAGTATCTATGGACGATGTGGACGCGACCATCCGGTTGATCGTCTCCTTTATCCACCGCCTCGAAGAAGGCGTTGATTACACACCGGCCTGAGCCCCTACGGATGATTAGGAACCGCCATGTACACGGTAGATGAGATCGAAATGCGGGCGCCGCTTACGGCGTGCTTCCACGCGGGTGCTGACGTGGAGCGGTGGCCGGAGCGGCTGCCGCACTACCGGTGGGTGCACTTTCAGCGGAAGGAGCGCTTCGGGACCGGACGGGTGGAGATGGCGGCCCGCCGCCCTTTCGGGCCGCTCCCGTACCCGGTTTGGTGGGTATCCGAGATGTGGCTGGACGAGCAGCGGCCGACAGTGCACTACCGCCATATGGACGGCATCACCCGCGGCATGGATGTGGAGTGGAGCTTCACCGACGCAGGCGCAGGCACCACCCTCGTACGCATCGTTCATGACTGGCCGGAGGGACCCTCGTGGCCGCTCCCGACGCCGGGTCGGCGACTGATCGCGGACCGCATCATCGGGCCGATCTTCATCCATCACGTAGCAAGTAGAACACTGCGGGGTATCAAGAGCTACGTAGAGGCATCCAGCGGCACAGCCGCGCCGGAGGCACGCCGGC
>JACDHR010000188.1 GCA_013820915.1 Gemmatimonadota bacterium
AACTTGACGGTGCGGTAGAACCTCACCCCGGACGCGGTTTGTGCGCGCCGTATCCGCTCGCGGAGATGGGTTCCCGGTAGCCATCCCTGCTCGATCTCGAGGGTGCTGACGCCGGAGGCAGGCAGCTGCGGCATTCCGCTCAGCAGGTATTTCCGCTCGATCTCGAGGGGCATACTCCCTCCGGAAGCGAAGCCCAGGTGCGAGAGTTCGGGAAGTCCCGGCGGACTTTTCACTGCACCTCCGCATCGCTCTCATAGCGGAAGACGAGTTGGCCGGCCTCCACGTCCGTAACGACGCGCCCGCCGTGCTCCAGGCGCCCGAACAGCAGCTCTTCGCTCAGCGGTCGCTTGATCTCGTCCTGGATCAATCGCGCCAACGGGCGGGCTCCGTTGAGCGGGTCCAGCCCCCGCTCCGCCAGCACGGCGCGAGCCGCATCCGTAAAGGTGATCTCCACATTCCGCTCCGAGAGCTGCGTACGGAGCTCGTCCAGCATCCGCTCCACGATGCGCGCCATCACCGGCAGCGAGAGTGGAGAGAAGGGGATGCGCGCGTCCAGCCGGTTGCGGAACTCGGGCGAGAAAGTATCGCGAAGTGCATGTCCGTCGTCCTCCGCGGTAGGCCGGTCCGCGAAGCCGGGCCGCCGACGCGAGAGCTCCTCCGCGCCTACGTTGCTGGTCATGATCAGGATCACGTTCCGGAAGTCCGCCTGTTTCCCCTTATGATCGGTGAGGCGGCCATAGTCCATGACCTGCAGGAGCAGATTGAAAATGTCGGCGTGCGCCTTCTCGATCTCGTCGAGCAGGAGTACCGCGTGCGGGGTGCGGATCACGCTCTCGGTAAGGAGCCCCGCCTGGTCGAAACCGACGTAACCCGGTGGCGCGCCGATCAGGCGCGATACCGTATGGCGCTCCGTATACTCGCTCATGTCGAAGCGGATCAGCTCGATCCCGAGCACCTCGGCGAGGCTACGCGCGACCTCGGTCTTCCCGACCCCGGTAGGCCCGGTGAAGAGGAATGCACCGATCGGCTTCCGCGCGTCGCGCAGCCCCGCGCGCGACAGCCGAATCGCGGACGACAGGTGCTCGATGGCGCGGTCCTGCCCGAAAACGCGCGACTTGAGATCCTCCTGGAGCGTGCGGAGCCGCTCCCGATCCGATCCGCTGACCGTCTTCGCCGGGATCTGCGCCGTGGCTGCGAGTACGGTCTCCACCTCCTCCACGCCCACTACCGGTGTCTCGGTGTCATCCGAGAGCAGCTTGGCCGCGGCGCCGGCTTCGTCCAGCAGGTCGATCGCGGTATCCGGGAGGCGGCGGTCGTGCAGGTGTCGCGCGGCGAGCTCCACCGCGCTGCGGATCGCCTCGTCCGTATAGCGCACCCCGTGGAACTCCTCGTAGCGGGATCGTAGCCCCTGAAGGATCGCGACGGTTTCTTCGGTGCTCGGCTCGTGCACCTCCACCTTCTGGAAGCGCCGTGCGAGCGCGCGGTCGCGCTCGATGTGGGAGCGGTACTCGTCCCGCGTGGTCGACCCTATGAAGCGCAGATTTCCACCAGCCGTGCCGGCCAGCGCGGGCTTCAGCAGGTTCGACGCGTCCAGGCTCCCACCCCCGGCGGTGACGCCGGCACCGACGATCGTGTGGATCTCATCGATGAAGAGGATCGGATGGGGGCGCTCCTCCAGCTCGGCCAGTACCGCTTTGAGCCGCTCCTCGAAATCGCCGCGGTAGCGGGTGCCGGCGAGCAGCGCGCCCATGTCGAGCGCGAAGATCTCCGCATCGCGCAGCACGGCGGGGACCTCTCCCCGGTGGATCTTCCAGGCGAGCCCCTCGACCACGGCCGTCTTCCCTACGCCGGGGTCGCCCACGAAGATCGGGTGGTTCTTGCGTCTACGTGCAAGGATGTGAATGGAGCGGGCGATCTCGCGCTCGCGGCCGATCAGCGGATCGAGGTGCCCCGCCGCGGCGCGGGCGACCAGCTCGACGGTAAAGCGCCCGAGAGATCCGTCCAACAGGTCCGAGCCTTCGTCGTCGTCGAATCCCCAGCCGTCCTCCTCGTCTATCCGGCCGTCCTCCTCGCTCTCCTCCCGGGCGACAACCGGGCGAGCGCCCGTTGAAGAGCCGTGCGCGAGGTGCCGGACCACGGCCAGCCGCGTCAGCCCCGATTCCTCGAGCAGGTGCACCGCGAAGGCATGGGGTTCCTCCCACATCGCAACCACCACGTGTGTGCCTGTCACCTCTTCCCGCCCCGCACGTAGCACCTGGAGAACCGCCCCCTGAACGACACGGCGGAAGGCCACGGTGGGGGCGGTCTCCGCATCGTCACCCTGGGAGAGCAAATCAATCTCCTCGTCGAAGAAGCGGGTGAGCTCCACATGTAGCATGTCGATATCCGCTCCGGCGCGCGCCAGCGCCTCCGCGGTGCTGGTGTCGTGGAGAAGGGCGTACAACAGATGCTCCAGCCCGGCGAACTCGTGCCGGCGCCGCACGGCTTCCATCACGGCCAACTGCAGCGAGATCTCTAGCTCTGGGCGCAAGGTGGGATTCGACATTCGTGCCTATGAGTAACAGTCGGCGCCACGAAGCTTAGCGCTCCGGCTCCATCGTGAGAAGAAGTGGAAATCCCTGCTCCTGAGCCGCCGAGGTAACCTGCGCGATCCTGGTTTCCGCGACCTCGCGCGTGTAGACGCCCGCAACCCCGACGCCCTTCAGATGAACCTCGAGCATGATCTGCGTCGCCTCGGTGACGCTCCTGCGAAAGTAGCGCACCAGGCTCTCCACCACGAACTCCATCGTGGTGAAATCGTCGTTGTGCAGGAGGACACGGTAGCGGGGAGGCGTTCGAGTTCGCGGGCGCTCCTTCGTCGCCACGCCCTCCTCGCGCTCGGGTGTCCACTGCTCCCGCCGATCACTCATGCCTCTCCTCGCTCCTCGTTCCTCGCTGTGCTCCGGTTCTGCTACGTAATATACCGACATATCGCCTTCCGTGCAGCGCAGGGGGTGAGAAGGCATACCCTTTGCTCATGCGGTGGTTCAGGGGCGAAGCCCCGTCGGATCCGATCCCCCGCACATGTTGCACGGTGGTAGATACCTCCGCGAGTTTGGAAGATAGAACGCAGCAGCGTGGCCGCGCCGCACACGAGCTGGATTTGCCTCGATTCCTGCAGCCCGACGATGTGACGTGCGGGCCCACGTGCCTGAAAAAGGTTTACAACTTCTACGGTCTCACGCTGGAGGTGGAGCAGGTGGTGGGTGAGATCGACCGGAACGAGGACGGCGGGACTCTCGCGGTCTTCCTGGGCGTCTCCGCGCTGCAGCGGGGGTTTGGTGCCCGCATCTTCTCCTACGATCTGCGTATCTTCGACCCCAGTTGGGCAGCACTCCCGATGCGGGAGTTGGCGGAAAAGGTTCACCGGAGAATCCCGCACCTCCGGACCGCCACGGGGATCCGCACCGCCACGGCATACCTTCGCTTCCTGGAGCTGGGAGGCGAGCTGTGCTTCAAGGAGCTGACGGCGCAACTGCTGCGTGAGATTCTGGACCGTGACCACCCCGTGCTGGCGGGGCTCTCGGCTACGCATCTGTACCGTATGCCGCGGGAAAGGCACGACGCGGGCACGCACGAATTGGTGGATGACGATGTAGCCGGTGATCCGGTCGGCCACTTCGTGGTGATCGTGGGCTACGAGCAGTGGGGGCGCCGCTTCAGCGTGCGCGACCCCTCGGCGCACGTGCCGCTGTCCGAAGACGGGCGTCAGGTGGTGGACGCGCAACGTCTGATCAACTCGATCCTGCTGGGCGATCTCACCTATGACGCGGTGCTGCTGGAGGTATGGCCAGGCGTTGGCGCCGAGGAGGAGGGCCCGTCATGAGCCAACGACGCGTGCTGGTGGTCGTCTCCTCCGACGCCGATGCCGAGGGCCTTCCTGCAGCGACCAACGTGGTCACGGCGGATCGGTACCTGGAGGGGGGAGCCGAGATCGCGGGCAGGGACGAGGTGGTGGTCAATCTCTGCCGCTCCTGCCGCTACCGCACGAAGGGGTATTACGTCTCGCTTCTCGCGGACGCTCGGGGTCAGCAGGTGGTTCCCAGCGTGGAGACCATCGAGGGCCTCTCGGCGCCGTTCGGCCTGTATCGCGCGCTGCAGGAGGCGGGCGTCCCCACTGTCGATATCACAGTGCGTCGTACCCGGCGCAACCGACCTCCTCCGGACATGGCCCTCCCGGAGGATGTCGCCGAAACCCTCGCCTTTTTCGGGGAGCCCGCTGACCGCCGCTTCTCCGCGGCGGCACGCGCGGTCTATCGCGAATGGCCGGTACCCGTGCTCAACCTCCACTTCCTCAAAGAGGAGAACGAGTGGAAGGTCGCCGAAGTGCTGCCGGTATCCCTGCAGCAGCTCTCGAAGGAGGAGCGGGGACGGCTCGGCCGGATGTTCATGAACGAAGAGCTTCTGCTGCGGCGCGGCTCGCCCCGACCGCGCGAGGAGACGCGCGCGGCGATCGCGGTTCTCACCGATCCTGAGGACCCGTTCAGCCCCTCGACACCGGAGACGATCGACCGGCTGGAGCAGGTCGCCGCCAGGATGAATGTACACGTACGGCGGATCGGGTTGGACGAGATTCGCAGACTCGGCGAGTACGACGCCCTCTTTATCCGCGCTCTGACGGGGGTCCGTGAGCCCGCCTTCCAGTTCGCGCTCCGCGCCGAAGCGCTGGGGATGCCGACGATCGACGATTCGCAGTCCATCATCCGCTGCAGCAACAAGGTGTTTCTGGAGGAGTTACTGCGTCGCGAGGGGATCCCCACTCCGCGCACCATGGTGTTGACCTCCAAGACGCCGTGGGAGCAGATCTGTGAGCTCGGTGATCCGCTCGTGATCAAGCTGCCGGATAGCTCCTTCTCCGCCGCGGTGCACAAGGTCTCCTCCCGGGAGGAGTACCGGCGGCATGCGGCGGAGATGTTCCGCCAATCTCCGCTGATCATTGCGCAGGAGTACCTGCCTACGGAGTTCGATTGGCGGATCACCGTGCTGGGCGGGCGGCTCCTCTTCGCCGCCAGGTACTATATGGCGCGTGGCCACTGGCAGATCCGGGTGGAGAGCGGCGGCGGTGAGGACTACGGCCGTGTCGCGGCCGTGCCGCGCGAGCAGGCGCCGCCCGAGGTGGTGGATCTGGGGCTTCGCGCCGCCGCGCTGATCGGCGACGGGCTCTATGGCGTGGACATCAAAGAGACCGCGGGCGGCGCCGTGGTGATCGAGATCAACGACAACCCGAACCTCGATCACGGCGAGGACGATACGGCCGATGGAGACGCGATCTACCGGGACCTGATCGGATACTTTCTCGGTCATATCGAGGAGAACGGCGATAGGGACGCGGGCGGCCAGGCAGCGGTGCGCTCCGCGCTTCCGCGGATGCCCACGGAGGCGCGGAGGCACTACCGCCCGTTCGAGGTGGTGGGGCTGGAACTCGAGTACGCGGTGGTGGACAACGAGCTGAACCCCGCCTCACGTGTGGAGGACGCGTTCCGCGTCATCGCGGGGCGTCCGACCTCGGACGTGGAGCTGGACGGGGTCGGGTTCTCCAATGAGATCGCCGACCATGTGTTCGAGCTGAAAACGCTCGCCCCGATGGCCGACCTCCGTACGGCCGAGGATCTGATGGTCATGGGGGTGCGCCGTTTCTCAGAGACCCTGCGGGAGCGCTTCGGCGCGCGCCTCCTCCCGACCGGGATGCACCCGTGGCTCAACCCCGAGGCCGCGCAGCTGTGGAAGCGCTCGGGCGCGGCAATCTACGATACCTACGCGCGCATCTTCGACGTGAAAACCCACGGCTGGGTGAATGTCCACGCCGCGCACGTGAATCTCCCGCTCGGCCGCGAAGACGAGGCGGTGGCGATGCACAACGCGGCGGCGCTGCTGATCGCCTATCTTCCAGCCCTGGCCGCCAGCTCCCCCGTGTTCGACGGGCAGCTGCAGCCGGCGGCTTCCGGCCGGCTCTCCTGGATCCTCCAGCACCAGGCCGCACTCCCCGAATCGCAGGGGGAGATCGTGCCGGAGTACATCGACAGCTTCGCGGACTACCGCAAGCGGATCCTCGCGCCGATGTACACGGCGCTGGACCGGTATCCGGACTCCGGCCGGCTGCGCCACGAGTTCCTGAACGCGCGAGGCGCCGTGATCCGCTTCTCGCGCAAGGCGCTGGAAATCCGCGTGCTGGACACGCAGGAGTGCGTGCGGCTGGACGTGGCGGTCGCGGTGTTCGTCCGCTCCGCGCTCCGTTATCTTACGCGGCGGCTCCTCACCGGAAGGCTCGCGCTTCCCGACCATGCGGAGCTGGTGGCGGATTTCCATGCGACGATCCGGCACGGAAGCGTGGCCCGCGTGCGGGCTCCGCACCTGGGCAATATGGTAGAGCGGGCCACGAACGGAGGTGCCCTCGCAAGCGATGTGCTGCGCGAGCTCCTCTCGGGTGCCCGCAAGGGAGGACGACGGGACGAGGCAGCGTACCTGGACCTCGTGGAGTGGATGGTGGAGACTGGCTCGCTGTCGGAGCGGATCCGGGTGGCGCTCGAGCCGCACGCAGGTAATGAGAGGGCGTTCGCACAAACGCTGCTCCGCGTGTATACGGAACTGGCAGACTGCCTGGAGCGGAACGAGCCGTGGGCGGGCCGCGCGGCGGGATCTCCGTAGCCGGTATCACCCATCCGCGATCGCAGTGCTGAGTAAGGGGGGCTGTACCTGCGTTCGAGGATATGTTACATTGGAATCCCTCTGGTACATGCGACTCGGCGTTTGGGCAGCGATCGGGAACACGTGCGAGGGGTTGACGCGGGGGCTGGAATCGATTATTATTGCTGTTCTTCGCGGGGTGGAGCAGCCTGGTAGCTCGTCGGGCTCATAACCCGAAGGTCGCGGGTTCGAATCCCGCCCCCGCTATTGAAGGGTCGTTATTGCAGGATCGTTGTACCCTGCCGCCGCAGCCGGGCGGCTTTTTGCTGGATCGGCGTGCGGCCAGGTAGCTCAGTTGGTAGAGCACGCGACTGAAAATCGTGGTGTCGGGGGTTCGATTCCCTCCCTGGCCATCGCTGACGTAGGTCAGTAGCTCAATTGGTAGAGCACCGGTCTCCAAAACCGGCGGTTGGGGGTTCGAGTCCCTCCTGACCTGTACCGAAGAAGGGCTTGCAAGGCCCGCGGTGATGCCGCTATCGTCTAGGGGACTAGGACGCCGCCCTCTCACGGCGGAAACCGGGGTTCGAATCCCCGTAGCGGTACTGGGAAGGCTCGCGGGCCGACGGGACGAAAAAGACAGCGCTCACGTAGCTCAGTCGGCAGAGCACTTCCTTGGTAAGGAAGAGGTCATGGGTTCGAATCCCATCGTGAGCTTGCGAAGAGTGAGCTCCCATCGTCTAACGGTTAGGACGCCACTCTTTCAAGGTGGAGACCGGGGTTCGATTCCCCGTGGGAGCGTGAAGGCGCTTCGCGCAGTGCGAAGATACGAAAGTACGAAAGTGTGATTCCGAAACTTCGCACGCTTCGCGTGCTCAGTGGCTTTGTTGTGAAGTGGTGGTCGGTTTTGCGGGCATAGCTCAGTTGGTAGAGCGCAACCTTGCCAAG
>JACDHR010000189.1 GCA_013820915.1 Gemmatimonadota bacterium
CGTTCCATGCGTTGGTGCGCTCAGGTGACCCATCTCTTCGGAAGCACCACAAAGCCCGTGGGCAACTCGAAGAGAGGCAGTTGCCCCTGGTGCCAGCGCCCGACGTTGCGGCCCGCGCGGGTGCCGGACCACCTCGACCTCGAGTCCGTGCTTACGACGGATCTCCTGCCAAGCGGGCACCGGCGTAGCCGCCATCGACGTAGAGCATCTGAATCCCCGGCACTTTGGCTTTTGCAAGCTCCATGGCGGGTATCGCCGCATCCCGTTCCTGCGTGCTCGCGGAGGTGACGAGCACCGCGAGCAGGAGGCCGAGCGTGTCGGTCACCAGGTGACGCTTGCGCCCCTTGACCTTATGGGCTGCACGGTATCCGTACTCCGCACGAGCCGCTGGGGCGGCCTTGCCTCCTCCTCCGGCGCCCACACCCGCAGCTGCCGACGATGTTCGTAGCTGTGCGTGCTACGGCGGCTTGGACCCCAGCGGACCGGTGATCGAGCCGGGACCGGGAAGCTGCGTGTCCTGGATCGTCGCTGAGTGTGGCGGAACCGGCGACTGCCCGAGCTGCGGATAACGGGCGTAGCCACTTGGAACCCGTGACCCTCTGTTGGTGGCGTAGGCAGGGCCACGGGGCAACCGATCCAGCGTACGAATACAGCGCGATGCATCACTTGCGAGCCCTCTATCTGTTGTCAGCCGGATTACTCCTGATCGGAGCAACGGGATGCCAACCTGCGGACCAGCAGGGGGATGCCGTTCGTGCGTACCCCGATCGGACCTTCGCGGAGCAGGCGTGGGATACAGTTCTCCGCGTTGGTGCAGCCAGTCCGGATGACACCACCCTTTTGAATCCAAGCATCGTTCGGCTGTGGGGAGAAACCATCGCTGTCTTGGATTTCCGGAATCAGAACGTGCGGGCATTCTCCCGCAACGGCGTTCTACTCTGGACGACAGGTCGACGGGGCGGAGGACCCGGTGAGTTCAGAAACGCTGTTCACATGGATGTATCTCCCACGAGCAACCTTTCGGTGCTGGATGTGGACAATCGCAAGGTTGTAGAGCTCTCCCCGGGAGGAGAAGTCGTTCGCGACATTCCCATGCATCACTTACCCGTTCAGCCTGGCGTGTTGACCACCCTCCACGATCGGATCGTTTTTACGAGCCAGGACCCGGAGCATGCAGTGATGATCGCGGAGCCGGATTCGCTTCGTCTCCTTTCCACGGCGCGATCCGCATGGCCGGAGCCTCTGGACATCAGTTTAAATATCCGGACCGCCCCAACGTCGAGCAGCTCCCCTGGAGACACATGGGTCACCGCTTTCGAGTTCGGCCCCGGCTTCATCGTCCACCGTGGCGATTCCGCCGCCGTGCACCGCTACATCGATCCGATCTTCTTCGCGCTGAAGTCCGGCCCGCGTGAGCGCGCGATGGGTGCGGACACTGCCCGCTTCGGCGCCCGTGCCGTAAGCATCGTGGGTGAAGAGATTTTCATGCTCTTCGGCGGCCGGCCGATCCGGATGTCGCACATGGAGGGCGAGCCCACGGTGCTGATCGACGTCTACGGCCTGGACGGCGAGTACCGCAGATCGTACCGGCTCCCGTCCAGCTCGTGGTCGATGGATACGGACGATGGGGAAACGTTCTACGTGCTCACCTATGCGGACGATACCTACCCCGTGCTCCTCGGGCTGCGGCCGCGAAGGCGGTAGCCGCTGCAGAATCAAGGATTGACCCTTACGGCACCGGAGACACTCGACGATGCTCAAGACTCTTCTACTCGGAACGGCTGCCGTTTTTCTCCTGCTCACCGTCGCCTGGCAGCAGGTGGGGTGAAGTACCGCGGAATCTGCCGCCGAAGAAATCGAAGATGATGTGGCGCCGCTTCTGCCCGAACAGCGATTCACCGCCGAGCTGCTGAGCTGCTGAGCTGGCCCGACCAGAGAGCGTAGCGGCCGACGGAGCCCTGTTGGACCGCTTTCATCTGCGAGCCCGGCTGCCCCTGGTGCCGGCGGCTTGCCGAGCGCATAGCGACGATCGAAGCCGACACCACTCCCCTTCCGTACTGGATCTTTGCCGGCCCCGACGCGGAGATCGACGACTTCGTCCGCCGACACCGCCTGTCTACGGACCGCGTGCTGCGTATCCGGCAGGCATCAGACGAGGAGCGCGATGTGCTCCGCAACCTCGGCATCTTCGCCACACCTACCCGCCTCCTGCTCGACGAGCACGCAATGGTGCGGGACACACGCCTCCGCGCGGAAGTGCCCACGGCCGCCGAACTGCGTCGATTCTGCGGCGAGGCGCAGCCCCACCCACCCGCGACGTAAGCCTGGTATGCAAGTGCTCCGGGGAACCTACCTACGGCCCCTGCCGCATAACGGACAGGGGCCGGACCATTGCGAAGCGTCTGCGCCTAGCGCCGCGCCTGCTCGAATCGCCGCCCCACCTCCTGCCAGTTCACCACGTTCCACCAGGCGTCGATGTAGTCTGGGCGTTTGTTCTGGTACTTCAGGTAGTAGGCGTGCTCCCACACGTCGAGCCCGAGGATCGGCGTCTGGCCCTCCATTAGCGGGGAGTCCTGATTGGCGGTATCCGTCACCTTCACGTTGCCGCCATCAACCACCAGCCACGCCCAGCCGCTGCCGAAGCGGCCCTTGCCGGCATTGGCGAACTTCTCCTTGAACGCGTTGAAGTCGCCGAACGAGGAGCGGATCGCGTCCGCCAGCGCGCCTGACGGCTCGCCACCACCGTTCGGGCCCATGATCTGCCAGAAGAGCGAATGGTTCGCGTGACCGCCGGCATTGTTGCGCAGCTTGGTACGGATGTCCTCCGGCGCGCGATTCAGGTTCCGCAGCAGTTCCTCGACGCTCATGTTCTGCAGATCGTCGTGACCTTTGAGCGCGTCGTTCGCATTGTTGACGTACGCCTGGTGATGCTTGGTGTGATGGATCCGCATCGTCTGCTCGTCGATGTGCGGCTCCAGCGCGTTGTAGGCGTAGGGGAGATCGGGGAGTGTAAATCCTGCCATCATGCACCTCCATTCTGGTGACGGGTTGGCAAAGCTGAAGCGGAGCGGGACCGGCTCGCGACCGCAGCTCCCGGGAGCCTGGCGCGGCACCCGCGAAACCGCATTGTTTTACGCAAGCATCACGCCGGGAATCCCCAATGTAGAGCGCGCCGGATGTTTCACCACCCGGCGCGCGGAACCGGTTCCGGGGAGCGCCTTATCCCTTGCCGGCCAACGTGTGGATCTCCCGCTCCAACCGTGCCCAGCGCCGGCCGAGCGAAAGCGCGTAGCCGAAGAGCAGCACCCACGTCACCGCGAAGGCAATGAAGACGTGCCAGTACGCGCGCAGCGTCCGCGGCGGCTGGACCGGAGCGGCGAACGGCGAAGCTTCCGCTCCCGGCTGTGCCGGTGCGGAAAGCGTGGTCGGCGTCGTGGCGGCCGGCGCCGCGCCCGCCTCGGATGAGACAGGTGTGTCGGGGCCCTGCGCGCTGGCGGCGCCCGTGTAAGAAACGGGTAGCGCCAGAACCAGCACCACCGCGGCAAGCATTGCAGTACAACGAATCAACGGAGTGCTCCTTCGGAAACGGGGATCGGCCGGGGGCGCTGGCGTCGCGCCCGCGCGAGCTCCACCTGCGCCCGCAGGCGCTCCAGCCCATAGCGGTACAAAAGCAGCGCAAAGAAGGCAAGCGTAAACCCGAGCAGCGACACGAGCAGCGTCTGCACGATTTCGGGGTCCGCCTGCGGCCCTTCCGGGCGTAGGATCACCGGCTGCGGATGCAGCGAGCGGAACCACTGCACGCTCATATGGATCAGCGGGATATTGAAAGCGCCGACAATCCCCAGCACCGCGCCGAAACGCTTCCCCTGTTCCACATTGTCGGTGGCGCCGCGTAGCATGAAATAGCCGACGTAGATGAACCAGAGCAGCAGCGTGAGCGTGAGCCGCGGCTCCCACACCCACCAGGCGCCCCATGCGATCCGGCCCCAGAGCGGGCCGGTGATCAGGACGATGGTGGTGAAGATGGTGCCCAGCTCCGCCGCTGACACCGCGATCGCGTCCAGCCGCTCGTCGCGCAGCCAGAGGTACCCGGCCGAGCAGAGGGCCACGATGCCGAACGCGAGGAACGCGACCCACGCGGAGGGTACGTGCACATAGAAGATGCGCTGAACGATCCCCATGCTCCGCTCGGTGGGCACATAGAAGAAGATCATCCAGAACGCGTACAGGATCACCGCGGCCGCGAGCACCGCAAAACCGGCCGCCCAGCGGCGGGTCCCCTGCATGGACTCGAAAGGTTTCACTTCATTCATCGACGACATATTGGAAGAGGGTCGTACAGACGGCCAGGTAGATCAGATCGAAGGCGAGCAGCATGCGCAGGCTCGCGGCGATCTCCTCGATCGGGCGGCCGACGAGCAGCCGCTGGGTTGCACCCGCGGCGAAGATCACAACGGGGATCATCAGCGGCAGCAAGAGGATCGGGAGCAGCGTGTCACCGAGCCGGGTATGCGCCGTCATCGCGCTGAAAAGCGTGCCGAGTGCGATGAACCCGATCGTCGCGAGCACCACCACCGCCGTCAGCCCGAGGTAAGAGCCCGCGAAGCTGGCCTGGAAGAAGAGCGCGTACACCGGGAAGATCACCAGCTCCACCAGCAGTAGTATCACCAGGTTCGCGAGGAACTTGCCCAGGTAGAGCGCCCCGCGGTTCACCGGCGCGAGCAGAACGCCCGTGAGCGTCTCCTGCTCGCGCTCCACCGCGAAAGACCGCCCCAGGCCCAGCGTGCCGGCGAACAGAACCGTCACCCAGAGCATCGCGCCGAGGATGCTCCGCGCGCGGACCGTCGGGTCGAGCGCGAAGCTGAAGATGACGGCCACTAGCGCGGCGAAGGTGACCATGGTGAGGAGCCGCTCGCGGGAGCGGAACTCCAGCCGCAGATCCTTCTCCGCGATCGTCGCCACCTGTGCCAGGAACCATCGCACTCAGACCGCGCCGGCGACGCGGTCGTAGTAGACCTGTTCGAAATGCCCGGAAGATACCGCGGCCCGCGGCTCATCCGAGACCCAGACGCCGCGCACCTGCACGACCACCCGGTCGGCGAGCTCCAGACCCTGCGCGAGGTTGTGGGTCACGAGCACCACCGTTCGCCGCCCATCCTTCAGGCGCTCGAGCACGCGGCGCAGCAGCGCGGCGGCGTGCGGATCGAGGCCTGTATACGGCTCGTCGAGCAGCACCACCGCGGGATCATGGAGCAGGGTGCGCGCGAGTGCGAGCCGCTGCTGCATCCCGCGCGAGAACCCCCGCACCGCATCCGCACGGCGCTCCCAGAGCCCCACCTCTTCCAGCGCGCGGTCCACCCGGCTGCGGCGCTCGCTCACGCCGTAGAGTCTGGCATAGAACTCCAGATTCTCGGACGCGGAAAGCCCGGCGTACAGAAAGGTCTGGTGCGAGAGAACGCCGATCCGGTGCCGCCACGCACCCTCGCCCTTCCACACCGACTCCCCCTCGATGCGGACCTCGCCCCGCGTGGGGCGCACGGCGCCGCACAGCATACGGAGGAGGGTCGACTTCCCCGCACCGTTCGGGCCGAAGATGGTGAGGAACTCACCGGCGGCGAGCGAGAAGTCGATGCCATGCACGGCGGGAAGGACCCCGTACCACTTCTCGAGCGCACGGACCTCGATCGCGGACGGAGTCTGCCCTTCCGCCAGCGGCACGGAACTCACCCGAGCCGCGCTCCGCACTCCGCACAGAAGCGGCTGCCAGGCGGATTGACATAGCCGCAGACATGCCCCGTCACATCGGCGGCAGCGCCGGCGATCTCGACGCGGAGTGGGGTGTGAACGGCCTCCGCAGCGCGGATCGCCTGCAGCGCCTCGAGTGAGAGCCGGTCGCGCAGCCCGAGGTAGTCGGCCTCGTCCAGCTTGCCGCCCAGGTAATCGTACTCCAGCTCGCGCAGCGAGGTGAGTGCAACGCGCTTCCGCGCTTCGGCGTCGAGCACGCCGCCGGAGGTGACATCCTTGAGGAGCGCACTACGGCGGGCGAGGATCGGGTGGACGACCACGAAGCCGGCCACGCACGCCATCAGCGCCGCCGCAAGGAGGAGCGTCATGACGGCTCCTCGGGCGAGTGCTCCCACTCCGCGAGCGCTGCGGCCAGCTGCTCGCGCTCCACCTCCGTCAGGGCAGACGCGGCGGGAGCGCGGGCCACGGCGGGCTCGCGCAGCTTACGAAGCTTCAGCACGACCACGCCGGCTCCGAACAGCAGCGCGAGTGGCGGGAGGATCCACGCCCAGAGCCCGGCCCCGCTCCGCTTCGGCACTGCGCGCCACTCCTCGCCGTGGTTGGCGATCATCCACTCGACGATCTCGCCGCTGCTGGCCCCCTGAGCTGCGAGCATGTGGATGCTGTCGCGCAGGAACTCCGCCGGCGGGCTGGGGCACACCTCCAGCATGAGCCCGGGGCAGTACGGCGAGCGGATCTCCCCGATCGAGCGCTTCGCCACCTCCTCGGACGCAGGGGTGCGCGGCGGCTCGGCATCCGACTGCGCAGCGGACGGAACGACGCCGGCGCATAGGAGCAACACGATCACCGCGATGCCTGCCCTAATGCGATCTCGAATCGTTCGCTGTTCCCTGTCCACTGTCCCCTGTCCCCTCATCTCACACCTCCACGAGCTCGGCTTCACGACCGCGCGGCCGGGGCGCAGCGCCCGCACCGGGCGCACGCGGCGCGGTCGGCGGAGCCGGCGCGGGTGTGGGCCACAGCGCGATCAGCGTGCCTATCGCCATGATCGCCCCACCAAGCCAGATCCACGGTACCAGCGGGTTGACGAGAATTCGGAAGGTCGCGAATGGACGCGGGTTTGTTCCCTCGAGGAATCCGTTGATATCGTCGATTCCCGCGAGGATCATGTACAGATCCTCGTTCCAGGCGCGGCGGATCCCCACGTGGCTGGTCTGCTCCTCCCGCTGCCGGTACGCACGCTTCTCCGCCGTCAGCTGCCCCACCGCGCGGCCGTCCTTCTCGACCCGCACCGCGGCGATCACCTTCGTCATGTTCGTGGCGTTGTACCACGATAGATCCTGGTAGGTGAGACGGTAGGTGTGGCCGAACGGCGAGGCGACCTCCACGCTCTCGCCGGGCCGCAGCGAGACCTGCTTCTCGACGTCGAACGCGGCACCGGCGAACCCGGCAAACATCACCACGATCCCGGCGTGGACGATGTAGCCGCCGTAGCGCCGCTGGTTACGAAGGATCAGGTGGAAAAACGCCGGGACGACCGACTCGCGCTCGATACTCGCCCGCGCGCGCGTCCCCTTGTAGAACTCGACCACGATCGTCGTCATCGTGAACGCGCCCAGCACGAAGGTCAGCAGCGCGTAGGTGTGCCGCACGCCGGCGGCCCAGAGCAGCGCTCCCACGGTCAGCCCCACGGCCGCCGGCAGCGTGAAATTCCGCCGGAGGTTACGCGGGCTTGCCTTGCGCCACCCGATGATCGGCCCGACCCCGAGCAGCCCGAGGAGCAGCAGCCCGATCGGGATGTTCACGCGATTGAAGAAGGGCGGGCCGACGGCAATCTTCTGTCCGGAGAAGCCCTCCGAGA
>JACDHR010000606.1 GCA_013820915.1 Gemmatimonadota bacterium
GATCTGCGGCCTCGGTGCGAGCTATACCACTCAGGCGCAGGAGCTTGCGCGCGACGCTGCGGGGCTGGGCGCCGCCGGACTGCTGGTCTTTCCCATCCCGGCCTACGGTGGCCAGCCGCTTGATCCGGAGATCCCCTACGCCTACCACGCGGCGATCGCCGAAGTCACCGACACACCGCTCGTCCTGTTCCAGCTTCAGGCCTCGTTGGGCGGCGTCCTGTTCGATGACGAGACCTTGGGACGCCTGGTCGGGATCCCCAGCGTGGTCGCCATCAAGGAGGCGTCCTTCGATGCGACTCGCTTCATCGCGATGCGGAACGCGCTCCGCCGACTGCGCCCGATCGCCTTTCTGACCGGCAACGACAACTTCATCCTGGAGTCGTTCGTGCTCGGTGCCACCGGTGCACTGATCGGCATGGCGGCGATCGCCACGCGCCAGCAGGTGGACATGGTCCGGGCATACCAGGCGGGGGACGTGGCGCGGGCGCAACAGCTCTCGGAACAGCTGGCGCCGCTCATCGAGGCGGTCTTCGGACGGCCACCCGTCCGGAACTACCGCGCCCGCATCAAGGAGGGCCTCGTGATGCAGGGGATCATCCCGACGGCCACGGTGCGGCCCCCGCTGCTCCCCGTCAGCCCCGAGGAGCGTGAGGACGTGCGCCGGGCGCTTCTCTCGCTGGGCGTGCTGACGCCGGTCGCGGCATGACGCTCGAAGCGGTCGAGTCGGCGTCCACCAGGGCCCAGATGCCGGGCGACCCCTCCCGGTTCGGGGTCTTCCTGCCCTCCTACATCTGGCCGGAGGACGGACCGGAGCGCGTGCGGGGTCTGATCGAGTTCGCCCGCGAGGTCGAGCGGCTGGGCTTCGACTCCATCTTCATCACCGATCACGTGATCGCCGCGCGGCACTTCTACGACGTTTCCTGGCTGGATCCACTCACCACGCTCACCTTCGTGGCGGCGGCGACGGAGCGCGTGCGATTGGGTACCAGCATCCTGATCCTGCCGCTGCGCCACCCGGTGATCCTGGCGAAGCAGATCGCGACCCTGGAGTACTTGTCCGGGGATCGCTACATCATCGGCGGGGGCGTCGGCTGGTACGGGCCGGAGTTCGAGGCGGTGGGCACCCACAAGAGCGAGCGGGGCCGGCGCACGGACGAGGTGCTCGACATCCTGAAGGGTCTGCTCACTCAGGAGTCCTTCAGCTACGACGGGCAGCTCTACCAGCTCCGGGACGTGACCATCGACCCCCGGCCGTTGCGGATGCCGCCTGTCTGGATCGGCGGGGGAAGCCAGCTCGCCAGTGAGAAGTCTCCCGAAGCGCCACTGTTCCACCCCGCGGTGATGGCCCGCATCGCCCGCAGCGACGGCTGGATCCCTCGGCCCACTTCCCCGCCTGAGCAGATCGCTTCGGACTGGCAGGATCTCCAGGGCTATCTCCGGAAGGAGGGTCGAGACCCGCGCGAGGTCGCCGTGGTTCACGAGAACTTTCTGCACTTCGTGCTCGACAACGACCGCGATCGGGTGCTCCGCGAGCAGCACACCGCCTACGCGCGGGTGATGAGCGAAGCGCGCGGCGACGACTATCTGGAGTCGGTCTACCTGTTTGGGACACCGGACGAGATCGTGGCCAAGCTCCAGGCGCGCGTGGACGCCGGCGTCCAGTACTTCGTGCTGCACACGATGACGCCGAACCCCGGGCAGCTGGAACTGTGGCTTCGGGAGATCGTGCCCAACGTGCTCTTTCCGGCCGACTCGCGGGTGGCGGGGACGGCGGCGCCAATCAGTTGAGCGGGGAGCTCGTCCAGGACTCGGGCCGCCTGGTGGGCGGCACGGGGTCGTCCGCGAGTGAGCGTCCGGTCCTCGAGATGCGCGGCATCGCCAAGAGCTTCCTGGGCGTGTCCGTGCTCGAGGACGTCGATCTGGATTGCCGCGCCGGCGAGGTCCACGCCATCCTGGGCGAGAACGGGGCCGGAAAGTCGACCCTGATGAAGATCCTGGCCGGGGCGTACCAGCCCGATGCTGGCACGATCCTGCTGGGCGGGGAGCAGGTCCACTTCGGACACCCCCGCGAGGCGCAGCTCAAGGGCGTGAGCATCATCTATCAGGAATTCACTCTCCTACCCGACCGGACCGTGGCGCAGAACATCTTCCTTGGCCGGGAGCCGATCGCGCGCGGCATGGTGGACGAGCGGCGGATGGAGGCGGACACCGAGCACATCCTGCGGTCCCTGAACGCCGAGGCTGGTATCTCCCCGCGTTCCCTCGTCCGCAACCTGTCCGTGGCCCAGCAGCAGACAGTGGAGATCGCCAAGGC
>JACDHR010000607.1 GCA_013820915.1 Gemmatimonadota bacterium
CCGCTTCAGCGCGCTCTCGTAGAGGTCGAAGTAGAACTCGCCGTGGTAGCCGATGCTCTCCTGCTCGATGATCTCGACGATGAGACCGGATCTCCCCTCGACCATCAGCGGCGCCGCGTGCCGGCAGGTCGCCACGTGCGGCCAGAGCCAGGCATCGAACATCTCGCGCCCCTGCTCGACCGATTGCTCCAGAAACGGCGTCCCATACGTGGCCGGGGGACCTGTCAGCACGTTGACGAGCACATCCAGCCGCCGCTGCTCGCGCACGACGCGCTCGAACAGCTCCGCCACCTCGGCCTCGACCGTGTGGTCCACACGGACGGGGATCCCCCTGCCGCCCGCGGCCTCCACCAGCTCCGCCGTCTCCTCGATCGTCTCCGGGCGGCCGGCGTAGTGGTGGCCGCTGGTGTTCGGCTGGCTCCGGCTGCTGCGCCCGGTGCAGTACACCGCCGCCCCTGCCTCGCCCAGCATCCGCGCGATGCCCCGTCCCGCGCCCCGCGTGGCTCCCGCGACCACTGCGACTCTTCCTGCCAGTGGCTTCATTCCGACCTCCGCGTTGAGATCTCCGTCCTGGCCCTCACCCCGCTCGCTGGGGCTCGCACCCCTCTCCCTGTTGTCTGGTGCGCGAAGCGCAGCACCATGCTGGGAGAGGGGTTGATGCTGACCCGGTACTATACTGTTCCCCCTCTCCCCCCGTGGGAGAGGGGGTTAGGGGGTGAGGGCCTGGTAGCGCTCCGACCCCCCAGGGAGTATACTAAACGGCAATGCAGTAACTATTCTAAATCGGTCTTCAGAAACCGTCAAGAGCCATGAGCCCGAGACCCCGCAAGGCGAGCGACGAGGAGATCTTCGCGGCGGCGCAGCGTATCATGTCGCGGCTCGGCCCGGCGCAGTGGACGCTGGCCGACATCGCCGCCGAGGCGGGGCTGACGGCCGGCGCGCTGGTGCAGCGCTTCGGCTCCAAGCACGGCCTGATGGTCGCGATGACGGAGCAGCTGGCAGACGCGACGCCCATGATGTTCGCCGAGCTGCGCGCGGCCCATCCCTCGCCGCTGGCTACGCTGCGCGCGTACGCGGAGTGCATGGCGCAGATGGGGGAGGGACCCGGCGGGCTGGCGCACCACCTCGCCTACCTGCAGCTCGACCTGACCGATCCGGAGCTGCACCGGCACGTCCGCGAGCAGGCACGCGCCACCCGCGCGGAGATCCGCGAGCTGCTCGACGAGGCGGCCGCCGCCGGGGAGCTGGCGCCGGAGGTGGACACCGGCGCGCTGGCACGCGCAGTCGAAGTCACGCTGAGCGGCTCGCTGATGACCTGGGCGTTCTACCAGGAGGGATCGGCGGCGAGCTGGCTGCGCGAGGATCTCGATGCCGTGCTCCACCCCGCTCTCGCGCAGTAGTCGGCCCTCACGAGAGAGGTGAACGTGGATTCCATGAAGAAACTGCTCCAGCCATTGCTTCTCGCACTCGCCGGGATCGGCCTCACGGCATGTGCGGCCAGGCAGGACCGCCTCGCGCAGCGCCAGCCCGGGGATCTCCCCACCTACGAGGTCTACGCCATCCGCTATGGCGTGATCCCCGCCTTCCCGGTGCGAGCGCTGGTCGCCGGGGCGGACAGCACGCGCACGCTGGACATCGCCCTGATGATCTGGCTGCTCCGGGGGCCGGATGGCCGAAACGTGCTGGTGGACGCCGGCTTCTTCCGCGACGAGCACCTCGCGCGCTGGAGGGTGCAGGAGTTCGTGCGACCCTCGAAGGCGATCGCCAAGGTGGGGCTTCGACCCGAGGAGATCACCGACATCATCATCACCCACCTGCACTGGGATCATGCGGGCAGCATCGAGCTCTTCCCGCAGGCGCGCGTGTGGATTCAGGAGGAAGAGTTCCGCTACTATACCTCGGGTGAGGGACGCTCCGGAAACACCGGCGTGGATCCCGAAGATGCCGCGCTGCTGCTGCGGCTCCATGAGCTCGGGCGCGTGATGCTGGTGGACGGGGATGCGCGAGAGATCATCCCCGGCGTGAGGGTCTATACCGGAGGGCGGCACACGTATGCATCCCAGTACGTCGGGGTGCGCACGGCCGACGGCACGGTGGTGATCGCCTCGGACAACCTGTACCTGTACGAGAACCTGGAGAATCGCCTGCCGATCGCGCAGACGCTGGATCGGGAATCGAATCTCCAGGCGCAGGCCCGGATGCGGGAGCTGGCGACGGACCCTCGGCTGATCGTGCCCGGACACGATCCCGAGGTGTTCACCCGCTTCCCCAGCCCCGGGAGTGGCGTGGCCAGGATCGAGCTCGACGTTCT
>JACDHR010000190.1 GCA_013820915.1 Gemmatimonadota bacterium
CCCCACTCCGCTCCCGGGGGCTCTGCCGGAGCGGGAAACGCCCGAGTCGCGCGACGTGGCGCTCGTGCAACAGATGGCCGGTGGGGACGAATCGGCCCTCGCCGTCCTGTACGACCGATGGGCGGAGCGGATCCATTCACTTGTCTACGTCATGCTCCGTGAAGCAGACGATGCCGAGGACGTGGTGGAGGAAACCTTTTGGCAGGCGTGGCGTACCGCAGATAGGCACGCGCCCTCGCGCGGTTCCGTCAGCACCTGGCTCCTCATGATAGCCCGCAGCCGCGCCCTCGACCGGCTCCGCGTCCGCGGCCGGTCGCGGGAAGATGCGGCCGGCGAGTTTTCCGATCCTGTTCAGCTCGAGTCTGCCTCCGGTGCGGACAGCCCGCTCCTTCAGGCGGAGCAGGCGGAGCACCGGGAATTCATCACGCAGGCGCTGGGCGAGCTTCCGGTAGAACAGCGGCAGGTGGTGGAGATGTCTTTTTTCGACGGGCTCAGCCATTCGCAGATCGCGGCGCGGACGGGTGAGCCGCTCGGCACGGTCAAGACGAGGATACGGCTGGCGATGAGGAAGCTCCGTGAACAGCTGTCGTTCCTGAAGATGGAAAGGGGGTGAGTACCGTTATATCTCACGAAGAAGCGCAGGAGATCCTGGCTGCCGCGGCGTTGGGTGCGCTCGGGATCGAGGAGCGGGCTCTGTTGGAGGCTCACCTCCACGAGTGCCGCGGGTGCGCACGGCTGCTGCAGGAATACCACGAGGCCGTGGCCTCTCTCGCGGAGCTTGTGCCGGGCCGACCGATGGACCCGGTCCGCTCTGCGAGGATGCGTGCACGCATCCTCGCGCGCGCTCGAGCCGACAAGTCCGGGGACAGCCCCGATGGCCAGACCACTTCCGTTCCCGCAACCCTGCCGTTCCGGCAGACCGCGTCGCAATCGGGCCGCTGGGCGGGGTGGATGGTGGCCGCCGGGATGGCGGGGCTGCTCTTTACGCACCATGCGTTCCATCAGCCGCTGCACTTCGGGTGGATCGCCGCCGCGCTGTTCGCCCTGGCGCTCAGTGCGGTGGGCATGTACACGTTCGCTCTCCGGGACCGGGTCGCTTCCCTCCAACACCGCATTTCCAGATTGGACCGGACGGTGGAAGAGCGGGAAGAAGTCCCTTGGGAGGATCCCGCGGAGCCGGGATAGTTGTGCCCCGTGAAGTCGCCACCCTCACCACAGCTCGGCTCTCGAAACAGAATCCGCCGCCCTCCCCCGCCCACCTGACCGGTTTTTCGCAGCCCTCGATACGCGCGCTGACTCCGGGACGTTGTCTCAGCTTCCGTCTACGCATAACTTTCCGTTCGTAACTTGATTCGCGGAACCGCCGACTCTACGCGGGCTTCGCTTACTTCTTCTCCAGCCTGGCAGACGGAATCGACATGTCTTTGCCGATTACCGATCCCGTGCTGATCGTAGCACTGGCGATGGGGCTCTTCCTGACCGCTCCGCTCCTCTTCGAGCGCTTCCGGGTTCCGGGGATCATCGGGCTGATCGTAGCGGGCGCGGTGGTGGGGCCACATGGCCTGGGCCTGCTGGCGCGCGACCCCACCATTGTGCTGCTCGGCACCGTCGGCCTCCTGTACCTGGTCTTCCTCGCGGGGCTGGAGCTGGACCTGAACCGCTTCTCGGAGTACCGGAAGCGCAGCATCGTCTTCGGCCTGATTTCCTTCGGAATTCCCGCTGCGCTCTCCATCGTATTCATGCCGCTGCTGGGGTACGGGATGGCGGCGTCGGTGCTGATCGGCTCGATCATCGGCTCGCACACGCTGCTCGCCTACCCGATCGTCAGCCGGCTCGGGCTGGTGAAGAACACAGCGGTGACCACGGTGGTGGGCGGGACGCTGGTCACGGACACGGTGGCGCTCGGCGTGCTCGCCATCGTCGCGGGCTCGCTGGAGGGCGACCTCGGCGCCGGCTTCTGGGTGCGGCTTGTCGGCATCCTGGCGCTGTACGTCGCTCTGGTGTTCTGGGGAGTACCGCGGTTGGGCCGATGGTTCTTCCGCAACACGCCGGGACAGGCGCCGTCCGAGTTCATCTTCCTGATGGTGGTGCTCTTCGCCTCCGCGTATCTCGCCGGCCTGGCCGGTGCGCAGCCGATCATCGGCGCGTTCCTGGCCGGTCTAACGCTCAACCGGCTGATCCCCAACCAGGGGCCGCTGATGAACCGCGTGCGCTTCGTCGGCAATGCGCTGTTCATCCCATTCTTCTTAATCTCGGTCGGCATGCTGGTGGACGTGCGGGTGCTGGCGGGGAGCGCCCGTATCTGGATCCTCGCGGCGACGATCACGGGGATGGTCGTCGTGGGGAAGTTCGCCGGCGCATGGATCAGCCAAAGGATCTTCGGCTACTCGCGCGAGGAAGGTATCCTGATGTTCGGCCTCTCGGTGCCCCAGGCCGCGGCGACGCTCGCCGTGACCTTCGTCGGTCTCGAGATCGGCCTGTTCGAAGAGACGGTCGTCAACGCGGTGATCGTGATGATCCTGATAACGGGGCTGGTCGGCCCGTCTCTGGTGGAGATGTTCGGGCGGCGGATCGCGCTGGAAGAGGAGCAGAAGCCGTACGACCCGAGCGAGGCGCCGCAGCGGATCCTGATCCCGATCTCGAACCCCGCGACCGCGGAGGCGCTCCTGGACATCGCCTTCATGCTGCGGGGGTCGCGCTCGGAGGAGCCGATCCACCCGCTCATGGTGGTCTCGGAGGCGAGCGGCGGGTCGGATGCGCAGGTCGCGGAAGCGGAGAAGATGCTCGGCCACGCCGTGATCTACGCCGCCGGCGCCGAGGTGCCGGTCGTCCCTCTCACCCGTGTAGCCCGCAACATCCCCACGGGGATCGCACGCGGGATCGCGGAGAGCCGCAGCTCGACGGTGATCATCGGGTGGGACGGGCGCAGGTCTCCGCAACAGCGCATCTTCGGCACCGTGCTGGACCAGCTCCTGGACCAGACCCGTCAGCTGGTGCTCGTCACCAAGCTCGGCCACCCGCTCAACACCACGAAGCGCATCGTCCTCGTCGTGCCGCCGGGGAGCAAGCACCACCCCGGCTTCCTCCTGGCGCTCCGCTCGGTGAAGCTGATCGCCAACGAGTTGGGCGCCCCGATCCGCGCGCTGGTGGTCCGTGGCGACACATCGCGCTACGAGAAGCTGAACTTGGAGGTGAAGCCGCAGGTGCCGATGGAGTGGGAGTTCGTAGACCGCTGGAGCAATCTGCTTCCCATGCTGCGCCAGCAGCTCCAGCCAGACGACCTGGTGGTGGTGCTCTCGGCACGGCGCGGTGCGCTGGCCTGGCACCGCGAGCTGGAGCGGCTCCCCGCGCAGCTCGCTCACCTCGGTCCGGAGAGCTTCGTGATCGTCTTCCCCTCCGAAGTCGAGCAGGCGGCACAACGCGACTTTTCCGGCACCATCCTCCCGCGCGCGCTGAAGCCGGAGCGCGTGGTCTTCGACATGCCACGCGTTCCGCTGGAGCAGGCGGTGGATACGCTGCTGAAGACAGAGTTCGCCGATGACGTGGGGCGTTTACGACGAATCTCGAACGCTCTCGTGACGAGCGAGAAGGAGTCTTCGACGGAGATTCAGCCGGGAGTGGTCGTGCCGCATGCGCGGGTGGAGGGGCTCACCGAGCCGATGCTCTTCCTGGGGATCAGCCGCGAGGGGATTGAGTTCCCCACCACGCAGCAGCCGGCGCAGTTGATCTTCCTCCTCCTCAGCCCCGCCGAGCAGCCCCAGGAGCACCTGCGAGATCTCGCTGAGGTCGCGCGGCTGGTCAGTAGCGCGGGACGGGTGCAGGACCTGCTCGAGGCCCGCACCGTCCAGGACCTGCTGGAGGCATTCGGCACCGGCCCTCGTCGACTCGCGCGGCAGGTAGAGGTCGAGGAATCTGTCGGGTGAGCCCCGCCCGAGCGCAGCTGGACGGCCGCCCGCATCCGCACGCCGGATAACGCTTTCTCGAGCGCCGAGGTGCCGGTTGTCCCCCTCACGCGGTTGGACTTCAACTTCGCGCGGGGCAACTCATGCGCATATCCACGGTTGCCGATACTCTGTTCACGAGCGAACGCTGGCGTGCCGGAGCGTAGAAGACCTCTTTCACCACTTCGGACACGACCATGGCTGAGCCCATAGCCTCTACACCCGCGCTGCCCTCGCTGGACGATGTATACCGCGCCGCCGAGCGGCTGGAGGGACAGGCGCACCGGACGCCGGTGTTCACCTCCCGCACGCTCGACGAGCGCTGTGGCGCGCGCGTGTTCCTGAAATGCGAAAACTATCAGCGCACCGGCGCCTTCAAGTTTCGTGGCGCGCTGAACGCCGTCTCGAAGCTTCCCAGTACGGAACAGCGCCGCGGCGTTCTGACCTTTTCATCCGGGAACCACGCGGGTGCGATGGCGCTGGTGGGGCGGCTTCTCGGGGTGCCCACCACCGTCATCATGCCGAAGAACGCGCCGCTCGCGAAAGTAGAGGCGACGCGCGGGTACGGGGCGGAGGTGATCCTCTACGACCCCGAAGAGACGACGCGCGAAGCCCTCGCAACGCAGATGCGCGAGGAGCGAGGGCTGACTCTGATCCCGCCGTACGACCACGCGGACGTGGTGGCCGGACAGGGGACTGCGGCACTCGAGCTGTTCGAGCAGGCCGGCCCGCTGGACGCACTGCTGGTCCCTTGCGGGGGGGGAGGGCTTCTTTCCGGCTGCTCCATCGTAGCCAAAGGCGCCGTGTCGCCCTGCCGCGTCGTCGGCGTCGAGCCGGAGACGGCGGACGACGCGACTCGCTCGTTCCGCTCCGGCACGCTGCACCGCGTGCACAACCCGCCTACGGTGGCGGACGGGCTTCGCACCCCCTCGCTCGGGGCGATCACCTTCCCGCTGATCCAGGCGCACGTAGACGAGTTCCAGACGGTAACGGAGGCCGAGATCATCGCCTCGATGCACTTCCTCTGGACCCGGATGAAGCTGGTCGTAGAGCCCTCCGGTGCCGTTGCGCCCGCACCACTGATCAACGGTACCGCCTCATCCCGCTGGGGCGAGCGCGTGGGCGTGATCCTGAGCGGGGGCAATGTGGATCTGGATTCCGCCTGCAGCCTGTTGGCACGGGTATAGCACCCGCGCTGACCTTCGCTTACACTTTCCTTCCGTAGAATGCTGGCACTCTCTTCCGTACACGCACAGGATGCCGGGATGAGGTCTCTCGGAGTAACGGATCCCATCAGGGGTCGCATCCTGGTCGTGGATGACGAACCCAACATCCGCCGTCTGCTCGAGCGGTTCCTCGGGCGGCTGGGTCATGAGGTCCGAACCGCCGGTACCGTGCCCGACGCCGTGGGCCTGCTCGCCAGCGAGCGCTTCGACCTGGTGATCACCGACCTGCGGCTGCCCGGGCCCTCGGGACTCGATCTGCTGGTCGAGGTCCGCTCGCGCGCGCCGGGAACGCGCATGATCCTGATGAGCGCCCACGCGGATATCGCCACGGCGTCTACCGCGATCGAGCGGGGGATCGATCAGCTCATCGTCAAGCCGTTCGAGCTCGATGACCTTCGTGCCCGCATCACCACCTCGCTGGCACGGCACCGCGCCGAGCGAGATGCCGCCCGCGAGCGTGAAGCCCTGGAGGCGCGGCTGCAGCAGCGTGACAGAGAGAGCAAGATCTGGGTACTCCGCGCCGCGCACGCGCTCGCCGCCGCCGTGGAGGCCAAGGACTCGTACACCGCGGGACACGCAAGGCGCGTAACCTCGTACGCGATGACGATCGCGGAGGTGATCGGCAGCATCGACCTGCTGCGGTTCCGCCTCGCCGGCGACCTGCACGACGTAGGCAAGATCGGCGTGCCCGACACCGTGCTGAACAAGCCCGGCCGCCTCGACAACGAGGAGTTCGAGATGGTCAAGAAACATCCCGGGATCGGCGAGCGGATCCTCCAGCCGATGGTCGATGATCCGTTGGTTCTGGGCGTGGTACGCTGGCACCACGAGCGGTGGGACGGACGCGGATATCCGGATGGGCTCGCCGGGGAGGACATCCCGCTCCCCGCCCGCGTGCTCGCCGTCGCCGATACGCTGGACGCCATGACGTCGCGGCGCGCCTATCGTGACAGCCAGCCGTGGGAGGCGGCGGTCGCCGAGATCCGTCGCTGTTCGGGATCGCAGTTCGACCCTGTGATGGTCGACGCGTTCAACGCCGCGCTCCCGCATCTGAAGGCCCACCACGCGAGCTTCCACGAGCCCTCGCGCGAGCGCGCCTGATGAGCGGAGCACAGCCAGGCGCCGCGCCGGGTCCTGCATCTCTGGACCCGGACCCGATCCGGCGCTTCCGCGCCGTCTTCGAGCGGGTGCGCGAGGCCGGTGTTCCGGAACCGACGGCGATGAGCCTCGCGACCGCAAGCGCGGATGGCCGGCCCTCCGTCCGGATGGTGCTGCTCAAGGAGGTCGACGAAACCGGTTTCATCTTCTACACGAACCTGGGAAGCCGGAAAGCCCGGGAGCTGGAAGAGAACCCGCGCGCGGCACTCGGTTTCTTCTGGCAGCCGCTGGAGATCCAGGTACGCATAGAGGGAGGGGTGGAGGCGGTCAGCGAGGCAGAGGCCGATGCGTACTTCGCGTCGCGCCCGCGCGGCAGCCGGATCGGTGCATGGGCTTCCCGGCAGAGCACGCCGCTCGGTGCGCGCACGGAGCTGGAGGCGCGCATCCGGGAGGTAGAGTCGCGCTATGTGGACGCAGACATCCCCCGTCCCGTCTTCTGGTCCGGGTTCCGGGTGATCCCAGACCGGATCGAGTTCTGGCAGGGCCGCCCCAGCCGGCTGCACGAGCGCGATGTGTATTTGCGCGAGGGGGGAGCGCCGGGCGAATGGAAGATCCACCACCTGTATCCGTGATAGCTTTCGCTATCCGTGCGTTCCCACGATGTCCGCGCTCGTCAGATCTCCCTCCGCGTACACCCTGCCCCGCTCGCCCGCAACCCGGAAGCGTATGCGGCCTCCCTCTCCCGCGGTGAGCAGGAGTACGGTGGCCGGGAGAAGGAGCGGGCTGCGCAGCACGACGCGGATCCGCCGCAGCGCCGCCGGCTCTCCGCCACAAACCGCTTCGATCAAGCCGTGCGCAACCATCGCCGCGGTGCAGAACCCCTGCAGAACCGGGCGGCGATAGCCGAACGGCATGGCGGTCACCCGCCAGAGATGGATCGGGTTGAAGTCGCCGGAGGCGCGTGCGTAGCGGCGGCCGTGGTTGGCGCGGAGCCGCCAGCGCTCCACCTCTTTCCACTCACCGGCCGGCGCGACTTCCGCCCGCTTTCCGTCCCCGGAGCGCCGGTGCTGCCGGTGCTGCCGCACGAGCAGGACGGTACGCGTCTCCGTGCAGAGTTGGCCGATCGCGTTCCAGGTGCGGGTAAGGAGGCACAACCGCACACCCGAAGGGGCGAGCTCGGCGGCGTCCATCTCCATCCGGCATCGCACCGTGTCGGTTGCACGGAGGGCGCGCACCTGCAGCATCTCGCTCTCCAGGTGAACCACTCCGCCGCGCAGGGACGGTGCATCGCGGTGCGCGAGCAGCTCCAGAGCGAGA
>JACDHR010000191.1 GCA_013820915.1 Gemmatimonadota bacterium
TCCGCCGTGTCCGGTCGCCGAACTCTGGGATGCCGCGCCGATCCGGATCGACCGAGAAGGGAGACATCACGATACCGGCAGCCGGCGGCGCGTGATCGAGGCCCATCGTGTGCCCCACGAGATGTAACAGTAGCGTTGCCGCATTGCACCGCACCGTGTCGGAATCCAGCATCCGGAGCGGCTCTCCGCGGGGTGAGACCTGCAGCCGTCCCGCGGAAAGCACGGCGATTCGCGCGACGGCCGATGCCAGCCCGGGCACCACCCTCTGGCGTCGCGATACGAGGGACACGTCGGTCACGACGACGACCGCGTCGTAGGGCCCCTCTACCATCCGCAGGCTCGCCTCGTCCAGGAAATCGGAGGCCCTACGCGGGTCGTCCCTCGCCAGGCGCGTCGGCACTTCCCGATGGAAGATCCATCGCGCGCCGGTAGCCTCTTCCAGAATGGGTGTCACGTCCTCGCACAGCTGCTTCGCGAACGCCTCGAGTTCCTCGAGGGATACGTCGGGAGAGTGAGCGGCGATCACGCCGATGTTGATCTCGATCAAGGGCATGGGCGAAGGATCGGTGCGGGGATGGGGGAGAGGAGCAGATTACGAATGAGTGGGACCCACCAGGAAGCCTGGCCTTCCACCCTCTGCTGTCTGTCTGGAACGGACGACAACATGACGGATCGTCATGGCGGAGGGCGTCGCACAAACGCCCTGCCGCGATGATCGCAACCATAGCCACGATCATGTCAATCTGATGAACTCCACGTCGTACACGACTACCGCACTGGTGTAACCCGATCCGTGCAGGATGCATGTTCAATCAACCAAACTCTTGAACACCGCGTCCGCCGCGTCCCGGTGGAATTCGATGTTGACCTTCGTCCAGAGGTCATCGGGCAGCTCGTTTAGGGCGCGGCGCGCACCCACCGGCATCAGGAGAGTCGACGCCTGTTTGTCAACGGCGAGCTCGGCGATCGCCACAGGGTTGGCAAGGGGCTCGAGGGACCCGCCGAGGTTGAGAGGACCCACGATGATCGTGCCGCCGCGGGTATGCCGTCCGAGAAGCGCTCCCACTAGCGCGATCAAAACGGGCAATCCGAGGCCAGTTCCGGTCCTGTCCGCGTCCATCGCCCGAAGCTGAACTGTGAACTCGTGCTGGCGTGGGGCGCGGTCTCCCACAAGCTCCCTGGCCTGCGTATAAAGGTTCTGCTCGCCGACCCTCACACTCTCTCGGAATGGCGGCGGAGTGGGCTGGTTGAGCACCTTCACGCCGCTCCCGGGGCCCACCGCGACCTCAACTCGGCACAGCTCGGGACCGGCTTTCAGGCCGGTGCTCACCCCCCAGACCTGGCCCGGCGGGAGCGGGTCCCCGTCGATGGCCTCATCGCTATGGAGTTCCGGGGTGGCCACGAACTGCTCGACACCGTCCACCCCGAGCGTGTAGCTGAAGTGGGTGTTCCGGAATTCGCTCTTCAGGCACCGCTTCTGTTGCTCCTTCACGCGCCGGCGTGACTCCAGTGCGAGCCGAACCATCCCCTCCAGCTCCTCGTCGGGAACCGGAATGTCGGGGTCCGGAAAGAGCAGCTTGGTCAGGCCGCTCACGGTCTTGTGGACGGCTTCGATGTCCCGCCCGCTCAGAGCACCGCCCCAGAAGACACGGTTATGGAGAACCGGCACCCGCGACGTCTCCCGCAGCCGGCTCCAGCACTCGCTCAGGAAGTCGCTCACCAGGCCGAAGTGGTCGGTGAGGTGGTCGTTCGGGTTGAGTTTGGGGAAATCCCAGCCGGGTGCATAAGGGTGGATGCGGTCGTGGAAGGCGGTGTCGTTCCGCATCTCCTTCGGGAGCGGGCTCAGTAGGTGAGCGATCCGCTGCTGCTGCTCGACATCCACGTCGAAGTTGCCGACCATCACGATCCCGCCATCGGCGCGGATGCTCTCCTTTCCGCGGCTGAACTCGCCCGAGGCCATGTATCCCTTCATGATATTCACGCCGTCCTTCTGATCGAACGAGAAGCCCGGGACCTCGTCGAAGCAGACGACGTCGTACTGGGAGACGAGTCCGCGTTGCCCGTTGGCCATGTTAACGAACATCTTGGCGACGGTAGCCTTCCCGCCCGAAATGAGGTGCGCGTAAGGAGAGATCTGCTGGTAGATGTGGCTCTTTCCCGTCCCGCGCGGGCCGAGCTCCACCAGGTTGTAGTTCCGCTCGACGAAGGGCACCATGCGGAGCAGGACCACCCGCTTCGCTCGCTCGGACATGCTGGAGGCCTCGAGCCCGATCGAGCGGATGAGGAAGTCCCGCCACTCGTCGGTACTGAACGCGCGCCGGCCGATGGCGAGCGCATCCAGCACGCGGGGGTTCGACATCTGGATGGGGCGTAGCGCGGCGATGCGGAATGGCTTCCCGGTCTTCTCCTGCGCCACCATCGGGTCGTACTCCAGGGTAACTTCCGCGTAGAACCCATCGGTGAGCATCCGCTCGTGCTCTTGGACAAGGGGGTCCCCGATCTGGACATCCTTCAATGCAAGGCTCGGGAGCTCGGCTACGTAGCAGTCGTTCTTCGCGTCCAGCTTCGCCCGGACGTTGTCGATGAGCCTGACCGAGCCCTCGTTCCGGGCCTCGGCCTTGAAGAGCTCCTCGTCGCCGGTGCGCACCGTCCGGCCCCGGAGCTGTTTCTCGACGATCTCCAGCCCCTCGGCGATCTCCGCCTCGTGGGTGGTGGCGCAGTAGCGGCCGAGGAGGAACTCCACGACGTAGGTGGGCACCGGGTATTGCCGGGCGTATTTGCAGACGAGGTCTTTGCGGACCAGGTAGCCCTCGAAGGCGGACGCGGCCGTTCGATCGAGTTGATCCATCTGAATGGTCGATGTCATGCCGGATCTCCGACACGGGTGCCGCGCTGCGCCACGACGGTCACGTCTCCGTCGATCAGGACCAGTGTGACGCTGGCGTCTTCATGTTGGTCGTCGCCGACTACGAGGCTCACGCGGCCGTCCTCGTCGAGCGCCTTCACGGAGGCCACCACCGAGGGTCCGAGCGCCGGCCCGTGCTCCAGCTCCGGTCTGCCCGGATCCGTTCCAGCAGCGCGGACGACGGCTCGTCGCTCGGGTCCCGGCGAGCAGGATATGCCTGCCACTCAGCAGATGCTCGAGTAGCCGTGCGGGCACCCCGTTCCGCTCACGGCGTTGGCCGTTCAGATCAGTCCTCATCCTCGCGCGGGCGTGATCGCCAGAAGATCCAGCCGAGAAACAGGAGGATCGCCATGAACAGCAGGACGTTATCGCCCGTCACGTACCCGAGCACACCCCCCGCGATCGCGAACCAGGGAAGCAGCTTTTGCCAATCCACAGTTACTCCTCTCGCCTTCGCGGGGGTCGTAGAGTTTTCAGCCGACGGCAGTGAATGCCTGCCCCCCGGAGGTAGCGTGAGATCGCCACTCGGATCGCACGGAGGCGTAGTCCGACAGCGCGGACTACGGCTGCGAAGCGAGGGTCATCGTTGAGCGTGCTGGCGGTTGATACCCGCTCCGTCGGGTGCGGTTCATGGTCTGCTTTCCGAAACGCGACCGCGATTTTGCGGGCGAGGTCTGGATCACAAGCCACCGACGGTATACTATTGTTTCAGAAGAAACTGCTTCTGGAGATCTTGCCTCAACTGTCAGAGGCGTCCGTTGGATTCCGTTCGTAAACTCAGCCGCATCCGCGAGCAAGACCTGTCGAATCGGCTGACCGCACCGGCATACCCCAGCTGACCTCGAATCCTTGCCTCATTCGCAGCTTCTCCGCACGCTAGAGCACGTCACCCGCGAGCACCCTTTCCAGCGCAAGCTGCTGATCGCCCGCACCCCCGCCGAGGGCCGCGAGCTTCTGCACGCCCTTTCCGCCGCGGACGTGCCATGGATCGGGTGGAAGGTCACCACGCTCCGTCAGCTGGCCAACGAGCTGGCCGCCGCGCCGCTCGCGCAGGCCGGGCTGCGCCTGGCGGACGACTTCGACGTGCAGGCATTGGTAGACGAGGCGATCGACGCGCTGAATGAGCGCAACGAGCTGGGGCCGCTGGGGCAGAGGAGGGGCGTCGCCGGTGTTCGCGACGCGATCCGCAGTGCGGTAGGGACCCTGCGCGGTGCCGGGATCGAGAAGCAGCGGATCCCGTCAGCACGACCCGGCGACGCGAAGCTCGCCGCGCTGGCGGCGGTGATAGGGGAGTACGAGATTCGCCTTCGCGCAGCGAAGGTGGCGGATTCCTACGATGTATTCCGCTATGCGATCCGAGCGGTGCAACAGGGAGACACTGCCATCCCGGAGAGCCATCTCTACCTTGTGCCCGGACATCCGGGCCGGGGTCTGGCCGGGCGGCTGGTTCGGCTTCTCACCGGTCAGCCCAATGCAAAAGTGCTGGCGACCGACTCCGTGCTCGGCCTGGCCGAACCGGCAGGGCTGCTCTGGGAGGCGCCGGGTCACGCGACCTCACCGCTCTCCCTGCTGCACGCGCCGGAGCCGACGGGGGGCGAGCGGCCGGAGGTCACCCTCTTCGCGGCCGCTACTCCGGTGGACGAGCTGCGCGAGATCCTCCGGCGCCTGAGTCACGATGAGATCCCCTGGGACCGGGTGGAGATCATCGCCACCGATGCCATCACCTACGGCGCCGCGCTGGATGCGCTCACCCGGCGTCTGGAGGTTCCGGTCACCTTCGCAGAGGGCGTGGATATCCGCCGCACCCGTGTGGGCCGCGCCATGGAGGCCTACCTCCGCTGGATCGAGGAGGGCTTCCCGGCCGACGTGCTGCGCGGCCTGCTGGAGTCCGGCGACCTGGAGCCACTGATCGAGCGTGCGGGTGGCGTGAGCAGCGCCGCGCTCGCCCGGCGGCTCCGCCGGCTCCGGGTCGGGTGGGGACAGGATCGGTATCTCGGCACGATCGAGCAGGCGCTCGGCGCGGCGGCCGAGGATCCCCGCGATGATGGCACCCGCGACCAGGAGGATCTCAGGACCGCACGCGAGCGGGAGCGGAAGGAGCTGCGTGCCCTGGCCACGCTCCTCCGGCCCGTACTCGTGGCTATCCCGTCTCTGGTTTCCCGCACACCTGGCAAGCCGGCACGCACCTCGCCAGCGGCTCTCGCTGCCGCCGCTCTGGTCTTCCTGGAGCACGTGCCCGCCGGGGACGAGGTGGACCACGCCCTTCGTAAGGTTTACCGGCAGCGGCTGGACCGGATCCGCGCAACGCTGACTCGTGAGACCCGCGCCGAAGGCGCGCTCGCTACCCTGCGCGCGCGGCTGGAGACCCGCGTCGCTCCCGAGGGCGAAGACGGGCTAGCCTCCTGGACCTCGACCGGCGGCTGCCTGCACCTCTCGAATATCACCACCGGGGGGTTCACCGGCCGGCCGCACCTCTTCGTCGTCGGGCTGGACGCGGGCAGCGTCCGCGGTGGCGGTAGCAGCGATCCGCTGCTGACCGAGAGCGACCGCCAGGCGCTCAACCACCTCGCAGGCGATGCCGTACCTCCGCTCCCCACCAGCGCCGACCGGGCCGCGGAGTCCCGGCATTCGGTAGCCGCCCTGCTGGCACGATTGCGGGGGAAGATCACCCTCTCCTACAGCGCCTGGGACGCTGCTGAAGGCCGCTCCGTCTCGCCCGCGCCGGAGCTTCTCCAGGTGCTGCGCCTCCGGGAAGGAGATCCTTTCCTCCTCTATGAGGAGCTGTACAGGGCCGTGGGGCCGCTCGCCTGCGCGGTGCCGCGCGCCGGCCGCTGGCTGGACGGTCAGGATGTCTGGCTCGGCACGCTTGCGCCCGAGGGTCGTCTGCTTTCAGGCATTCCCGCCGTCCGGAGCGCCTTCGCCGGGCTCGACCAGGGGCTTCTCGCCCAGGCCGCGCGCGGGGATGTGCAGCTCACCGAGTTCCACGGCCGTGTGACCCCGCGCGCCGGGCTCGACCCCGGGCGCGAGGATGGTCCGGTCTTCTCCGCGAGCCGGCTGGAGACGCTGGGGACCTGTCCCCGGCGCTACTACTACCGATACGTGCTCGGCGTCTATCCCCCGAACGACCCGGAGTGGGATGCCGATCGATGGCTCTCGCCGGGGGAGCGCGGCACGCTGCTCCACGTGGTATACCATCGCTCGCTTCACGCAGCACGGGAGCAGGGAGTGCGGCTGACGGATGCAGGCTTCGGCGAGCTCGCGCTTGCCGTGCTGGCGGAGGAGGCGGAAACGGCCACCGCGCTCTGCCCGCCGCCGAGCGACACGGTGCAGCGGCTGGAGATGGAGCAGCTCAGGCGTGATGTCCTCTCTTTCGTCACGATGATCCGCGACTCCGACCCGGACTGGTACGAGCTCGAACTGCGATTCGGCCCCGATGCCGAGCCGGTCACGATCCGCACCCGAGGCGGACCCCTGCGCGTGCGCGGTGCGATCGACCGGGTGGACCGCACCGGAAGCGAGCGGTTCCGGATCGTGGACTACAAGACGGGAGGCACCTTCGGCTACCGCAAAGGGGAGCCGTTCCGGGGAGGCCGCAGGATCCAGCACGTGGTATACATGGCCGCGGCGAAACAGCTCCTCGGCGGCGAAGTCGAGGCCATGGAGTACCACTTCCCGACGCAGAAGGGGGAGAACCAGCGAGTCCCCTACACCCGCGAGGCACTGACGGCGGGTGGCGAGGTGCTGGAAGATCTTCTATCGATCGCCGCCGACGGATTATTCATCGCGACAGAAGATGCGAGCGACTGCCGGTACTGCGACTTCGGTGCTGTCTGCCGCGTCGACACGGACAGGTTCGGAAAAACTTCCTGTGGGCCAGCCGCCTGGTCGAAGGCGAATGTCGAGAAGCTGCCCGAGTACGCGCGGCTCGCAAGGCTGAGGGGGATCGATGGATGAGGCGCTGGGCCGGACCGGGCGCGGGCCGGAGATCGACTTGTTCACGGAAACGACAGGGGTGCGCGTACCCGCGGTCGTCGGGAGTTCCGCGGACGCAATCGTTGAGCGGCGAACGCCGCCCGATCAGGCGGAGCGTGGCCGGATCCTCGCCGAGCTCGCCACCAACCTCCTCGTCGAGGCGGGTGCGGGATCGGGGAAGACGACTGCCATGGTGGGGCGCATGGTGCGGCTGATCCGCACCGGTACGGCGACCATGGACCAGATCGCCGCCGTCACCTTCACGCGCAAGGCCGCTTCCGAGCTGAGGGAGCGGTTCCAGGAGGTGCTGGAGCGGGAGTATCGCCGCCTGTCGGCGGAGTGCGAAGCGCGAGGTGCGGGGTGCGAGAGTCCCCCTGTCGCACTCACGCACCTGGAGGAGGAGGTGGAGCGGTTGGGGAAGGCTCTCCGGGAGATCGACCGCTGCTTCTGCGGCACCATTCACTCCTTCTGCGGGCGGCTGCTCCGCGAGCGGCCGCTGGAGGCGGGGGTGCCGCCCGGCTTCCGCGAGGTCTCCGGCGCCCGCGAGGACCGCTACCTCGCGGAGTGCTGGGAGCGCTTCCTCGAGCACCTGAGCAGCCGTCGCTCGCCGCTGCTCGCCCGCCTGGCCAAAGTCGGCCTGCGGCCCGCGCAGCTCCAAGAGGCATTCAAGGAGGTGAGCGGTAACCCCGACGTCCGCTGGGC
>JACDHR010000608.1 GCA_013820915.1 Gemmatimonadota bacterium
GTACGCGCTGGCGCATCCACTCGCTCG
The DNA here is from genome assembly GCA_013820915.1 of Gemmatimonadota bacterium. Taxonomy (GTDB): domain Bacteria; phylum Gemmatimonadota; class Gemmatimonadetes; order Longimicrobiales; family Longimicrobiaceae; genus JACDHR01. Next base: position 28 of record JACDHR010000608.1, read on the forward strand.
GCTACGGCTACCAGCTGGGCGGCTCTTCCGTGAGTGGGCGGCCCTTCGTCGAGCTGCAGCACCACCGGATCTGGTGGGACCGTGGGTTCGGGTCGCTCGCACCCGAGCGGCTCTTCAGGACCAACTCCGTCTGGAGCCTCTCCGCGGGCATGCGCCTCTACTTCGGCGGCGGCCCGATGCGCATGGGAAGCTACGGAATCCTCGACCCGATGAGCGTCATGCACCGCGAGATGGAAGGGGAAACGCACCACGGAGCGGAGGAGCACCCGCATCACCACTGACCCGTTGAGAGGGGATCAAGAAAATCCTCGGCTGGAGAGTGGCCGGAGGTAGCACCGGAGCCTACGCGTGCAACGCCTCATTCACCGGTGCGGCTGCGGATCCCCTGCTCCGCATCCCGCCGTCCGCGGTCAGAACACGGCGCAGACCGGCGTCGTCTCCCAGAGAACCGACTCCTGCTCGAAGGCGCGCTTGTAACCGGCGATCAGATCCTGAATCGCGGCGCGCGCCGCTGGTGTGTCGCCGTGCACGAGTAGGAGTACCTTGCTGCGCTCGCGGATGATCTGGCCGTCCCCACGACGCCACTGCCCATCCACCTCCCACATCGTCAGCCCATCCGGGAAGCGTGGCGTCACGTCATCGCCCACGAACGCCTGCCACTCCGCTTCGGTCACCGTTCCGGCCGGACGTGCCAGGCCGAAGTACAGGATGGTCCGCAGCTGTGCCGCCGCCGGGGGGGCGCAACGGATCGCGCCCGCAGACTGGCTCGCCGCGGTCGGGATGGGTGACGATTGTACCTGTGGCCTCGCACATCCGGTGCCTCCTACGGCAAGGCTCACGAGAAGCAGGCGACCGGCGAGGGTGTGGCGGTGCATGGGGTCGATGCAGTCGGAGTGCGGGCCTGGCCCGCGTGCCTGGCGCTGCCGAACCTTCAAGCTACCAGGCAGAACCGCCTGTGCAAGACCTGCATAGCACGCCGAGCGGCGCTCATGCTGCCAGCCACACGAAATCACGGCGGCGATTCGTGGCCGGTCGCATACCGCAGCACCGCTCATGTCACTTCGCACCGCCCACTACCGGGGAGACGAAGGCGAACACGTGCCACCGCTTCCCCTCGACTTCGTTGGTCGCCTCCTCTGCTCTTGCGCCGGGGAACCCGCGGATCGCGGCTGCCCAGAATGCCCGTGCGGGCTCGTTGCTCGCAAGCACCCGCACCTCCCAGGCTCCGGGAAATCGCCGCCAGATCTCCTGCGCGATCGCCGCCCCGATTCCCCGCTTCCGATAGCGCCGCACAATGAAGAACTCCGCCATGTCCCAGACCTCCGGGTCATCGCGGACGCGCGAGCCCCTCGAGACCAGCACGAAGCCGGCGAGGTATCCGTCCACCTTCACCAGGAAAGGAAGGCGGCCCTCCTCCTGCCAGTACAGCGACAGACGCGGGTAGCCGAACCTGCCATCAGACTGAAGCTGGAGATCGATGAACTCGCTGAAATCGTGCGCGTAGAGCTCCAGCAGATTCGCCAGCACCGGCTCCTGCTCAGGGGCAGCGGGAAGCACTTCGACGCCAAGTGGCAGTGACTCCGCGGGTCCCAATCGACTTCAGAAGAAAAGGTTCGGCGCAACGAGGTGAAGGGCCGCCTCGAATCGGCCGCTCGCATCGAGAGCACGGCACCCCAGACTGTTGTTGCCGCCATAGCTCAGCGGTGCCGGGTGACAGCTGTCGCTCCATGAACAGCAGTGCAAGTGAAAATGATTCAAGAGTCGAAAGCAGGCACGGCCCCGTATCCGCTGGAGCGCAATCTTCTCCGCGCACCAAGGCGGTCGCCGTCAAGAACGAGGACAACAGCGACGCCTGCGCTGTACAAGCCGAGCACAGACAGTACGCAGAGGATGGTCGAGCGATCGGTCCGCCGCCGGGGCAAAGCCGGCGACGAGTGCGTTCCAGTAGAGAACACTTGCAGCGATTGGCTCCCGGTGCGCGAATGATCCACCATGGCCCGGACGCTTCAGGCGCTCCACACCAGAGGCCGGATATACGACTGCAACCGTGCCCCTCCACCATCAGTGTGCGCTAGTGCTTGCTTGTTGACATTGGAAGGAGTCCATATACACTCGTTAGACCGAGCGGCGGCTCCGGCGCGCCGGCCGAAGCTCTAAGAAGCTGTCGAGAAACCTAGGCAGCCCGCTCCAGACGACACAGCATCAGGCGGATCATGGCGAGGCGGATCCACGCCTCGCTACTCTTTGGATCGGTCTCATAGTCTCTCGCCAGACGCCGGT
>JACDHR010000609.1 GCA_013820915.1 Gemmatimonadota bacterium
GGGTGAAGCCGCGGTCCGCCCGGCCTCCCGCGCCGCCGTCTTGCGTCGAGGAACCTGGCCTACGGGTCATTGCGGCTGACCCTCGAAGATCGGGTAGCTCCGTTGTATGAAGGGGGGGCACACCTGCGACTCCACGGGTAGCGTACACACCGTGAGCGTGATCGTGACGTTGTCCTCGGCCTCGACGGGCAGGTCGTAGTTGGTGACTGACCCACCCACCTGGTTCCCGGTAAAATCGTCGAGTTCGGCGCACTCCGCCGAGAACGTGCCCACGCACTACCAGATGAACACCAGACGGCTGAGATCGCCCGGGTAGTCCGGGTCCACGGTGGCACTCGCGTCGAGCGGCAGGTTCGGGCTGGGGTACGACTGGCTCGGCGGCCTGATCGCCGGGATGGGTGTGGAGCGGAAGACGGCGATCACCACCTGCGCGGAGAGCGGCGGCGAAGGATTCCTGGCGGGATAGGTCGCCGTCGCGGCGAACGTATACGAAAGCCCAGCCTCTAGCGTGTTCGCGCCCAGGCTCAGAACGCGGTCCGTCGAGAGGACATCGGTGCTGCCGGAGCGCGTCCATTCCCAGGCCATCAGCTCCAGGTCGCCCGCAGTGCAGGGCGCACCGAGCCCCGCGGTCAGCGTGACCGGGTCCGATCGCCTCGGATTGAGCGACGACGCCGCCACCGTGAGGGCGCACGCCTAGACGCTGATCCCGACCTGCGCGACGGCGGTCAGGCCGCCGCTGTCGGTGACGCGCGCGGTGACCAGGTACTCGCCCGGGCCGAGCCGGGCGCCGAGGCTGGCGCCGGTGCCGAGCTCCTGTGCCGCTTCGGGAGCGGAGAGCGGCGCGGCGCTCCACACGATGGAGGCGCCGAGGTCGCCGTCCTCCGCGTCGCTGGCCATGCCCGCGAAGGCGATCGCCGAGATCGAGGAGAAGACGGCGCCCCCCGTCGGCGCGCTGATGCCGACCTGCGGCGCGGTGTTGGGCGGCGGACCGCCCTGGCCGTTCACCGTCAGCGTCGCGGTGCCGATCGCCGCCCCGCTGCTCGCGGTGACGGTGACGGTGCCTGGTGCGACCGCCGTCACCAGGCCGCTGGCGTTCACGGTCGCGATCGCCGGATCGCCCGTCGTCCAGTCGATCTTGCGGTTGGGCAGCACCATGCCCACGGGGTTGTGCAGGGTGGCGGTGAACTGCAGCGTCTGGCCGGGTTCGAGCTCGGGCGCCTGCGGCGCGACGCTCACATAGCCGCCCGGGATGACGCCGCCGCCCGGGCTGCCCTGGCCGGCGTGGACGGCGCCGCCCTCGGGCGCATGCGCGGTGGGCAGCTCGCCGTCCTGGCAGCCGGCCAGCAGTGCCAGCGCCAGGGGCAGGAACAGCAGGGGTGTGCGTCGTTGCGTGGTCAGCGCTCATCTCCGGGTGCGGGTGTCGGGTCGGACGCGGGTGCGGCTTCGGTCTGCTCCTCGGCCGCGCCACCCGCCGGCCGCGGCGGCGGTAGCGTCGCCTCGATCGCGCCGAGCTCCAGCGCGGCGGCCTCGGAGGGTGGCGCGGAGGGGGACGGGCTCGCGGCAGGCGCGGAAGCGGGGGGTGGATCGCGCATGATGCCTCCAGGGTGCGGGGGAGGAACGACCAGCCTGGGGCGCAAGGATGCAGGGGGGAGGGGGAAAGGCGCTACCTGATATTTATCGCCGATGTCCTGGTATTTCTCACTGCCCTCGCAAGCGTTGCTGCAGCAATGTGTTACGGAAGCGGAACAGATGTGTTCTGCGTGCGAGGGGCCGTGGGCGGGGGCGGAGGGGCGGGCGGAAGAGTCTCAGGCGGGGGTGCGCAGCGAGGCCGTCGGAGCGGTGCCGAAGCGTTCGCGGATACTGCCGGAGCCAGGCCCGCTACGCGACCCAACGCGTTTCCGTCGAGCACCTCCGTCCGCGCAGCCGGGGCGGGACCACGGTCTTCGAGAACCTCGCCCTGGCGTGCCAGGGCTGCAACAATCACAAGTACGGCAAGGTTGCGGCCTCCGATCCGGTGAGCGGCGAGCGAGTATCCCTGTACCACCCGCGCCAGAATGGGGCAGTCGGTGGGGGAGGCTGCTGCCGCTGCCGTCGCAGCGAGCTGGAGCCGCGAGCCGGAGATTGCCGACGGTGCTCCTCGCGCGTACGTTCAGCGCATGAACGAGATGTCCACGCCGGGGATGCTGGAGCAGCGAGGCCCTTCGAAAGGACTGCCGCGTGACGGCGGTGATCTGGTCGATCAGGGTGCGATCCGGGAATTCGCCGGCCGGCTCGCGCGCGAGTTCACGCCCGAGCGCATCATCC
>JACDHR010000610.1 GCA_013820915.1 Gemmatimonadota bacterium
CCGCCACCGGCGGCGATTACCACGTACTGCTTGCCATCGACCCGGTATACGCTCGGTGTGGCATAGCCGGCGTAAGGAAGCTTCGTCTGCCATAGCAGCTGACCCGTAGCGACCGGCCTCGGGCTGGGGATCGCGCGGCGCCTGGTGCACATGCTCGGCGGGGAGATCCGGGCCCTGAGCGGACCCGGGCGCGGCCCGGGTCGAGATCGTCCTCCTCAACCTGATCAGCAACGCGGCCAAGTACTGCGACCGCGGCAAGCCCGTGCGCCGGGTGCGGATCGCGTTCGAGCAGGAGGCGGGAGGCGGGTGGTGGGCATCGGTGAGCGACAACCGGCTCGGGACCGAGCCCGAGCATCAGGGGCGAATCCTCGATCGGTTCTTCCGTGCTCACCCCGACGTCGCAGAGGGCTTGGGACTGGGCTTCTCGATCGCACAGGATGCGGTCCAGCAGCTCGGCAGCCGCGTGGAGTTCGAGAGCGAGCCGGCGTGGGGACCACCTTCCGCTTCTTCCTGCCGAAGCCCGAGGAGGAGGACTCGGCGGAAGCCGGATCGAGGTAGCTCTCCCCTACAGCAGGCGTTCGATGGTTTCGAGCAGGCGAGCGGGCGGGCAGGGCTTCTCCAGGAACGCCTCGCACCCCCGAGCCTCGGCGCGACCGCGGTAGAAGTTCTGCGTGTTCGCCGTGATGGCGATCACCGGGATGTGCGCCGTTGGAGCGTGCTGTTTGAGCAGCTCCGTTACGTTCCAGCCATCCACGACGGGCAGCGCGAGATCGGTCACGACCAGGTCCGGCAGATGCTCGCGCGCCAGTCGTACGCCCTCGCCTCCATCCTTCGCTGCCAGGACGCGGTAGCCGGCGCGGCGGAGGATCTCCCCGTACACCTCGCGTGTGTCCCCGTGGCCCTCGATCAGCAGAATCGTCCTGGGAGTCATCGTCGCTACCGTGGTGGAGCTGCGGGTTGTGGAGCGGGGGCAGGCGGCAACTCCCGCGCCATTTTCGAGGCACAACGGCCCACGTGACCCGCGAGAATGGCGGTCGGGATGTCGGACGAATCCACCGTAGCGATCCGCCGGACCGCGAAGCAGATGCCGAGCACAGGGGGGGACACGAGGCCGGTGATTGGTTAAATTCCTTCCATGATCTCTGTTTCCAATCTCGCAAAGGAGTTCGGCGACCGCACTCTGTTCGCCGACGCATCCTTTCAGCTCAACCCCGGCGAGCGCTACGGGCTGGTCGGGGCCAACGGGTCCGGCAAGACCACGCTGCTCAACATTCTGAGTGGGGAGGCCGAGGCCACCGAGGGCGCCGTTTCGCTCCCGAAGTCGCTGCGGCTGGGGGTGCTGCGTCAGGATCAGTTCCTCTATGAAGACGAGGAGGTCCTGGGCGTAACCCTGATGGGCAACCCGGAGCTCTGGAGAGCCCTCGTCCAGAAGGAGGCGCTTCTCGCCCGGGCGCACGAGCACTTCGACGCGGACCGCTTCTCCGAGCTCGAGGAGACGGTGCAACGGCTGGACGGCTACACGGCCGAGGCTCGCGCCGCGACCATCCTCGAGGGACTCGGCCTGCCCGCGGAGGTGCACCGCCAGCCGCTCTCCACCCTCTCCGGCGGCTTCAAGCTGCGGGTGCTCCTCGCCCAGGTCCTGGCGAGCACCCCGGACGTCCTGCTGCTCGACGAGCCGACGAACCACCTCGACATCCTCTCCATCCGCTGGCTGGAGAAGTTCCTCCAGGACTTCGCCGGCCCGGTGGTGGTCATCTCCCACGATCACCGCTTCCTCGACAACGTCGCCACGAGCATTTTGGACGTGGATTACCAGACCGTCACCCTCTACAAGGGCAACTACACGGCCTTTCTGGAGCAGAAGCGGGAGGACCGCCAGCGGCGGGAGAAGGAGATCGAGGGGCGACAGAAGGAGATCGCCCACCACCAGAAGTTCGTGGACCGCTTCAAGGCGAAGGCGAGCAAGGCGCGGCAGGCGCAGAGCAAGCTGCGGATGATAGAGAAGAAGGCGGACGAGCTCGAGGAGCTGCCCGGCAGCTCGCGCCGCTACCCGAAGTTCCGCTTCGTGCAGCGCCGGCCGAGCGGCCGGGAGGTGCTGAAGATCACCCGTCTCAAGAAGGCATTCGGGGAGAACGAGGTGCTCCACGGCGTCGATCTACAGGTCGGGCGGGGCGAGCGGCTGGTCATCATGGGGCCGAACGGCATCGGCAAGTCCACGCTGCTCAAGATCGTGATCGGCGAGCTGCAGGCGGATGACGGCGAGGTCGAGTGGGGGTACGAGACCCGGCCCGGCTACT
>JACDHR010000192.1 GCA_013820915.1 Gemmatimonadota bacterium
GGCGTGCACCCTCGGCCACTCCGCCTGCCGGGCCGGTCACAAGGTGCTCTTCCTCCGCAGCGACCATCTGCTCAAGATGATCAACCAGTCCAGGGCCGATAACTCCACCGAACGTGTGCTCCGAAGCCTCCTCGCTCCCGATCTGCTGATCATTGACGACTTCGGTCTGAAACGGCTCAACCCCCAGCAGTCGAGTGACTTCTACGAGGTCATCATCGAACGGCACCGCCGGGCCTCTACGATCGTCACCTCCAATCGCGCCATCGAGGAGTGGATCCCCCTCTTCGATGATCCGATCCTCGCCCAGAGCGCACTGGATCGACTCGCGCACAACGGTTATCAGGTCGTCATGGACGGGCCCAGTTACCGCAGCCGGCAACGACCCGGGCAACCCATCGACCCACCCCCAAAAAATCGTAAAAGGTAGCGAACTCGGGAAGTCAGCCGTATCATTTTCGGTCGGTCTCAGAGGGGTGGATCAAGGTAGTGAGAAACAGTGGATCAAGCTCGTGAGAAGTGACATCGCTTCGGGCTCGCGGAATCGCCTTGTGCTTCCAAGCCACACCTCCTGTTAGGGGATGCGATAATGTAGGGAACTCAGCTCACTTTGTAATCACCTTCTTAGGAAGCCATCCTGAACGTGCCTCATTCACGACGTTGTTAGCGGCGCATCAGCGGGGAAAGAAGACCCATAGCGCCTCTCGTGGAAGGCGGCTACGATACGATTGCAAGACAGAACCTTGGTCGGCGCTACCGGGGGCGATCTTGAAGGACGCCGCCTCCCGGACGTTGCGCCGCTGGTCGCAGTGCCCCGGCGCGGTTCCGTTCGAAGTGGTACGTCAGGCGGGTTCGGGTGACGAGACCGCCGACGAACGACGCAACGTGTTGGAGTGCAGGATGCGCTCTGCATCCCGGTGGGCTCGCAGGAGAATCGGATCAACCCGAACACGAACGGGTCATGTTCTGCCGGATGTGTTATATTCCCCCGTACTCGCGAGTACGACGCACATCGCGGCGCCACGCTCGTACCACGTCTTCTGCGAGCCTTCGCCGCCGCCGCATCCACGCTCTTCAACTGCCCGACGAATCCCTTTCTTATCCACTCCGTTTATCGCTGAGGATCATCATGAAACACATCGTTCGTTCTTTGTTACTTGCCTGCGTTGTCCTGGTCACTGCCTGCGCGACCGAGCCCGCGCCCGACGGCACGGCGGTGCGTCGCAACCCGACGCTGATCAGCGCCGAAGAGATTCAGGCGTCATCCGCCTCGAACGTGGCCGAATTGATCCAGTCTCTGCGCCCCTCCTGGGTGCGCGGCGCAAGGGTCACCGGCGCGGGCGGGGCGGATGCCGGTTCGGTCGCGGTCTTTCTGAATCAGGCGCGCCTCGGTGGGTTGGGCGAGCTGCAGCAGATGACGCTTGGCGGGATCACGTCGATCACCTTTGTCGATGCACGTACAGCCACCCAGCGCTGGGGAACGGGGCACAAGCCAGGGGGCGATCGTCGTCTCGACCTCGCCCCGGCCGTGAGCACAACGGAGAGAACGCTATGAAATACTTCTTCTTCTGTCTGGCCGTTGCCGGAGTGCTGGTCGGTTGCAGGGATGGGACGGGCCCAGCCGACCCCCTGGCACCATCCGGCCACCTGGAGTTTTCCTACGAAGGCAACGAGATCGCGGGCGCGTTCTCCGCCACGGGCCCCATGGACACGCGTACCTTCACCTATGGCACCTGGGCCGCAGCCACGACGGACGGAACGGGGATCAACATCGTCAGCCTTACGGCTCACGATAACTGGAAGGCGGACATGGTCGGGATCTTCCTCCCCGGCGTCTCCGGCACGGGTACGTTTGCGCTCGGCGGCCCTACGTGCGACGCTCCGGATCCGACCTGCCGCGATGGAGAGTTCCTGGTCAACTTCGACTACCGCTCACTTCTCGGCAACACCACGGTGTCGCCGCCGGATGCCTTTTTCGTCATCCGTGAAGGAACGCTGACCATCGCGTCGAACGATGGTGAGCGAATCCGTGGCAGCTTCAGCGGCACGGCCGTGTACGACGGTGAGGAGGGGCCCTGGACGATCGCGATTCGGGATGGCTCATTCGATGTTCCGCTCGTCAGGAGATAGCAGGTAGACGTTTCGTTGTAATGGCGCGCGGGGCACCAGCCACGAACGCAGAGCATATCCACCGTCATTGCGTTTCTGCGGGCGCGGCAGTACACTGGACACCATCGTATACGAAACATGATACATTTAGACGACTCCCCTTCTGTCGCCGGCCTCTCCATTTCGCCTGCATGCACGGGTGCCAAAAGGATTCCGATGAACAACCCCACGCGTTCTCCTTCGCCACCCCTTTCCGGAAAGCGGCATCACGGCCGCATCTCGCAAGCGTATGACAGGTTGCGAGAGCTGATCGTGTCAGGGCGACTGGCGCCTGGAACAAGGATCGTTGAGAACACGCTCGCCGAGCGGTTGGACGTAAGCCGTACCCCGGTGCGGAGCGCGCTACAGCGACTTCAGCAGGAGGGATACGTCCTGGCAAATGATGGGGGCAAGCAGGCGCGCCTCACGGTTTCGCCACTCACCCGCGAAGATGGCCGTGAGCTGTTCTGGATCGTCGGCGAGCTGGAAGCATTGGCGGCCTACTGGGCGGCGCAGCTCCCTTCCTTTCAACGCACTGAACTGGTGCGGGATCTCCGCGGGTTCAACCAGAAGCTCCAAGCCGCCTCCGGCGACGGCGGTCCGGACGCCCGGAATATCTTCGATCTGCACACGCAGTTCCACCTCTGCTACGTTGAAGCGGCACGCGGCACGCGGCTTCTGGCGCTCCACCAGTCGATCAAGCCGCAGGCAGAGCGATACCGCCGGCTGTATAGCAGCGCACGCGGAACTGAAACGCGCGATCCTCTGAACGAGCACGAGGTCATCATCCGCCGCATCGAAGAGGGCGACGCGGATGGTGCTGAACGCGCCGTGCAGGCGAACTGGCGTAATGCCGCGGAGCGGCTGGCCGTTTTAATCGACACGATGGGCGAGCGCGGGAGCTGGTAAGCACCACACGTTACTCTTGCGCGCAGAAGGGGCACAGGTTATTCTGATAAAACGTATACAATTCACGATACCGTATTGTGAACAGCAGCTTTGCCGTACGTTCCCGGTCGATGCACCCGCTGTTCCTTTTCCCCACCCGCAAGATGCCGTGCGGGCCACGCCCGAGGAGACACGCCATAACTCGCTGGAACACCGCTGGTCACCTCTTTACGATGGCACCCCTGCTGATCGCGCGGGGGTGCGCGGTTCCCGACCGGGTCACCGTCCCCGGCGATGCAGCCGATCCATCGAAAGGCAATCCCAAGCCGGTGGTGCTCTGGTCCGCGGCGCCGCCGGCGACGGACGTGATTCTCGAATCCGTGTGGGGCAGCGATTCGCGCAATGTGTACGCTGTCGGTCGGAATGGAACGATCGTTCGCTTAGACGGGTCGCGCTGGTCAGCCGTGGAATCAGGGACGTCCAACAATCTTTACGACGTCTGGGGGAGTGGGCCGGATGACGTATGGGCGGTTGGTGGGCTGGGAGCGGTGGTGCGATTCGACGGCAACCGCTGGAATGTCGGTGAGCTTAGGGATGCAGGTAACGCACGGCGCCTGCTTTACGCGGTATGGGGAAGTGGATCGGACGATGTGTGGACGGCCGGCAACGGCGGCCACGCATGGCGGTTCGACGGCGCGGATTGGAGCTACTTCAAGCTGCCCACGGATGAGCCCATCCGGGGGATCTGGGGCTCCGGCCCGAGCGACGTTTTCGCAGTGGGGGACGGCGGTACCATCCTGCACTTCGATGGGGCCGCCTGGTCGCGGATGGAGAGCGGTACCACGACACGGATGAACGCGGTGTGGGGCCGATCCGGAAGCGATGTGTTCGCGGCCGGCTCGTCCGGAGAGATCCTGCGCTACGACGGAACCGCGTGGCGCGAGGATGCGCAGTCGCGGTCGGTGTCTCCGCACCATATCCGAACGATGTGGGGGAATCGCTCCCACGACGTGTTCGCGGTGGCCTGGGGCGGTACCATTCTGCACCACGACGGCACCGGCTGGACGCGGATGAACAGTGGGACCGGTGTTCACCTTGAAGGGATCTGGGGGAGCCCCGGTACGGAGCTTCACGCGGTCGGCTACTACGGCACGGTTCTGCACGGCACGCGCGGGCGGGCGAGCCACGCGCCGCCCGTCCAGCACCCGCGGCACCCCGCCGCCCCGGAAGCGATCTGGCCGATCAGCGGGACCGCCGCGTCCGACGCGGACTCCATCCACGCGCCCTACGGACCGCGCGCGCTTCCTTCACGCTACGACTTCCATGCGGGAATCGATATCCCCGCTCCAACCGGCACGCCGGTTCTTTCGGTCATGGCGGGGACGGTGACGCAAATTACCAGATCAACCGCGGCCAGCGGCCCCGGCAACGCCGTTACCGTGGCGCACTCCGGCAATCGTGCGACATCCTACCTGCACCTCCACGAGATCCATGTCGAGGTGGGGGATCGCCTGGAGCAGGGCGAGGTGCTTGGGACGGTGGGGCGAACCGGCGCGACCTACCCGCATCTGCATTTCGGCTACTTTGTAGACCTGCCGGCAAGCACGCGGGATGAACGATACAGCCGCAACCCGCTCGAGCTACTCCCCCACGGCACTCCGGAGGCGATCCACGGCGCCTTCGCCGGCAATACCGTCAGTCTCGACGTGCCGCTGCGGCGCATGACGATCCGCTCGGTGGAGCTGGTCGGCGCGGGGGATGAGCGCCTGGTGGACTACTATGCCGTTGTCGCCCGCGGAGCGACTCCCCGGGACCAGCAGGGCCAGTTCGGCGTGCACCTGGACGCCAGCCGGCCCGCCAGCGGGAAATTCTCGCTGGAACTGACCCCGTCACCGACTGATTTCGCTCCGGAGCAGGTGATCGTCACGGGGATTCATGGTGATACGCTGCTCCACGCCCGCCGCCAGGACGGGCCGTGATTTCCCTGCTTGCGCCGGTATCCCTGCTTCGCGGGGCTTGCCGGCGCGGTTCGTTGTCCGCGTGGCCGCTGTTGGCCGCGCTCTCACTCGCGTTCTCATGAAAGGAGAGCAACGCATGTTCGCACACACTTCGTCAGCCGCTCGCCTGGTGCGATGTCTCGCACGGGCCGCCGCTCTGGGTCTGGGCGCTCTCGCGCTCGGCGCCTTCCCCGCGTACGCGCAGGAGAGCGGAACAGTCACCGGGCAGGTCGTCGACGCGCAGACGGCCCGGCCGCTCGCAAACGCGCAGGTCAGCGTGGTCGGCACCACCCGCGGCACGTTGACGGACGCGCAGGGCAACTTCCTGCTCGTCAACGTGCCGGCCGGCGCGCAGCAGATCCAGGCGAGGTCGGTCGGCTTCCGCTCCGAAACACAGCAGGTGCAGGTCGTCGCCGGGGCCACGGAGCGCGTTGAGTTCCGGCTCGGCATCAGCGCCGTGGCGCTGGACGAAGTCGTCGTCTCCGGCCGCGCTACGGGCACGGCGCGGCGGGAGATCGGCAGCTCGATGGCGGGCATCAACGTGGCCGAGCTGGAGAACGCGCCGGTGCAGAGCATGTCACAGCTCCTGCAGGGCCGCGCTCCCGGCGTCAACATCCTCCCGGCCGGCGGCCAGGCAGGGCAGGGGAGCCGCATCATGCTGCGCGGCCTCGCCAGCATCTCACAGGCGAACACGCCCGTGATCTATGTTGACGGCGTCCGCATGGACAACTCGGCCCATGCGGGGATCCGGACGACCGGCCCGTCGTGGTCCGGCTTCGACGACATCAACCCGCAGGACATCGAGAACATCGAGATCATCCGCGGCGCCTCCGCGGCGACGCTGTACGGCACCGAGGCCGCCGCCGGCGTGATCAACATCACCACGCGCCGCGGCCAGCGCGGCGCGCCACGCTGGAGCGTGCGCTCCGAGTACGGCTTCAATGACACGCCGCGCTCGTGGTGGCGCGAGTCCAGCTCCGTGTTCGCGGACTGGACATACGACAACCTGGTCCGGCGCGGCGCCTACCGGAACAATCAGCTCACCCTTTCCGGCGGCCAGGAAGGATTCCGGTACTACGCCTCCGGCACGTTGCGCCACACCGGCGGCATCCAGCCGAACAGCTTCGAGGATCACGGCACCTTCCGCTCAAATTTCGAAGTCGCGCCGCGCGAAAACATGACGATCGGCTTCAACGCCGGTTATACGCAGCGCAACATCATGGTTCCGCCGAACGCGAACAACCAGGAGGGCTTCATCAACAACGCCCTGCTCGGCGGCCCGCTTGGCAACTGGAACGCACCGCTGGACCTTGTCGCGCTGGAGATGTTCCAGAACGGCAACCGCTTCACGGGCGGATTGACCGCCGAGTACCGCCCCGGCAACTTCGTGCACCGGGTCACCGCGGGCGCGGACGTCTTCGGCTCCGACAACACCGAGTTCCTGCCGCCGGAGGTCGTGTCGCGGTTCGGCGGCGGTTACGCGGGCGTATACCGCCGCAACGCGCGGAACTTCAACCTCGACGTGGCGAGCACGTACCGCGCGAATCTGAGTGACTGGCTCCGCACCAGCACGTCCGCCGGGTTCCAGGCCTACCGTTCCGAGGTCGGTACGACCAGCAGCTACGGCGAGGACTTCCCCTTCATCGGGCTGCGTGTCGTGGACGCCACGGCATCGTCGTACTCCGTGGGCGAGACCCGCGGCGAAACGCGCTCAGTCGGGTTTTTCGCGGAGCAGCAGTTCGGCTTCAACAATCTCGTGTTCGTGACGTTCGGCGCGCGGGCGGACGGCCACAGCGCCTTTGGCGCGGACGTCGATTACCAGATCTACCCCAAGGTAGACGCCTCCTACGTGGTCTCCGAGCACGGCTTCTGGAATCCGGAATTCGGCACCCTCCGGCTACGCGGCGCCTACGGCATGGCCGGGATGCAGCCGAGCGCGTTCTCGGCCGTTCGCACCTGGTTCGCCACCTCGGCGGCTGGCGGCATCCCCGCGATCCTGCCGAGCAACGTCGGCAACCCCGACCTCCGCCCCGAGATCAGCCGCGAACTGGAGCTCGGCTTCGACGCCGGTCTGCTCGCCGAGCGATTGAACCTCGAGTTCACCTACTACAACCAGCGGACCACCGACGCGCTCTACCAGGCGAGGAACATCCCGTCGCTGGGCTTCCTCGGGACGCAGCTCCGCAACATCGGTGAAGTTTCCAACCAGGGGATGGAGCTGGGCACGCGGCTGACGGTGCTGAACCTTCCGCGGTTTCGCTGGGACGCGCGCGCCAATTTCTCCACCAACCGCAACAGGGTCGTCAGTCTCGGGGGCGAGGCGCCGAACCAGGTGCGCTGGCTGCAGCACACGCGGGAAGGCTTCCCGATCGCGGGCTTCTTCGCAGAGAACCATCTGATCGTGGTGAACGGGGAGGTCGTCAACAAGTGGGACCATCTGGGCAGCGGCCCCGGCACGCTGACGGACGCGCAGCAGTTCATCGGCAGTCCGACGCCGAAGCGTACCGTGCAGCTCG
>JACDHR010000193.1 GCA_013820915.1 Gemmatimonadota bacterium
GATAGACTCTAAGTAGGAACGTGTCTGTGCGCCAGAGCAGACCCCCGCCAAGGGCGGTGAACCCATCCACCTTTTGTGGACCGATTCCCCCGGTGACGTGGGCTGGTGTAAATGGGGCAACTAATGCGAAACGAGACCACCGGTTCCAGGTAGGCCGGTAGCCAATCTCCACTCCCCCAGCGCCTACATCGAAGCTGAAATGATACGGGACAATTTTCCATGCGATAACTTCGTGAAACCCTGTCGAGGGGAGCGAGGAGGGATCCCATTGTACTTTAGGACGCCGCTTGCTAACCAGCCGGTGAACGGCCGATAGTGCTTCCACCAAGGATTCGTAGCTCGCGAACGTGTCCTTTGCTCCAGGTGTATTCTCAACGCGCCAAGCCTGGAAAAGGATCCGGTCGGCGATAGTGTCGGCGAAAACGTAGGGATCGTGGATCAGTTCGACGAACGTCTCGTCGGCCAGGCAGGCTCGTACTGCCGGCGCCTTCTCCCACTTACTCCTACCGCAGGCTGTGTCCGCTGCGGCAACGCGAATTAGGCTATCGACTTGAGGCTCTTGGGCGAACTTCAGCGCGAGGCGATCGAAGCCTCCATTACAAATGACCCGCTGCGCGAAGGAACGCTTGCGACAATCTGAGCTGAGGCCTGAGAACTGCTCGGCATTCGCACGGACAAGGGCGAGACTGAGGTCGAGGGCACTTTTTTCGATCGCGGAGTCAGGGTACGCGATGAGCACTCCAGGCAGCGAATCCCGATGCTCCGCGCGGTAGAGCTCCTGCAGTACATGGGGTGCAATGGGTCCAAGGTGGGGCATCTCCGCGCGGATGAGATGCCCCATCGCTTCGCCCGCACATTGATTTACGTCAGGTGCGTCGCTACAAATTATATCACGTGCGACGTAATCGAAGCCGTCGTAGATACCAACATAGAAATCATACTCGCGGAATGGGCGGCCAAGAAAAGCGGCGAAGTGCCCGAGATGCTCGCCAACGATAGGGTACGAACGGCTGGTCGTACGAATCCACTGGTCTCGCCCTCCGCTTGTGTCGCGCGCCAATCCACGGGCGAACGACTGGAGTTCATACTGCGTAGCAGCGGGAAACGCTACAGCGAAGAGTTGGCTAAGTAGACCAATGCCCCGGGGCGTGAATTCAAGGGAGTCTGGCCGACGCGCCCGCTCGGTACGCAATTTACCTCGGAGCACATCTGGATCAATGTAGAGCACGCGACTCTGCGGGTCTGGAAGAATTGTATCGGTCGCCGGGCCTGCCGGGCCTGCGCGCTGCCGGTGTGCATCGACGTGCAGCCCATACGCGAGGTCCAGAGGGTTGTTGTCGAACACCCCACCATCCATGAATGCCGCTCGTCGAATCTGACATCCCAGGTACAGGGCGTCGCAGCGCGGATCGGCATGGCGGTCGGCGGCATCGATGTACTCAACCTCGACAGGCGCAAATGCATAAGGAAATGCGCTTGATGCCTGAACGAGGTTGAATACGTCGGCCCGCGCGATCCGGGACGTACCACCTGAGGTGGGCAGGTAAGCGAGCTTGCCGAACGCGCGAGCGTTCCAACGTCTACTTTCATAGCGAAGGAAGCGCAGGGTATCAGATCTCGAGTCGGGCTTGAGCCACATGAGGGAGGCGAACCGCTGCGTCGCCGCCTTGATCATCCCTCGACGATCAACCGGCAAATCGTCCGGAGCGAGTTTGGTGATGGTGATGCCGATCGGCACTCCATCTCGGCAGGAAGCCCGCACCGTGCCCGTCGCCAATAGACTTTCAATCAGAGGAAAGAGCTGCTTCTGGAAATACTGGCGGTGATAGATTGCGCTATCGGTCGGACTTATCACTCTAGGGCTGGTGATTGTGCTCGGAAAAAGTTGCTCCCAGCCTGTACGAACCCAAACCTTCCAGAATAGGCTGTCCTCCGGCCGGTTGTAAGCGGGCTCGCGGCACCACTCAACTGCGGTGAGTACGCTGTTGATGGTTCCAGCCGAGGCACCTGTCGTGGCCGCGAGCGTCAATGGCGGCAGGTGCCACCGACCAGTATCACGTGGAACACTGATCGAATCCCGGAAAGCGCGGTTCTCGGATCGCCGGATTAGCTCCACCAACCCCCAATTCACCCCCGCCTGGTACGCTCCCAGGCTGATGCCTCCACTGACGACTAGGACTACAGGGATCAAGTCGCCATCCGACCGGGATGCGGCAGCAGGTTCTTCTTGTCCGCTGAGCGTTCGCGTCTGGACGAGAAGGAGACTGATGGCTGTAACAAGCAGAGCTGGAGCAATACGCATGATGGCTACGGGATAGGGGGAGAACGATCGAACGATAAATTAAGGTAATAGCGGGATGTCAACCGCGCCTACCAAGGAGAGGCGGCCGATGTCGATCTGTTCGCCAGCAGTCGTCTCCCGGCCGGCACTAATGAAACTCCAGCCAATCATCATGGAGAACGGCGTTTTGGGAAGGCCGAGAACAGCATAGATGCCGGGGTTAAAGAGGGTTATCCAGCCGATCTCGGGCGCACGCTCAACTTTGTCGCCGAACGACACCGTAGCCACATTCCCGAGGTCAACGAGTGAGAGAAACCCTCCGACGCTGAAGCCGCCAGTGGAGTGATGTAGCTCAACACCAATCGGCAGCCGCAATCCCGTCTGGAAGGCGAGGTCGCCAGCGTCACCTGCACCGGTGAACCCGTGTTCGGCGCCCAATCCCGCACCAACATAGGCGTTTAGAGTGAAGCGTCAGTTATCCGTGGCGCGGCGCTTGGAGCGGGGGTCGCGGCCAGTACCTAGAAAGCTTTTCATGGCAGCCGTGACGGCCCCATCGTTCGGAGCAGCAACCTGCGGAACTGGGACTCGACCGAGAGGCAGAACCGAGTACTTGCGGCGCTACCGCCGACCCATCTGTTCCGGCCGTACTCGCCGCATGTGCGGCGACCTGGCTGTAGGATTCGTAAGGAACGGGCATGGACACAAGGGACGGCGTGCCCCGGCGGGCATGGTGGAGCACGTGTTTACCACATTAACTGGCCTGGAAGGTGCCGTCAAGACTTATGTTTTCGGCGGAGGGCAGACGGAGATCTGGGTCCATCCGCACCACGCTTCCTGGTCTGGAGCCGGCCTCCTGTTGCCGTTCCCGCGGACCGCCATTCGCTCCGGGCTAGACCAATACTCGCGCTTTGCTCCCCTCTTATCCAGGGCTTTCAGGGTGCTATGAAAATGCAGGTCTTTCCTGGCTTTGGGCACCCGCGCAAGGAGCCGGCGACCATAGGGGAACTCGGAACGTCTGCCCAGGCGATGAAGGTACCCTGTTTATTTCCGGGCGCGAGTGTTCTGTTTCGCCGTGGCACTTCCTCGTGTGCGGATCGCGGAAGTGCATGTCAGAAAGCGGTTTGCACGTCTTGGTACCACCTTTGTTCATAACACCCTGAAAGGGCTGCCCTCTTATCTTACCCGTACCTCGCCGTTATCTCAGGCCTGCCGGGCCTGAAAGCATGATTTCCCCCAAGGCTTGAGCCTCGCACCCTTTTGGTGGACTCGACCTACGAGCGTCCTGGAGTCCGTCCTCGCGTAGCCGAAGCGGATCGCGCTGCTGGTCTACCTCGCCGTCGCGGCGCCGGGAAGGCTGCACCGGCGCAATGCCCTGCTCGCGCTCTTCTGGCCCGAGGCCGATGAGGCACGGGCGCGCAACTCGCTCAGCCAGGCGCTGCAGCTTGCCTCCGATCACCAGGTCCAACTTCCGATGCCCAGGAGAATATCGGCAGCAGGCGGGAATCGCGCATAGGCAGAACCTCCTATTTTTCAAGCGGAGGGGAGACCCCGGGGAGCTGCACCGCTTGGCTCCCCGCGCGCTCGACCTTGACACCTGAGACGGCGGCATCGGATGAAGCCGCAGGCAGACCGGGCCATCACGATTGGCGGCCGGAGTCGCTGCGGCTCACACGCTTCGGACTGTTGCGCCTGCGTTGGCTGTCGGCTCAATCGCTCCCGTTATGGGGGATGACTTCGACAATGACCAAGGGGATCTGCGCCCGGACGCGAGCATACCACGGAAACTCGACCCGGGCAGTACCCTCAGTCAGCCTCCGTTCGTGTCACCCTCTCCTCGGCGGGTGATCTCTGCACGAAGCGCCTCGAAGTCCAGCTCGATCAACCCCATGAACTCCCCGAGCGAGAGTTCATCGGTGTCGCACACGCTCACCTTCTCCACTTCGATTCCGTGGCATCTCCGCAGGGCAGGCCGCAGGCGATCCAGGATCTGCCTCTGAACACTTCTACGCATTCCTGGATCGCTGAAAGCGACCGAATCGCTCAGGACGACGTACATCCGCAGCTCGTACGGCGAATCCGGCGGGTCGGGCTCACCATCCGGCGTCAATCCAATCAGCACGGACACAATCGCATCCGGAAAGTCCGACAGTAGCTTCTCCAGCTTTGCACGCGCCGGGCGCAAGCGCTCGACGAACGTGTCGGGGAGAGCGACCCGGTCGTACCTGCGTCGCAGAAAGGAGGATAGAAGATCCACATCGTGCTGCGAGAGCACCAGCGGATCCGAGGGCTCGTGTTCCAGAAGCAGCCGGCGATCCAGATACCCGCGGTTCCAGATCCGCGCCGCTACCGCGCGTGTGCCTCCGCCTGCCGTTGCGACCTCGAGATGCAGCTCGCGTGGGTTGCGCAGGTGCATGCGCTGTGTATCGAGCTGCGGCACCGGCTGCAGAACGATCACCGCGACCGCCGGCTCGGCCGCGAAGCTCCCCGACATGATGTCGCAGTCCTGCGATACGACCACGTACCAATGCTCCGCCACGTTCGGATCGAGCTGCGCATGCGGCAGCATTTCGACGCGCGGGACCAGCTCCGGCCCGAGAACCGAACCTTGCCTCCACCCGGATCGCAACAGTGCCTGGCGTGCCTCGGCCGGGGACAAATCACGTCGCTCCTCCGCTTCTGGCCCGGACGTTCCCATCCTCAGCGACGGTACAGGCGAGCACGTTGAAGTGCATCCCGAACGCGCTCGCGCTGACGGGAATTGGCCTCGGCGACCGGGGCATCCGGAGAATGCTCCGCCCTGCGCGACTCCAGACGCTCCGCAACCTTCTGCTGCAGGATGGAGAGTGCTCGCTCGATTGCCTCACGATCCCAGGGATCTTGCTGGAGCAGCTCCAGCAGGCTCCGGTCATCGACCACGGGGACCTTGAGGAAACGCCCCACCTGCCCGCTCACCTGTTCATCCCATACGGTAGCCATCTCATAGAGCTCCCGCAACCGCTCCGCCACCTCTGGATCTCGCGGAGTGAACACCTCCTCCTGTAACCATGCGTACAGGGTCGGGCGGCTGACTCCGAGAACCCGTGCCAGATCCGTCACCGTCAGGGAGAACACCTCCTGGATCCGGTCGATCTGCTCGCGCGCCGTAAGCGCTTCGGGACTGCCTGGCCGACGCAGCGCGGGACGAGCATCCACACCCCGCCTGGTCATCATGACTGGGGAGCGCGGACTTGCAAGCGCCGTCGGCACAGATGCCGTTCCGCCAGCCGTCACCGCAACAAACGTCACCAGCAGGGTACCCTGTTGCGCAGAGCCAAGATAGCCGCTCTGCCATCCAGTTGGCAGAAAAGGCCTCTCACGCAGCGAACGCGCGACGTTTCCCCCGCTGGGCGCAGTCTCCCACGGGCGGAGACGAGAAGCTTTCCACCCGCGACCAGCACTCAATGTGGTAGTCATACCTCCTCCCAGGGTCCCCAGCGTTCTATGGCATATGGCGTCACCGCAACGTCAAAGGCACGACGTAGCGCCGCATGCAGCTTTCTGGCGTGCTGGACCACAAGCTCAGCATCGAACGGGAATACCTCCGCCTCGAGGAGGGTGTAATGATCGAAATCCAGTGCCAGGGCCACGGTGTCGTGCCGCTCCACGGGCGGGTAGACCACAGGAGCCATATCTAGATCCGGTGGCACGACCTGGCCCGATGGCAGAAGCATGCTCCGAACTACCAGTACACCCTCCGGCGTCCTGCCCACGGTCTCCGTCCAGAGCGCTCCTATACCACCCATGTCATCCATCGGGAATCCTACAAGACCAGGGATCACAAAAGGCCCGAGGTCGCCATCTTCGTCCGGTGGTATGCGATCGATATACCGCATGCCGATTCGCTCCACCAGATCGATACGAACCACCTCCGAGAGCACGGCCGCCACCCGGTGCAAACTTTCAAGAAATGGCTCGACTGTCGAATACCGCGTCGTATGCAGCACCAGGGAGGACTCGGAAAGCACGGCACCGGCCGTCTTCTCTGCCTGGAGGAACGCCCATTGAGGGCGAATGGAAACCTGCGGCGGCGCTTCCGCCATGACCGTCACCGTTTGAACGGTTCCCTCGATTAGCCTGGGATACCCGAGCTCACGCAATGCGTCCTGGATAGCAGGAACATACTTCTCGATGCTGAGAACCGGAGAGAACCGGATCTCCGCGAGCACGTGCACCAGAGGCGCGTTCCGTAAGCGCATAAGCAAGAGGCTAAGGTTTACAGCATGGTTTACATCTCACGCTACATTATACGATAAGCGGCATCAAACCTCAAGTGTTCAGGTCGGGATCCGGGATGGGACATCGGGCTGCACGAGGCCTCGTGCGAACGATCGGGTCTTGTGCTGCAGGGCTCGCGGGGAACGAGTCATCGGACATGGGTGCATCCCAGCGGGGTACGCATCACGGTTGTGGATGCTGGCAACCGCGTCATCAGAGCGGTATACGTGGTAAAGGCACTGGAGGCCATTGACCGAGTCACAGGTAGGAGGCCATGACCCTGCTGACGCTGGACGAATATCTGATGCTGCCGTGGACGATTCGGGTCCAGCGCCGCACCGACGACGGCGTGTACTGGGCGGCTGAGGTCGACGAGCTCCCGGGCCTGGTCGCCGCGGGCGCTACCTGGGCCGAGCTCGGAGAGATGCTGCAGGATGCGCTGGTGAGCTACCTCTCGGCGATGCTCGAGAGCGGTGAGGAGATCCCCCTGCCGCACAGCGTGGCAGCCTGATCTCACGGTATCCAGGACCTCGTTTCAACTTCACGCCAGAGGGGCGCCGGCTCACACGCCGCGCTCCGACCCGACACGCAGAACCGTTGGGTGTCGGACGCCCCCCGGCCTGCCCCCGTCGCGCTGCGGTAATTGGGTCATTACCTTGTAGGCATGCCCTGAACTGGAGGAGAGCATGAGTGTGCAAGAGATCGAAGCCGAAGCCCTGAGGCTGCCCAGCCACGAACGTGCGCGCCTGGCCGAGGTGCTGATTGCCAGCCTGGATGCCGAGGATGAGATCACCCAGGCGTGGGCAGACGAAGCGGAGCGGCGATATGAGGAGCTGCGCACGGGCGCCGTCGAGGCTGTTTCGGCCGAGGAAGTGTTCGCCCGGATTCGCTCGCGGCTGCGGTGAAGCCGGTCGCGTTCCTCCGCAGGCTGAGGCGGAATTCGCCAGCGCAACCGAGTTCTACCGGGCCGAGCGTCCGACCCTGGCCAGGGAGTTCGCCGGTGAGTTGGA
>JACDHR010000611.1 GCA_013820915.1 Gemmatimonadota bacterium
TGCTGCTCTTCGGGGTGCTCTTCGGCGGGTACCGCTGGTGGCTCTCGGCCGCGACCGGCATCCCGGCCACCGCGGGTACCACCATCCTGGCGGCGCTGCCGATCATCCTGGGCTTTCAGTGCCTGCTCAGCGCTGTGATGCTGGACATGCTCTACCAGCCAGCGCGGCCTCTGGTGCGCGCCTCGCGAAGCAGCGTCCCGCGCTGGTGGGGAGGCGAGCGGAAGGGCCTAGATGTGGTCGAGGAAGTCGCGCGTGGCCGCCAGCTCCGCGCGGGTGCGGGTGATGAAGAGCGTGGCGGCGATCACCAGATTGTGGCAGAAGGCGAAGAACCAGCCGGCGACGAAGCCGGCCACGAAGCCCCAGAAGCCGCCGACCAGGGCGCCCGGCGAGGAAACCGTGTACCCGTACAGGTATTCCGCCAAGAGTGAAAAGGCGCGCCGCCTCCTCGATCTCAGCCTGACTCGCCCGCCAGACTGAGCGGACCTCGCAGCGGGCGACTTCTGCACACATGGAGCTCGCAGTGGCCGCAGATCCAACGTGTGAAGCCGAACAGATGCCCGCCTTCTGGCGGAAGTTCGATGATCCTCGCGGGATCATCTGGCGGGTTCGCAACGCGATCCTGCGGTTCAGTCCGCGCCGCACGGCGCGTTTCCTCGCCGGGTACCTGCAGCCGCTCCACTACGAGCGGCCGGTCTTCATCCTCGGAGTCCCACGCTCCGGAACGACCTTTCTCTTTCACCTGCTGCGCGAGAGCCGGGAGCTGGCAGGGCTGCCCCGGGAGGGGCACGACGCCTGGCGCGCCTTCCACCACCCGCGCAGCAGCGGCTGGCGGTCCGACGCGGTCGGGTCCGGGGAGATCCGCACCGGCGAGCGCCGCTTCATCAACGCCTACTTCTACTCCTATCTCGGTCAGCGGCGTTTCGTCGAGAAGACGCCGGAGAATTGCCTCCGGGTGCCGTACCTGCTCGATCTCTTTCCCGATGCGCACTTCATCGTCGTCAAGCGCAATCCATGCGACGTGATCAACTCGCTCATCAACGGATGGCGCCACCCCGAGGGGCGCTACCGCTCGTACTTCGTGCCGGTCGATCTTCGCATCCCGGGCTACCCACACCGGCGCCAGTGGTGCTTCGCGCTGATCGGGGGCTGGCGCGAGCTCACTGCGGCTCCCATCCCGCGGATTGCGTTCGCGCAGTGGAAGCAGTGTTCGGAGGGCTGGCAGGCGGCCCGGCCTCTCGTGTCGCCGGCGCGCTGGACGGAGATCTACTTCGAGGATCTGCTTTCGGCGCCCGAGGAGACATTGTCCCGGATCTGCGAGCGGATTGGGATCGAGATGGATCGGGCACTGGAGGCAAAGCTGGCCGACCTCCTTGTCAACCCGGTGAATGCGCTCTCCCCGCCGGGAGCGGACAAATGGCGGAGGGAGCATCGGGAGGAGGTCACCCGGCTGCTCCCCGAGATCGCGGCCGCGTCGCGCTCGAGCGGCTACCGCATCGATCCGGACACCGGCGAGTACGAGATCTGCCGATGACCCTACCTGCTTCCGACGCGCTCCCCCGTGGTGCCGCGACAGGCGAGCGCAGGATCCGCGGATGACGACGGGACGGTGGTGCATCGTCACCTCGGTGGTGCGCCACGCGGGGCAGCTCGACGCGAGCGGCTTCGTGCGGGTCGTCGACCTGGACTCGCGGCGCGTGGTGATGAAGTCGCTGCTTCCGGAGGCGCGGCACCGCGCGAGCGATCCGAACCCGCGGGGAGGGCTTCGCGGCGCCAGAGGGGTCGCCGCCCTGCCGGATCGCCTGGTGATCGCCAATGCGGAGCGCCTCTTCATCGTCGATTCCTCCTGGAGGCGTCTCGGCGAGATCACCCATCCCTGGTTCGGAGGCGTGCATGACATCCTCGGCGAGGAAGAGGGGATATGGGTCGCATGCACCAGCGCGGACCTGCTGCTGAAGGTCGATTGGGAGGGAAGACTCCTGGCCGAGTGGGAATGGCGGCGGGACGAGCGGCTGGTTGAGGCGCTCGGATTTCTGCGTCTCCCTCCGGTCGATCGGCGCGTGGACTACCGTGACCCACAGTCGATGCGCGGCGGCGTCCGCAACACCGTCCACCTGAACGCGGTCTCTCGTGGGACGGACGGGCTGCTCCTCTCGTTCGGCCGGATCCTCTCGCCCGCCGCGTACCGCAGGCGGAGGCTGGCAGCTACCGTCGGGCGGCTCGCGGTCGCCGCCGGCATCCGCGGACGGCGCCGCCCCAACAGCTCGGGGGTCGCTGCTCATGTGGGCACGAC
>JACDHR010000612.1 GCA_013820915.1 Gemmatimonadota bacterium
CGGCGAGCCAGAACCACTCCCCGGTCCCTCATAGAGTATACCCGAGCGCGGCGGCCGTACCACACTCAGAGCGGATCAGGTCCCGCTCCCGTGCGGAAAGATCCGAAGGTGCTGGACGCCGGATCTTTGCCAGCCCCTCACGCAACTCCACACCAAGAAAGGCGCTGATCTCGGCGCGGATGGAATCGGCCTCGGAGAACCAGCGCTCGTAGCGCACGGCCAACACGTTCGGCCGTGACAGAAAGGGGACAATCCTCTCGTGGATGTAATCGAACAGCAGCACACGCCGCCGTGCCAGGCTGGAGGTGGCGCGCTGCAGCTGCGCGTTCATGCGGCGATTGAAGGCCGTGTCGTACTCGAGTCCCATCCGCAGACGCCCGCCGTGCTTACGGAAGGAGGCAATCACCTCGTACGGGTGCCGCAGCGTGACGATGAACCTGGTGTTCGGCAGATGCGGCAGGTAACGCCAGAAGACCGGCCACTTGACGCCGAGCACCAGGTCATCAGCGAGCTCAACCGGGGCGCCGCCGTGGCCCTCGCGCGTCCACTGGACCTCACCGGAGTGCAGCAGCGCCGCCGTATCCAGCTTGCCGGCGGTGAGCGTCCCTTCCGCACGGATCGAAGAGCGCAGCCCGGCGAACAGCTCCCCCGGCGGCAGCCGCATGCCATCCCAGGGCTCCATTACGGTGTAAACCGTAGGCGGCTGAACCAGCATCGCCGAGAGGAGGGTCGTACCGGTGCGGGGAGCGCCGCACAGGATGAAGTCGCGCTCTCCCGGCTCGGCGAGGGGTAGGGACAGATTGTCCGGGTCCACGGGCAAGCTGCGGAGAAACCGCCGCCAGCGCCGGCTGGCCGGAGAGAGGTCACGCACTGCCCTCGACGCGCGAAAGAGAAAGTCGTTCATGGCATCAGCGATCCGCCCGAGGGTGCATCTTACGCGCGGCCGAAGGCGTGGAGAAGGAAAGGGTGCAATCCGCTGATGATGATCCGAAAGCGGTCGAGCGGGGTCGTCGAGTTCACCCGCACCCGCGAGATCCGCAGTGCATCCGCGGGCGGGAACAGGCCGATGCGGTGGTCGAAAAGGAAGGCCGCCTCGTATCCGAGCTCCGCCAGGACCGTGGCGGCTCGGGCCGTCCAGTAGCCGTTCGGGTAGGCGAACGACGAGGGCGGGCTTCCCAGGGCCTCGGTCAG
Source organism: Gemmatimonadota bacterium (assembly GCA_013820915.1). GTDB lineage: Bacteria > Gemmatimonadota > Gemmatimonadetes > Longimicrobiales > Longimicrobiaceae > JACDHR01. Next base: position 1,192 of record JACDHR010000612.1, read on the forward strand.
GATCTCATGCGCGCGCTCCAGCTCGAAGCCGACCTTCTCGTCCGTGCAGCGGTCGAGGCAGGGGTGGGTCAGCGTATGGTTGCCGACCTGCACCCCACCTGATTCGAGCACGCGCAGCTCGGCGCGCGTGAGCTGGGGCATCTCGACAGGATTTCCCAGCGCGCTTGCTCGCAACTCGTCGAGCACCGCCAGCCGCTGCTCATCGGGCATGCGCTTCAGAGCGGCAACGCCCGCAACCGGATCGGCCGGATCGACCATTCCCGGCGTCCGCGCGCCCCGACGCAGCAGTTCTTCCGCCTCGATCCACCAGTAGGGCTCCTTGCTCTCGAGCAATCCGGCGATCACGAAAACAGCGGCGGGAACACCGCGCTCGCGCAGAATCGGCAGCGCTCGCTCGTAGACGGAGCGATGGCCGTCATCGAAGGTGATGAGCACCGCCCGCTGCGGCAGTCCGAGTCCTCCCGCCTGCGCCTCGAGCACCTCATCCAGCGACACCGGGTGCATGGCGGCCGCCAGATACTCGACCTGCCGGGCAAAGCAGTCCGGATCGGCCACGTCATGATAGGCGAGCACCACCAGACGCCGCGAAGCGCGCCAGAGAAAGAGGGGTTGAGCCGGCGAGCGGCGCAGTGCGGTCTCGAGCAGTCCCTGGATCAATTTCTTCAATCAGGCTATCAGGAGCGATCAGCGGTCGCAGCAGGGAAGCAATGGCCATGCCTAGCGAGCTTCCCGCTGCGGGCGCGCCACTTCCGGGCTCGGCGCCACAGTGTTGCGATACACGTTCAGCCGGTTGTAGCGCATGATACGCGGAAAGAGCAACGAGGGCAGCACCCATTCCGTCCGGTAGAACCACCGGCTGTCGTAGGAGATCGAGGTCTGTCTGTCCGACTGCAGACGCATGCGGTTGCCCAGAGCAATGTGGCTCTTCGAGCCTGACAGCTCCGTCGGTGCGGGAATCGGATCCACCCCCAGGAAACGACAGATCTCCCCGATCAGCTTTCCGGGGTCCAGGCTGAACTCCTCATATCCCAGTTGAAAGGCGGGAAGGTTCCGCTCCCGAACGAACTCTTGGATCCGGCGGTTGCCCCGATACCAGAC
>JACDHR010000613.1 GCA_013820915.1 Gemmatimonadota bacterium
CGCCACCTTCATCTCCGGGATCCTCCCGGCGATCCGCGCCTCGGGCGGCAACGTGAGCGAGATCCTCAAGGACGAGACGCGCGGCTCCTCGAGCATGCGCAGTGGGAAGCTGAGCAAGGGACTGGTGATCTTCGAGATCGCGCTCTCGGTCGCGCTGCTGGTGGGGGCGGGGCTGATGATCAAGAGCGTCGCCAAGCTGCGTAACATCGACTTCGGCTTCGCCACGGAGGATGTCTTCACCGCCCGTGTCGGGCTGCCGGAGGCGGACCAGAAGTACGCCGATGCCGCGCGCCGCCTGCACTTCTTCGAGGAGGTCGAGGCGCGCATCGCCGCCGACCCCGGCGTCCGCGCCGCGGCGCTGACCACCGCGCTGCCCGGTCGCTACGCACCGGACGGTCGGATGGCGATCGAGGGGAAGACGTACGAGAAGGAGATGGATCATCCGCGCTCGCACTTCGTCGGCATCACGCCCGCCTTCTTCGAGACCTTCGGGGTAGGGATGCTGCAGGGGCGCGCTTTCACCTCGCAGGACCGTGAGGGGAGCCTGCCGGTCGCCATCGTCAACCAGAGCTTCGCGCGCAAGCACTTCCCGCAGGAGGAGGCGCTCGGCAAGCGCATCCGCGTGGGTGGCGCGGATAGCGAGCGGCCCTGGCTCACCATCGTGGGCGTCGTGCCCGGCATGTACCCGGGTGGCGTGGAGAACGAGCTTCCCGAGGCGATCTACACGCCGGTGGCGCAGGACGCGCCGCGCTTCCTCAGCATCGCCGCCCGCACGCGGGGCAACCCCACGGCGCTCACCCCGCCCGTGCGGGAGGCGGTCTCTGCCGTGGACGCAGACATCCCCATCTACTTCGTCTACACTCTGGCCGAGTCCATCGCGCAGAACAACTGGCACTACCGCGTCTTCGGGTCGATCTTCGTGCTCCTCGGCTTCGTGGCCCTCTTCCTCGCCGCGATCGGCCTGTATGGCGTGATGGCTTTTTCGGTCTCCCGGCGCACCCGCGAGATGGGCGTGCGGATGGCGCTCGGTGCGCGGCCGGGCGACGTCAAGCGCCTCATCGTGCGGCAGGGAATCATCCAGCTCGCCATCGGCCTCACCATCGGGCTGGCGATGGCGCTGGGCGTCTCTCGGCTGCTCGCGGTCGCCCTCTTCCAGGTCGATCCGCGCGATCCGATGATCTTCGCGGCGATCGTGGTCGTGCTCTCGGCTACGGGCGTGCTCGCCTCCTGGGTACCGGCGAGACGCGCCACCCGCGTGGACCCGATGGTGGCGCTGCGCTACGAGTAGAGCCCGCGGCTTTCTCACCGAGCGTGGGGGTGCTCCTCACGCTCGATCCCGGGCGGAGGGCCGGGCGGCAGGAGCGCTTCCCGGAACCCTCCGCCTGCTTCGTGGTATAACCGCGGTCCCCGCACTCTCCTCTAACTCATTGCAACACATGAATTTGAGCAGGCAATCGCGTAACCCCTTGATCGCCGGCGCCGTGGGCGCTTCCCTCTTCGTGGGCGGCCTCACCGGAACCCTCGATGCCCAGGCGGTGAATCCCGATCCGCAGCCGCGGGCTCTCGGCGTCGATACCCGGAACTTCGACACCAGCGTACGGCCGCAGGACGACTTCTACCGCTACGTCAACGGGGGCTGGCTGAGGAACACGCAGATCCCCGCGGACCGCTCCAGCTACGGCTCCTTCGTCGAGCTGCGCGACGAGAGCGAGACCGCGCTGCACGCCATTCTCGAGGAGGCCGCCGCCGCCCCGAACAAGCAGCCGGGCACCGACCTGCAGAAGGTCGGGGACTTCTACCTGAGCTTCATGGACGAGGCTCGCATCGAGGCGCTCGGCATCCGTCCGCTGCGCCCGGAGCTGCAGCGCATCGCCGGGCTCCGCAACAAGCACGCGCTGCCCGAGCAGTTCGCGCACCTGCAGCGTCTTGGCGTGCAGACGCCGCTCGGGTTCTACGTCAGTCAGGATGCGAGGCAGGCGGATCGCTACATCGCCTACGTGAGCCAGTCCGGGCTGGGGCTGCCGGATCGCGACTTCTACTTCAACGAGGGAGCGAAGTTCGAGGAGATCCGCGCCGGCTACCTTACCTACATCGAGACGCTGCTCCGCCTGGCTGGCGACAGGAACGCCGCGGCCGGCGCGAAGGCGATCCTGGCGCTGGAGACCTCGCTGGCCGAGAAGCACTGGGACCGCGCCAAGAACCGCGACCGCGAGCTGACCTACAACCTGAAGAACGTGGCGGAGCTGGAGTCGCTCATGCCGGCGTTCTCCTGGAGCCGCTTCATC
>JACDHR010000017.1 GCA_013820915.1 Gemmatimonadota bacterium
GCGAGCTGCATCCGACCGGATCGAGGAGCTGGAGAACCGGAGACGAACGGACATCCATGAACACATTCGACGAAATCACTCCTGAGCCCGGCGTCGCGGTCGATGCCTCTCCCGGGATCGCCCCACCCGGATATCGGCTTCCGGGTACCGTGCGGCTCGGGCGGGTGACGCTGCAGGTCGCGGATCTGGAGCGGTCGCTGCACTACTACGGGCAGGTGCTGGGTTTGCGCGTGCTGACCCGCTCGCCCGATCACGCCGTCCTCGCGGCACAGGGGGATGAGACTCCGCTGGTGGAGCTTCGTGAGAAGAGGGGAGCGGCGCCGGTGCCGCGACGCGGCCGGCTGGGGCTCTACCACTTCGCGATCCTCCTCCCGGATCGTGCAGCGCTGGGCCGGTTCGTCGCGCACCTGGCCGAGATCGGCGTACGGGCCGGAGCGTCGGACCACCTGGTGAGCGAGGCGCTCTACCTGCAGGATCCGGACGGTCTGGGGATCGAGGTATACGCCGACCGGCCGCGCGCTCTCTGGCGACAGGAGCGGCGGCAGCTCGTGATGGACACGCGGCCGCTGGACCTAGGGAGTCTGGTCCGTGCCGCGGCCGGGGAGCCCTGGAACGGCATGCCGGCAGGTACCACCCTCGGGCACATTCACCTGCACGTCGGCGATGTCGAGCGCGCGGCAGAGTTCTACCACGCAGGTCTCGGCTTCGACAAGACCGTCTGGAGCTACCCCGGAGCGCTGTTCCTCTCCGCGGGCGGCTATCACCACCACCTGGGAGTGAACAGCTGGGCGGCCGGTGCGGAACCGGCGGGTGATGAGGACGCGAGGCTCGTCGGATGGGAGGTCGTGCTCCCCTCTCTGGAGGATGCACGGGACGCACTGGAGAGCCTGGCCACTGCCGGGTTCAGGGTGGAGCGTGCACCCGACGGCGGCTCCGCGCACGACCCTTGGGGAGTACGTCTGCGCCTTCGATCCGGAACGCAGTCGCACGGATCGTTACATCTCGATCATCCGCTCTGAGGCAGGTATGGGAGTTCCACTTTCCGTGCTCGATCTGGTCCCCGTCGGCGCCGCTTCCACGGCCGGCGAGGCGCTGCGCAACACCGTAGACCTCGCCCGGCTCGCGGATCGGCTGGGTTACGCGCGCTACTGGTTCGCGGAGCACCACAGCATGCCGAGCATTGCGAGCTCTTCGCCGGAGATTCTGATCGGACACATCGCCTCGGCTACCGAGCGGATCCGGGTGGGCTCCGGCGGGATCATGCTGCCGAACCACGTCCCGCTACAGGTGGCGGAGCGGTTCCACACGCTAGAGGCGCTGCACCCTGGCCGCATCGATCTCGGCATCGGCCGCGCGCCGGGGACTGACCCGGCCACCGTACAGGCCCTGCGTCCCTTCCCCGCCGAGCGGTTCTCCGAGCAGTTGGGTGAGATGCTCGCCCTGTCGCGGCAGGAGTTCCCGGAGGGCCACCCGTTCCGTTCCATTCGGGTAGTGCCGAGCGATGTTGCGCTGCCCCCGATCTGGCTGCTCGGCTCCAGCGGTGCGAGTGCGCGGCTCGCGGGGCAGCTCGGCATGGGGTACAGCTTCGCCAGCCACTTCAGCCACGCCTCGCCGCTTCCGGCGATCCAGGTGTACCGCGAGTCCTTTCAACCCTCGGCACAGTTTTCCGAACCGTACATGATCCTCGCCGTGGCGGCGATTTGCGCGGAGACGGAGGAGCGTGCGGAGCACCTCGCGTCGTCGATGGACCTCGCGTGGGTACGGATCCGCCGCGGCGAGTTCGGACCGTTGCCGAGTCCGGAAGAGGCAACCGCCTACGCGTACACGGCGGTGGAGCGCTCGATCGTGGAGAGCTATCGGCAGTTGAGCTTTGTCGGCACCCCCGGTTCCGTGCGGGAGCGGATCGACACAATGGCGGCGGCGACCGGAGCGGACGAAATCATGGTGACGTCGACCATCTACAGCCATTCGGAGCGGCTGCAATCTTTCCATCTACTCGCGATGGCGGGAGACCGGTCCCCGGAGATGAGCACAGTTCCCCGCGGAGTGCCACCGACCTGAAGCTCCTCGGCTCCTCCGGTGACGGAGTTGGCGGGTCGGCCGCTTCGGAATTGCTCTGGTACGCGGCATGCACCCGATCCTCACCATCCCTGCCGCCTATGCCGGAGCAACGGCTGTCAGTTCGCCGGCGCGACCCTTCTTGTTCTGACCGACGCAACCCGGACCGCTCATGTCACGGCGCCTTCTCCTCGGCCTTCTCGCCGCACTCGCGCTCCTCGCGGTTCCGCTGATCCTCCTCTTCCGCACCGGTGGCGAAGAGGGTGTGCGGGCCCAAATGGAGGGCGATGTCGGCGACGCGGTGGCGCGGATGGACCCGGCGGAAATGCCGGTCCTCGCACAGGCGTTCCTCGCCACCGAGCGCCCCTGGAGGGCCGCGCGCGTCATGCGCGGCTACATGGAGCGCGTCCGTGACGTACCCGCGGATCACCGGGTTCTCTCCGCCCGCGCCGAGGCGGGATGGGGCGGGTGGCCGGAGGTGCACGCTCTTCTCGAGAACGTGCCGGCGCTCGACACGCACGAGAACGGGGTCGGGCTCTACCTTCTCGGTCGTGCGCGCGATGAGCGGGGCGATGCGGCCGGCGCGGTGGACGCGTACCGCGCCTTCCTTGCTCTCTCTCCGCCGGCCGGTGAGATGGAGGAGGAGCGGTCCGCTGCGCGGCTCCTCCTGGGTCTCGCGCTGATCCGCGCGGGAGATCGGGAGGGTGCGCGAAGCGAGCTGCAGGTCTCCTCCGGGTACGCGGGCGGAGCATCGGTGTGGCTGGATCTGCTGGAAGCGGACGCGCTGGCACAGGCCGGGGATACCGCGGCCGTCCGGCGCGCGGTCACCCGCTTTAACAGCGGTCTTCTCGGGCTGCGCGCCTGGAGGGCGCGCGTGAATGCAGCCAGGCACGCCGGCGACATCGCCAGTGCCCGCACCCTCGCCAACCAGGCGCGCGGCTGGGCACAGACGAGCGGCACGCGCGCCGAGTTCTTTGTTGCCGCGGGGCGCGCCGCGATCGAGATGGGCGACGTGGCGGCGGGGCGCTCGGCGCTGCGTGCGGCGATCGACCTGGGTGCGGCCGGTCCCCACGCGCGGCAGGCGGCCGACCTGCTCCGCGCCGGGGAGATGACCACCGCCGACCACCTCGCCTTAGCGCGCGTCTATCGCGCCCAGGGGTTGCACGAGGAGTCGATCGAAGGATACCGGCTCTGGCTGCGCTCCGGGCAGGGCACGGCGGCCGAGCAGGCCGAGGTCCACATGGAGCACTCCAACGCGCTCTTCTACGCGGAGCGGTACGGCGAGGTCGAGGCGGCGCTCCGGCCGATCGCGGGGCAGACCGCCGCTCAGATGCTGCGGGCTCGAGCGGCTAGCCACCACGACAACAATGACGAAGCGGTACGCATCTATCTCTCGCTCGCCCAGCGGTTCGCGGGCACGGCAAACGGCGTTCAGGCGCTCTTCCTCGCGGCCAGCGTGCGGCATGACGAAGGTGACATCCCCCGCGGTCGCGAGCTGTACGGGCGCGTAGTGAGCCAGTACGCCGGCACCGGGCAGATGGGGCTTGCCATGATGCGCCTGGCGGGGATTGCCTTCCTCGAAGGCGACTACGCCGAAGCGGCGCGCATCTGGGACCAGTATCGGTCCCGCTATCCGCGAGGCACGCTCGCGCTGCAGTCCACCTACTGGGCCGGCCGCGCGCGTGCCGAGATGGGCGACTCCGCCGCGGCTGCGACGCTGTTCCGCTCCGTGCGCCAGACCGAGCGGGATTCCTACTACGCGCTCCTCGCCAGCGAGCGGATCGGAGAGCCGTTCTGGCCTCTCCCCATGCGCCAGATGCCGGGAGACAGCCCCGCCGCCGCGCAGCGCGTCTCAGGGTGGATGCAGGGGATCGACATGCTGAGAGCGGCCGGGTTCCCCGATGAGGCTTCCGCCGAGGCGGACCGGGTCGTGGCGGGGGCGGGGAGTGATCGACCGACGCTGTATGCTCTGGCGGAGGCGCTCGCCGAACGCGGCTACAGCCAGCGCGCCATCCGGATCGGGCTTCGCCTGCAGGGCGCGGGACCGCCGGATCGACGCCTGCTCCGCATCCTGTATCCTCTGCCGTACCGCACGCTCATCACCGAAGAAGCGCGCGATCGCGGGCTGGACCCGTTCATCACCACCGCGCTGATCCGGCAGGAATCGATGTTCGAGGCCCGGATCACCTCGCACGTGGGCGCGCGCGGTCTCATGCAGATCATGCCCGCCACCGGCCGGGGGCTCGCCGACGCCGTGGGGATCGAGCGCTGGGACCCGGAAGTGCTCTACCACCCGGAGATCAACGTTCACCTCGGCACCCGCTACGTCGCTCAGCACTGGGAGAACTACGACGGGTCGCTGCCGTCCGTCTTCTCGGCGTACAATGCGGGGTCGCACCGGGTGGAGTGGTGGAGTGAGTTCCCCGAGTATGGCAACGACGAACTCTTCACCGAGCGGATCCCATTCCGCGAGACACGCGACTACGTGAAGATCCTGACGCGGAACCATGCGCTTTACCGCGGCCTCTACGGCGCGGACGGCTGAATAGGGGAGGGTCAGCCTGTATCCGGCAGCTCGCTCTAATCACCCTCCGGGTAGCCGCTGCTGCGGCACCGGCTCCGCTTGCCCCTCGATCGCGACGATGTCTACCGGGTACGGCAGCGTGCGCAGCTCCTGCTCGATCGTCGAGCGGTCACCCACGATCACGATCGCGAATCGCCCGGGCTGCAGATACTCGCGCGCGACGCGGTTCACATCGGCCGTGTTTACCGCGGCGATGTGGCGGTTGTGATCATCGAAGTAGTCCAGCGGCAGGTCGTACAGAATCAGCTCCTGGATTCGATTGCCGATCTGCGCATTGGTTTCCAGGGTGAGCGGCTCGCGGCGGATGATGCTGGTGCGCGCGAACTCGACTTCCTCTTCCGTCACCGGCCTCGCGTCGCGAATCTCCTCCAGCTCGCGCATGAACTCGACTACGGACTCCTTCGTCACCGCGGTCTGCACGCCGGCAGAGGCTACGAATGGCCCGGCGATCCGCCCCATCTGGAAGTTGCTGCGCGCGCCGTAGGTGTAGCCCTTGTCCTCGCGCAGGTTGAGGTTGATGCGGCTGGAGAACTGACCGCCGAGAATGGTGTTCATCACCAGGAGCGGGAAGTAATCGCGGTGCGTGCGCTCCACACCGACATGGCCGATCCGGATCTCCGACTGCGCGGCTCCCGGCTTGTCGATCAGGTAGACCCGGGTAGCCGCCTGCGGAGCCGGAGCCGCGGGGGGGGCGACCGCAGGGGCGGCGCCACCCTGCCACCCGCTCAGCGCGCGCTCGAGCTGCTGCAGCACCTCGCCCGCTCTCACATCTCCAACAACGATCAGGTTCGCGTTGCCGGGACGATAGTAGCTGCGGTGGAAATCCCGCAGTTGCGCGGGTGAGATTGCCTGCACCGACTCCGGAGTGCCCTGCACGGGCCGCCCGTACGGGTGGGCTTCGCCATAAACGCGGCGGGCGAACTGCTGGGTCGCGATGATCGTCGGCTGGTCCAGCGCCTGCACCAGCGAGACCAGGCGCTGATCGCGCACGCGAGCCCACTCCCCTTCCGCGAACGCGGGGTTCGCGATCACGTCCGTGAAGATGTCCATCGCGGGCATCAGATTGCGCGCGAGTGTGCTGAGCGTAACGGAGGCGACCTCCTGGCCCGCGCCCGCGTTCAGATTGGCGGCGAGGAAATCGATCTCGTCCGCGATCTGCGTGGCGGATCGGCGGGTTGTGCCTTCCGTGAGCATCGCCGCGGTGAGCGACGCCAGGCCGGAGCGACCCTCGGGGTCGGTGACCGCGCCGGCATCGACAAGGAGCTGTACGGTGACCAGCGGAACGCCCGGCCGCTCCACCAGCCAGACGCGGAGCCCGTTCGAGAGCGTATGACTCTGCACGTCGGGGAAATCGTACTCCGGCGCGGCACCGGCCGGAGGCATCACGCTCCGGTCAAACCGGACACCCCCCGCTCCGGTTGTAGCGGCGGGCGCACATGCGCCGAGTATGCCAATGGCCCCGAGCATCGCGGTGCGGAAAACTGTTCTATTCATCGATTCGCCTGAGAGGTACGGGTCAACGGGAAGCCTGGAGTTGGGTCTGGCCGCTCGGCACCACGCTCAGAAGCACGCGATTCGGTACGAGGTAGCGGCGCGCCGTGTCCTGCACGGTAGCGGGCGTGACGGCCGCGTACCTCGCGTAGTCTTGCTCGATGTACGCCGGGTCGCCCGTAAAGGTCGCGTAGGCGTTGAGCTGGTCTGCACGACCGAGGTTCGTCTGCATCCGCTGAATGAACCCGGCTTCGAAGTTGTTGAGGGCGCCCTCGATCTCGCGATCAGTGGGCGGCTCGGAGAGCAGCCTCGCCAGCTCCTCATCCACGATCTCCAGCACCCGGGTGAGATCAACCCCCGGCCGCGCCTGGACCGTGATGCCAAACTGCCCCGCCAGCGGGCGGCTGGACTGGTTGGCGGTCACGAACTGCGCGACCTGCTCCTGATAAACGAGCCGTTGATAGAGCCGCGAGCTCCGGCCACTGGCGAGCACATTGGCGAGCACGTTCAGATCCGCGTCGCCCGCCTCGTACTGCGCCACCGACGGCCAGGTGATGTAAAGGCGCGGGAGCTGTACCCGGTCCTCGAGGACCACCCGCCTCTCCTCGGTGAGTCGGACGGGTTCCGGGCGTGGGCGTTCGATGGCCGGGCCGGAGTCGATGCCGCCGAAGTAGCGCTCTACCCAGCGCTTCGCCTGCGCCGGGTCGAAGTCGCCCACGATCGCGAGCGAGGCGTTGTTCGGTGCATAATAGGTGCGGAAGAAGCTCTGCACGTCCTCCATCGAGGCGGCGTTCAGATCGTCGAGCGAGCCGATCGTCGTCCAGGAGTACGGATGGCCGGACGGATACAGCGTAGCGGCCAGCGTCTCGAACGCGAGCCCGTACGGAGCGTTGTCGTAGTTCTGGCGGCGCTCGTTCTGCACCACGCTCCGCTGGTTGTCCAGCTTCTCCTGCGTCATGGCCGGGAGCAGAAGGGCCATCCGGTCGGCCTCCTGCCAGAGCACCCGCTCCAGGAAGTTCGACGGCACCGCCTGGAAGTAGTTGGTGCGGTCGGTGTTGGTGGATCCGTTCAGCGTGCCGCCCGCCTCCTGGATCAGGCGGAAGTGCTCGTCGTCTCCCACGTTCTCCGAGCCCTGAAACATCATGTGCTCGAAGAGGTGCGCGAAGCCGGTGCGACCCGGCTCTTCATCCCCCGAGCCGACATGGTACCAGAGATTCACCGCCACCACCGGAACCGAGGTGTCGCGGGAGAGAATCACGTTCAACCCGTTTCGGAGACGATACGTCTCCATACTGATCTGCACGGGTGTGGTGACGGTTCGCGTCTGCGGGGCTACCGCCTGTGCCGTCGCGGGCTGAGCACTCATGGTGGCAAACAGCACGAGCGGTAGAAAAGCTGAATGAACATGCGATTTTTTCATCGGCGCTTCCGGAGTGTTGGACGAGCGTCCGTTAACGGTGCCTGCCACGGATTTTACATCAATCCAACCTCCCGCGATAGTCCTGTGTCGCGGGAGATCGCCGTCGAGTTGAAGAGTCGCTTGCCGGAGGTTATCCTTCCTCCAGCGGCGGACCCCTTATCTTAAGGGTCCGCGATGTTGAAGCTGTGCATGCGATCACCCTGCCGGTAGATGTGGAGATGATGGCTGCTGCGATGCCGATGCTTAGGTTCTGCCGATGACCTGCTGCGGCCACTGCGCGGACGCGGAGGACCTCTTCAGCCAAAGAGCGGCCCGGCGGGATCTGCGGCGCTATCGGAGAAAGGGGCCGATCGCCACCACGCGGCTTCTCCTCGATTTCCTCTCGGGGCACGACCTTCATGGCCGCACCCTGCTGGACATCGGGGGAGGGATTGGTGCCATCCAGCACGAGCTCCTCCAGGCGGGGCTCTCGAGTGCAACCCATGTGGACGCGTCCACCGCATACCTCGATGCTTCGCGGCGCGAGGCCGTCCGGCAGGGGCATGGGGACCGGGTGGAGTACCATCACGGCGACTTCGTGGAGCTCTCCGAGGCGCTGCCGGAGGCGGATCTCGTCACACTGGACCGGGTCGTCTGCTGCTACCCCGACATGCCGCGGCTCATCGAGGTTTCGACCTCCAGAGCACGCCACCTCTACGGGTTGAGCTACCCGCGCGCCCGCTGGGGTACGAAGACGGCTTTCGCAATGGCGAACCTGTTCTTCCGCTTGCGAGGCAGCGCGTTTCGCACCTATCTGCACCGTCCCGAGGCGATCGGGGAAGAAGTAACCCGGCACGGGTTTTCCCGGATCGCAGAGGGCCGCACCTTCCTCTGGCATGTGGTGCTCTACCGCCGCACACCGGCCGGCGATTGAACGCTCAGCAGCAGCCGGCGCCTGTACTGTGCAGGTTACGCAAGAAAAGAGCGACGGGCTTTCCGCAAGCTGCCCGGCGCGGTAGGATACCTTCTCGATTCCGAACCCTTTCGGGCGAACTGCCCCAGCACAATCTTTTCATGAAAACCCACATTCTACGAAGCCGCATCGCCATCACCGCTCTGCTGGCAGGGGTGCTTTCCGCCTGTGCCACCGCCGCTCCACCCGCGGCGGCTCCGAGCGTGGGCAGCGCGGCGCTAACGCAAGCCGCACAGACGATCACGGCCGCCGACATGGACCGCCGCATCGGCGCTCTCGCGGCGGACAGCATGCGGGGACGGGACACGCCTAGCCCGGAGCTCGAGAAGGCCGCACGTTACCTGACGGAGGAGTTCCGCCGCATGGGGCTGCAGCCCGCCGGCGACTCGGCGACGTTCATCCAGCGTTTTCCGTACGTTCAGGGGCAGATGGATCCTGAGGCGACCTTTCTGCGGCTGCGCGGCCATGAGGCGGCAAGCCCGCGCTTCGGTACCGATTTCTTCCTCATCACCGGACCGGCCCCGCGTGCCGAGGGACCGGCATTTCATGCGGGGGAGGCCGGCCGGGTGTCATCGCTGCCGGCGGAGGCCGCGGGCAGCGTGGTCCTCTTCGACCTGCCTGGCGCCGAGCTGAACGCGGAGTGGCAGGGCGCGCTGACGGCTGCCCTCGGGGTAGGAATACCGGCCGGTGCCACAGCCATCGGGTTCGTCCTGGACCCCGCGTTCTCCAGCGCTGCGGTCGGCCAACTCACCTCCATGGTAGCGGGCCAGCAGGCGCCGGTTCCGGTCTTCGGAGTGACCCGCCGGAGTGCGGAGGCGATGTTCGCGCAGGCGGCGGCGCGCCCGGGCATGGTCCAGCCGCCCGCCCGAGTCGCGGGTGCGGTCATCGAGGTCGGCGGCGTCCGGAGCACCATCGAGCACCGGGTCCCCAACGTGGTCGCCCTGCTCCCCGGATCGGACCCTGTGCTCAGGGATACTTACGTGGTGCTCACCGCGCACTTCGACCATGTGGGTGTGGGCGCTCCCGACGCGAGCGGAGACTCCATCTACAATGGTGCGGACGATAACGCATCCGGCACCGCGGGGCTGCTCGGGATCGCGGAAGCCTTCGCCGCGCTCCCCGAACCTCCGGCGCGCTCGGTTCTATTCCTGGCGGTCAGTGGTGAAGAGAAGGGCCTTCTCGGATCCATGCACTTCGCCGCCAACCCCACCATTCCGGGAGAGGGGATCGTGGCCAACCTGAACATGGACATGATCGGCAGGAACGCGCCGGATACGCTGATCGCGATCGGCCAGGAGTACTCTACCTTCGAGCAGGTGCTGAACGAAGTGCTCGCCGCACACCCGGACCTCGGGCTGACCGTCATCCGCGATCCGTACCCGGAGGAGGGCCTATTCTTCCGCAGCGATCAGCTCAGCTTCATCCAGCGCGGGGTGCCATCACTGTTCTTCTTCACCGGCCTGCACGAGGACTATCACCAGCCCTCGGACGTGCTGGAGCGGATCGATGCCGACAAAGTCGCCCGCGTGAGCCGCCTCGGCTTCCTGGTTGCCCACCGCGTCGCGACGAGCCGCGAGGCGCCGGAGTGGACGGAGGAGGGGCGCAGGCAGGTCGAACAGATCCTGCGCGGCGGCAGGTAAGCACGCGGGTCTCGTCAGGTGCCGACCACGCGCCGCGCGCCGACCAGCTTGCGTACGTACCAATCGCCCCGCGGTCCGGACAGCTGGTCGTATCGTACTCCGCCGCCGCTGCTGCTGGAGTGGAGGATCCAACCGTCGCCCGCATAGATGGCCACATGGTCGATCCAGGAGCCATCACTGGCGAAGAGCAACAGGTCGCCGGGCTGAAGCTTATCGAGCTCCATGGATAGCGGGCTCCCCGCTGCGGCCTGATCCCGCGACACGCGCGGCAGGCGGATGCCCTGCTTGGCGAAGACGTGCTGAACGAAGCCAGAGCAGTCGAACCCCTTGTCCGGGTTCGATCCGCCCCACAGGTACGAGGTGCCCAGGTACTGCGACGCGTCCTGGAGCACGCGCTGCACAACGACTGGCGCCGCTGCCGAGACTCTCGGGGCCGTGACGGCGGGAGGTGGCGGCGGGCTTCGGCGCGCGCGCGGTCGCGGCGCTTCGCGATCGCCCCCACCGTGTACGCGCAGGCTCAGCCCCAGGCGGAACTCCACGCCGGACGAGCCGACCGGTGTGCTCCCCGCCAGCGGTGTTCTGTAGCGGGTCTCCGCCTCGATCCCGATCCGCCGCACGAGGTCCGCTCGGTATCCCGCACCGACACTCGCGACCGGCGTCATAGACGAGGAGCCATTACGAGTCACGGAGCGAACTCCCAGGCCCGCGGTGATGTAGTAGGGAGAGAGCGCCCGTACGAGCCCGCCCGCCGAGCCCACGACATCCAGATCCGCTGCCCAGGCTGCCTCGTTACCGCTGGCGCGCAGGGCGCCTCCGAGCGGCGTGTCGCGGCCGTCGATCCCGACCCCGAGCCGCAGACCGATCCGGCCCATCTCGGAGGTCAACGCGCCGCCGACCAGAACCGGGGTTCCCTCAATCCCGCTGCCCGCCGCGACAAAGGTGGAGAGGCTCGTGCTCGCCTGCGCGAAGAGCGGGGCCGGAACGAGGAGAAATACAAGGAAAAGACGGCTTCTACGCATGGGAATGGGGCGCCTTCGGAGGGAGTCCGCAACCGGGGCGACAGGGGTGTCGGTACGACAAATCTTCCGCGTTTCCCGGTTCGGCGCAACCCGTGTCCGCTAGCGGTTCGCGGTGTTGCTTCGTAAGTTACTATTACATCCGTGGTTGCGCCGGAGTACCCGGAGTGCGGCCCGCGCGGGGCGGGCTTTCAGGACCCGCCGCCGGAGCTCAGCGGGGATTTTCCCACCGTAGTCTCGCGGTCAACGAGGATGCGTCATCTCGATCGGGCACGGGAATCAGAGTACGATATCTGCTTCTCTGCCTCGCGATCGGCGGTGTGCTCGCGGTTCTGCGCCTCCTGCTCCAGAGCCGCGAAGCGCTGCTCCAACTCCGCCTTTTCGCGGTACTCTCTCTCGGTGAGGTGGGGGTTCTGCTCCATCGGGGACCTCCATGGGATTGGGTGAGCCGAGGCCGAGATGCAAGAATCGCACAGTTGGAGCAGCTCCAGTGGAGCAGCTCCAGCCGTTCTCCCGCTTTACGGTGTAACGAGTGTCCGCGACCGCAGCCGCCGCAAAAGGCGCCGCTGTCGTAGCGATCGTCGGCTCACCCGCGGCTGCCGGCCTCGTCAATAGTCCGCTGGCCCGGTTTGGGTGTGCGGTTCGCCGGGTCTGTCAGTCGCTGGAACCGTCGAATCGCCACGATGCCGAGCGCCGGCCCCAGTGCGAGCAGAGGGAAAGCCCACCTCCATCCCGCCGTCTCCACCATCGCGGGCACCGCCTGGATCGTGACCATCGTGAGCAGGAACCCCAACGAGGTCTGAAGCGTCAGAGCCGTGCCCACTGCATGGCTGGGTGCGACCTCGGTCACCATGGCACTGAACTGCGCCGAGTCCGCGACCACGAAGAAGCCCCAGACCCAGGCGATGGCGACCACGATCCAGAAGTTAGCGCCGAAGAAGAACCCCGCGAACAGACAGCAAGCCCCGCTGATCGCCATCGAGAGATTGACAAGGCGGCCCCGCCCGATCCGGTCGGCCGCCCATCCGCCCAGCACACAGCCCAACGCACCGGTGCCGATCGCGCCAAAGGCCGCCATGTCGATCCGGACCTGCGAGGGAGCCCCGGCGTGCATAGCCAGCGCGCTGGCGCCGAGGAATGCCGGAATCCAGGTCCAGACGGCGTACAGCTCCCACATATGCCCCAGATAGCCGCCGATGGCCAGCCGCGTAGGGCGATGTCGTATAACCGTGCCGACCAGTTTCCACGAGAACGGGCGGCGCGCGAAGGGAAACGGCCCCTCGCTGTACCCGAGGGTTACGAGAAGGGCCGCGGCCACCGCGCCGGCGGAGGCCGTGAGCACCACGGGTTCGAGGTTCGCGCCCTCCAGTGCACGCATAAGGTACGGGGTGGCTTTCCCGAGGGTGAGTGCCCCCACGATCGTCCCGATCGCCAGCCCACGCCCCGATTGGAACCAGGTGGCGATCATCTTCATCGCGGGCGGATAGACGCCGGCCAAAAAGAAACCGGTAAGGAAACGGAGCCCGAGAGCTTCGGTGTAACCCGGCGCAACGATCAGCAGAGCGTTGACCAGCGCAGCGCAAAGGGCGGAGGCTGCGAAGTAGAGCCGTGCCGGCACCACATCCGCGAGATTCAGGATCGCGGCGACCGCCGTTCCGGCGACGAAGCCGAGCTGTACGAACGTCGTCAGCCACCCGGCCTGCTGGACGCTGAGACCCCAGGCCGCTTGTAGCTGGGGCGCTACCGCGCTTGCGGTGAACCAGAGCGACATGCCCAGGAGCTCCGCCAGCGCGAGCAGGAGCAGAATGCGCCAGCGGCGGGACGGTTGCGGTGCGGCGAGAGGAGAGCTCACGGACGCAGTTTTATCCAGTTCGTGCACCTGATACGGATCCGGCAGCGCCGATGCGCCCTGCTCAGACTCTCTACCGCCTTTTCTTCTTGGGTAGAGGCGGAACCCACTCGGGAATCGTGCGACTGGCCGCTCTGCTGCCTTCGCCGACTGTCGCACAGCGAGTAACAGGTTTGGTAGGTCGGTTTCCAGATTGCCCGATGCGGCAGAATCCGCTTCAGCTTCCACTCCGATCTCAAGTTCTCCATAGGAAACTTTGAAGACGCTCGCGAAGGATCGTAGCGTCGCCATAGCGCGGTTTGCGATCACCCGCGCTTTCTCGACTCCGCTCAGTCTGAATAGGACAAGGCGGAGGTGTGGAGCCGGCCGATGGCGATCCGCTTCAGCGCGATTCGCACATCTTCCAGAATCGACTCGCGACCAGCAAGTTCAGGGGACGTGATCCGGCTCACGGAGCAAAAGGATTATTCACGGGATCCATGCCCAACCTCGATTGCAGCGAGTTAAGTACGTCTAAACGGCCATGTCTGTTTAAACGTACTTAACTCTGTTTAGAAAACAAAGCTGCGGGCACGATGGTTTACTACCTCCCCACGAGCGGGAGAGTAAAGATGTCGCGAACAGAATACTTGCTGCGCGTCCTCATCGGAAGGCTGCACTCTCGCCGGTAGCCGGATTCCCGGAATCACACGGCTCCCAGCGGAATCCTCCTGATGCCGGAATGCCCGCGCTTCGTTACCTTACGGGAGTGTGCCTCGGTTCCATTCCCCAGCTACGATCCGGAGATGACTTGGTGAACGTATCCAAATTCGGCTCGCGACTCCGCTCCAAGGTCCCCGTGCGAGCCGGCGGGCTCGCACTGGTGCTCGCTCTCGTTCTCGCCCCCGCCTGCGCGCCCTCCCGGGGCGCACCGCCCGAGGCACCCCGCCCGGATGCCGGTTCGGTGAACGCCGAGGCCGGCATCCTCCCGGTTCGGTACGATGCGGCGACGGGGAAGGTGTTCCTGACCGTGCCGCGTCTCGATGAGGAGCTGCTCTATCTGAATACGCTCGCTACCGGGCTCGGCTCGGCAGCAGCGGGGCTCGACCGCGGCCAGGTCGGCATCAACGCAGTCGTCCGCTTCGAGCGGCACGGCTCGCGGGTGTTCCTCATCCGCGAGAACACAGAGCACCGCGCGTTGACGGACAATCTCGCGCTGCGCCGTTCCGTCGAGGAGTCCTTTCCCCGGTCCGTGCTCGCCGCCTTCCCGGTCCAGAGCGAGGGCCCCGCGGGTCTCGTGGTGGATGCGACGGATTTCTTTTTGAGCGACATCTACGATGTGGCGGGCCGCATCCGCGGCGCACGGCTGGGGACGGTGCGGGTAGACCGCGACCGGAGCTTTATCGACGCACAGAGCACGAAGGCGTTCCCGATGAACACCGAGATCCGCTCGGTGCTCAGCTACGTCACCGACGATCCGAGCCCGGAGATCCGCCGCCACGCGCCCGACGGCCGAACGATCAGCCTGCAGCAGCACCACAGCTTCGTGCGGCTCCCCGACTCCGGCCTCGCGATCCGCGAGTTCGATCCGCGAGCCGGTCTGTTTGCAGGCTCCTTCTTCGACTTCGCACAGGGCTTCGACTCCGACTACCGTCAGCGCGGCGTCGTCCGCTGGCGATTGGAACCTTCCGACCCGACGGCGTATGCGCGCGGCGAGAAGGTCGAGCCGGTCAAGCCGATCGTCTATTACCTCGACCCCGCCATCCCGGAACCGTACCGGAGCGCCTTCCTCGAAGGGGGAATGTGGTGGAACGAGATCTTCGAGTCTGCAGGGTGGCGCAACGCCTTCCGGGTAGAGATGCTGCCCGAGGGCGTCGATCCGATGGATGCGCGCTACCCGGTGATCTACTGGGTACATCGGCAGCAGCGTGGCCCCTCCGTGGGCCCCTCCTTCCGCGACCCCAGGACCGGGGAGATCATCAGCACCGTGGTGCGAATGGATTCGTACCGCTCGCTGGTGGATCACGATATCTACATGGGCCTCCTCCCCGCGGCGGGTGGCGCGGGGCTCCAGATCACCGCCGAGGAGTTCTCGATGGCGCGGCGGCGCCAGCACACCGCCCACGAGATCGGCCACACGTTGGGGCTCGCCCACAACTTCGTGGCCGCGGCGCAGAACCGCGCGTCGGTGATGGACTACCCGTACCCGCTCATACGGCTCGACGCGCAGGGCCGTATCGACGTCGCGGACGCGTACCGTCCCTCCGGCGGCGCCCATGACACCCTCGCCATCCGCTACGCCTACACCTGGTACCCGACTCCGGAGGCGGAAGCGGCCGGCCTGAAGCAGATCGTCCGTGAGGCCGAGGCGCGCGGCCTCCGCTTTATCGGGGATGCACACGCCGCTGCCGCGGGTTCGTACCCGGCGGCGTCGCAGTGGGTGGAGGGCAACGACATGCTGGAGGCGCTGCAGCGCACGATGGCGGTGCGGCGCGTCCTGATCGATCGGTTCGATGCGCGTGCGGCGCAGCAGGGCGAGCCACTCGCCGTGCTGAACCGGCGGTTCGCGCACGTGTACCTGCACCACCGCTACGCCTTGCAGGGTGCGACCAAATACGTGGGCGGGATGGAGTTCGGGTATGCGCTCCGCGGAGAGGAGACGGAGCCCACGCGAATCCTGCCGCCGGAGGAACAGCGGCGGGCGCTTCGGCTCGTGCTTGCCGGCCTGGAGCCGACCGCGCTGCGGATCCCCGACCGCGTGGCTTCCCTGATCCCGCCGGTGCCGAGCGGGTACGACACGGACCTCACGCTGATCCCCACCCCCGCGGGGACTGCCTTCGACCCGGTCGCGACCGCTCACAGCCTCGCTCAGGAGATCGTCGATGGGCTGTTGCATCCCGAGCGGAGCGCGCGGCTGGTCTCCTTCCATGCGCGCAACCCGGTGAACCCGTCGCTGGATGAGGTGCTCACCGTACTGGTCGGCGCCACCTGGGGTGCTCCGCCGGTCCCGCGCGGCGGTGCGGATGCACAGGACGCGTCGCTGCGTCGCGTCGCGCAGCGCGCCGCATTAGACGGGCTCCTGGACCTGGCCGGGAGCCCTGCCGCGACGCCCGAGGTGCGCGCGGTCACGGTGCACCATCTGCAGCGGCTGCACGACCGCCTGACCCGCTCCGCGGCTGCTCCCGCCGCCGAGCAGGGCCACCGCGCCGCCGCAGGTCGCGATATCGAGCGCTTCTTCGAGGGGCGGGACGATCGTACGGGCCGCACGCGGCCGGAGCCGATCCGCCTGCCGTGGCCCTGATACCATCGCTCCGCCGCGGGTGCGTACCGCGGCGGACCCCCTCCCCCGGTCGGCTCGCCGCCAGGGGAAGGGCCTTCCCACTCTCGGAGCCCCTCCCTAGCCTCCGCGGATAGGGATCAGTACCGCCGCACCGTGGCGCGGCGGATCGCGCCGAGAATCAACAACAGCAGGACGGCGCCGATGAAGGCGACGAAAATCACGCCCGCGAGACCCGCGAACGGTGCCGTCCACGCCATCTGCGCAAAGAGCCAGCCCCCGAGAAACGCACCCACAATGCCAACGATGATGTCGCCAATGATCCCGTAGCCGATTCCGCCCATCAGAAACGAGGCGAGTACACCTGCGATCAGACCGACGAGGAGCCAAGTCAGAACGTCCATGCGATCTCTCCGAATGAGGTTGGGGTAGCTCGTTCCGTGCCGAAGCTCAATTGCCGTGCCACCGGAGCGGGTCACCCCGAAGCATAGGTTGAACTCGCGCGCGGGGAAGCAGATCGAACACAACGAAACATCTTCAGCCGTGCGCGGGTGGGGCTACTCGTCGGGCGACGGCTCGGGTGAGCGTCGAGAGGCCATCAGCTGCCCCTTTTCGCGGAAGGTAAGGGTCGATCCGCACTGCGTGCATACAAAGTTTCCAGTGCGTTTTCCGAGGTCATATTCCTTCGCAAACGCCGGATGCGGGCACGGTTTGTCGCTCCACTCCTCCTGCAGCTGCAATGCTCGCTTTCTCTTCATACTCACCATGCCTCGGGTTGACATTCTTTGTCTACGAGCGACCGGCCATGCCGCTGCGCGGCCCGGGGAGAGCGAAAGGATCTCGGGAGTTACTACGGGATCTCCGGAGATGAGGGTTGTATCGCTTCATTGAGCAAGGTTGCGATTTTCCGTTCAAGCCCGTAGGTGGAAGCACAATTCACCGGAGGATTCCCGGCGAATGGATCCCTACCGCTCGCATCCACAACAGTACGCACCCGGGTACCTCCGCCAGACGCCGGAGACAGGTTAGTCAATAGCGAAAGCTGAATGCGATAGTTGTTTGCGGCCACTCCACCCGTCACTCCACAGGAGAGAAAACTGGAGAGGGGTTCTCCCGTAAAGCGGCGAGTGAGCGTGAGATGTGGATTACCCAGCACCCTGGCGCGGGTATCCGCCACAGCGAGCGGAATCTCCAAAGCATTGTGTACGGCAACGAGGGCCGACCATACCTGCTCGGGAGAGGCCGCAAGGGTGTAGGAAACCCCGCCCGCCTCCGTGGTCATGGAAATCTCAAGCTGCCCCTGAATTGATGAAACATCAGTCCTGGTCGTAGAAGGAGTAGATGTCGCAGGGGAAGCGGTAGTACCACAGCCCGAGAGCGTAAGGGTGAGGATGAGGATAGTCAGAGCAGGCAGGTAACGCATGGGGACTCCTCCGGAGGACAGCGGTTAGAAACGCGACAGCGATCGACCGAAAACAGTGGGATGCCATGAAACAGCGCAAGCTTCCATGATGTAGAGGGACGAATAAGGCCCGCACCACACATGATCCTAAGGTGATAGGCCACCGATTGTCAATTGCCATCGGAAACCACATCTCCCGCATTCTCGGTGAAGCGGCACCCCGCGTCAGCTTCTCCCCGCCCTAACGCAGGCGGAGGAGATCCGGTTACGGTCTGGCGAAAACGGCGAGTTGATCGAACTGAAGACGGATCCGGTGTGGATGACCCTCCGCGAAGAGCGGCCTGCCCGCGTCGGCGGAGGCCTCTCGGCGGCTTGAAATCTGCATGCGCGGAAGGCATGAAATACACCTCTGCCGTATTCGCCATTACCGTCTCGTGGGTCGTCGCCGTGCTCGCGGGGTGCGGCGGGACGCCCACGAACCTGCCCCTGGCCGAGCCCACGCCCGGCGTTGGGCTGGACACCGTCGCGAGCGGGCTCGAGGTGCCATGGGCCATCGATTTCGCGCCGGACGGAAGGATCTTCATCACGGAGCGGCCCGGCCGGATCCGCGTCATCGAAGGCGGTGTTCTACGTCCCGAGCCGTGGGCGGAGTTCGATGTGGCCGGCCGCACCGAGATGGGATTGATGGGTATCGCCCTATCACCCGACTTCCCGGAGTCCGGACATCTCTACGTGGTAGGAAGCTTCGCGGCGGAAGAGGGAGAGCCGGAGAACCGCGTCTACCGGCTGACCGACCGCGGCGGGCGCGGGATCGATCCGCTTCTCGTTCTGGGAGGGATCCCCGCCGCCCGGTTCCATGCGGGTGCGGCGCTCGCCTTCGGGCCGGACGGAATGCTGTACCTGACTGCGGGAGACGCCCTGCGCCCGCGAGATTCGCAGCGGCCGGAATCGCTCGCGGGCAAGATCCTTCGGGTTCGTCCCGACGGCGGCATTCCCGTGGACAACCCGATCCCCGCCTCTCCCGTGTACGCGCTCGGGGTGCGCAACTCGCAGGGGCTTGCCTGGCACCCGGAGACCGGGGCGCTGTTCTCCCCCGATCACGGTCCCAGCGGTTTGCCGCGAGAGTGGTTTCGCAGGGGCCGTGACGAACTGAACGTGATTCTCCCCGGCGAGAACTACGGGTGGCCGGAAGCATCGGGGATGCAGGGCGGCGATGAGTTCGTCCTCCCGCTGGTGGAATGGAGCCCCGCGATTGCTCCCGGCGCAATGGCGTTCTACACCGGTGACGCGTTCCCCTGGCGTGGAGACGCCTTCATCGCGGCGCTCAGGAGCAGAGAGCTGGTCCGGGTCGTTCTGGAGAGAGCGCCCGAAGAGCGGACGGGGTGGCGCGCGGTCCGCGAGGAGTCGCTCTTCCGGGGCCAGTTGGGCCGCATCCGCGCCGTGGCGATGGGGCCGGACGGACACCTCTACTTCACCACCAGCAACCGTGACGGACGCGGCGATCCCGCACCGGGGGACGATCACCTGCTCCGGATCGTGCCGCGGCGGTGACGCATCGGAAGCTTCCCGCGCCGTGACCGACAACGACCGTTCTGCCCGCTTTATCCTGCTCTTCTGGGCGCCGCTCGCTGCCCAGTGGCTCATGATGGGGCTGGAGGGGCCCTTCCTCGCGGCGATCATCGCCCGTCTGGTCGATCCCACCTTCAACCTGGCGGCGTACGGGGTTGCTTACGCACTGGCGATCCTCGTGGAATCGCCGGTCATCATGCTGATGAGTGCCTCCACCGCCCTGGTGGATGATGCGGAGAGCTATCGGCGGCTCCGGAACTTCGCGAACGCGCTGAACATCCTCTCGACAGCGCTCCTCCTTCTGGTCCTCATTCCGCCCGTGTATGCGGGGCTCATGAATACGGTGCTCGGGCTGCCGGAGCCGATCGCCGAGCTGGTTCGCGGTGCGCTCTGGCTGCTGCTGCCGTGGCCCGCGGCCATCGGCTATCGCCGCTTCCTGCACGGGATCCTGATCCGTTCCGGGCGTACCCGCCTGGTGGCGTACGGCACCCTGCTGCGGCTCGCGGGCATGGGCGGCACGGCCCTCGCCCTCGCCTTTACCGACCTGCCTGGTGCGTGGGTCGGCGCCGCGGCGCTCTCCGCGGGGGTCGTGGTGGAGGCGCTCGCCGCACGGTTCATGGCGGCGGGAGCGGTGCGCGAGCTTCTGAGCGGCGGAGCCCTCCCGTTCCGGAAGCCGGCGGCGTCCGAGCCGGAGTCGGGAACGGAAGCGGGTGCCGGCGCGGAGAATGTGACGGCGGTGGAGCAGGCCGCGCGCCCGGAAGCTGTAGCGTCGGCGAGGCTTGGCTACGGTGCGATCGCCCGCTTCTACTATCCTCTGGCCCTCACCTCCTTCATCGGACTCACCGTGCAGCCGATGCTGACCTTCTTCATGGGACGTGCGCCCGCGCCCGTAGAGTCGTTGGCCGTCTTCCCGGTGGTACACGCGCTCTCCTTTCTGTTCCGCTCGCTGGGGCTCTCCTTCCAGGAAGCGGCCATCGCACTGCTGGGGCGGCGCTGCGAGTACGCGCGGGAGATGGGCCGCTTCGGCGCGGGGCTGGCGGTTGTCTCATCCGGCGGGCTCGCGCTCATCGCATTCACGCCGCTGGCCGGTGTGTGGTTCGAGACACTCTCCGGGCTCCCCCCCGACCTCGCTGCCATCGCGCTCGTGCCGACCCGGATCCTGGTGCTTCTGCCGGCGCTCTCCGTAGCCCTCTCCTTTCAGCGCGCGATCCTTGTGCAGGAGCGGACCACGCGCCCGATCACCTTCGCGACGGCGATCGAGGTCGCGACGATCGCGGCGCTATTTCCCCTCTTCGGTTGGGGACTGGAGTTTATCGGGGTTACCGCCGCGATGCTCGCGTTCCTGGGCGGGCGGCTCGCGAGCGTGCTCTTTCTGACGCGGCGGGTATTCGCTGTGGTGGCGCGGGCGAGGCATCCTGAACCGGATGAAGGATCGCGCGTGATGCGGTAGATAAAGATGGGGAGCGCCGCGGGGTTGTTGCCTGTACCGCGAGGGTACCAGGAGCACGAACTGACGAGCGCTGTAGGCAGGCTAATCGGTTCCCGTGGCGGCGAAGACGCGGGAAGGCTCCGTATCCGCGACTGCCTCTCGCAAAAGATCCGGCCAGACGGGCTCGAGATCGGGAATGCCAAGTACACGCTCTGTGACTCCATTCCCGCGCAGCAAGTCGTTGGGGATGGTGCCACCCCGGAAGTGTCGGTCGTGCATCCAGCCGTCCGGGTCTCGCAAAATCATATCTCGATAGATCATGCGTTTTTCCACCGGGATCTCATCGCGCAGAAACGCTACGATCACTGCTCTGGTGGAGGGTTCGATTACGGTGCGAAGCGGGATCTTCCGGGGAGAGAAAACCGCCCGCAGGGGGCGGCACACTGCGCGAAGACCGGTCAGCGATACAGCGCGGACGTGATGCGAGGAAGGAAACATGGTTCTACAGTAGGTCGCGAGAAACCCGCGGGATGGGTCACGGAGGCATTTACCTGTAGTATCGGCACCAGCCCCGGGCGGCTGAACCAGCTTGTGTCGAGTTATCGCCGTAAAACCCGGGCAGTTCCTTCGATACAGGACTTCTCAGTCGTTCCCTTTTCGGGTGGAGACGCCCTGCCCGTGGCACTCGGCGAGCGAGGTCACCAGCACGGCTTCGCTCCGCTGATACCACTCCAGGATCGCCGGCGTCCCGCCTCACGAGTGAGGCATGCCTCACCCGCGGGAGGGGTGTTTGCCTTCGGGCTTTGAACCGGTCTCCGCGCTGATGCGCAAACCCAAGCTGATCGCGCACTATCGCTCCGGCTTCTGAAGCTGGAACTTCACACCCGAGTAGAAGCTCTTCAACGTGTGTGCGAGCCCGTACACGATGGCGTTGGCAGCGGGTTCCGGGAGGCGGTGTAGAAGCTTTGCAATCGGCCGCAGCCCGCGCGCGGCACGAGTAGGCGTCCGGACCATCTCGAGGTACGGTTCAAAGGTTTGGTTCATGAACCCCACCCGTCGACGAACCCGCCAGATCTGTGGGTACGTCGTGTAGAAAATGTACTTGTCGAAAAACTCCGGATCCCGTCCTCGCAGCTTCAGATAGAGGCTTCCCAAACGTTTCGGCAGGAGCGGCAACCATGCCACGCGGTATTCCGGCTCACGAAACGTGAGGTAGTTTTCGCAGGAGATATAACACTTCCCGCCCGGCTTCAGCACCCGAAAGATCTGGCGCAGCACAGGTTCAGGGTCGCGGACGTGCTCCAACACCTGCATGCTGATCGCGTAGTCGAACGACTCATCCGGGAACGGGAGATTCTCACCGGGTGCGGAAATCAGACGCTCCGGCTCGAATCCCATATCCACCAGACGCCAGCGCGTCAGCGCGGCGAACTCCGCCCCGGGCTCTACGCCATAGGCATCCGCACCACGCACCAACAACTTTAGCAGGTTTGCACCCTGACCCGCGCCCACATCCAGGATCCGGGCACTCGCCGTGTTCCAGCCCGAGGCCTCTAAATGGTTGAGGAGTCCCCGCGGAATTCCACGCGTTTCCTCAACCCGGGCCCGTGCCTCGCTTTCTTCCACCGACCAGCCGAGTTGGTGATGCAGGCAGTTGAGCGTAGAAAGCCGGATCGCGGTGCTCAGATCCGGCGCCTCGGTAAGCGCGTGACGGGACGAATAGTTGAACCCTTGTTCCATGAAAACCTATTCCTCGGGGGCTTCTCGCATGAGTGGCCGACGGCTCGGGCTGCGGCCGGAAGCGATGCTGCCCTCTACCCGGGCTCCCCCTCCCCGTGGTCCAGCTTCAGAGGCCGATACTGGCAGTGCTCACCACACCCGAGGCGGTAGCGGTTCCGCGCGAACCAGCGGTAGAACCGGTCCGCCGCGTTCCCCATGTAGGGCAGCTTGAACGCCCACCCGATCAGCATGCCCCGCGGCAGGATTGTGAGGAGCTGCTCGATGGCATCGGCGCCCTGCCAGGTACGCCCTCCAGGTCCGATCAACTGTACGGCCTCGGTGTAGGCGGTGGCGGGGATCCAGGGGAAGCGGGCGTGGACACTCGTGTTCTGCGAGGGTATGGCCTCGATATGGTTGTCCCGGTCCCACGCGTGGAGCAGGTGGATGAGACGTGTGCATATCCTGCACGCGCCGTCGTAGACGAGGGTGTAAGGCCGACCTAGCCCGGCGGCGGCGGCTTCCTCACCGCCGAACACGAAGCGGACGATCGGCAGGGTTGTCATTGCGCGACCTCGACCCGGATCTCCGGCGGATGGTGCAGCGTGGCGTGTATGGGGCAGAGCCCGGCCACACGTTGGGCGGCGTTCCGCCTGGCTTCCGGAAGTGAGGGCCAGTGCAGCTGCAGATCGTAGGACCCCACCCGATGCGGCTCCCCCGCGAACTGCCACCCCACCTCGATCGTCAGGTCTTCGGCGGCAATCGAAGCCGTCTCCGCCCAGGACCGCAGCACCGAGTACACGCAGGTGGCCAGACCGCTGGCCACCATGTGAAAGGGCGAGTACATCGTCTCGGCGGATTCGGCCTCGATGGTCATCGGCCCCGGGATCGCTTCCAGACGAATCCGCTCTTCGGAAAGCAGCGTGATCTTCACTCGATCTCCCTATGCTGGAGTAACCGGATCGGCAGACGCGCCGCCCGTCGTTCGAACGCCGGGACGGCTTCTCGCACGCCGCTTACCGCGGGCCTGGCGAGCCCGCGGAGGGAGTCGGCGTCCAGGAAGGCGGGTCGCTGGCGGGGAACGAATCGATCGATGCCTCTTCCACGACGTCCCTGCTCCGCCCGGCATCCAGCTGCGGTTCGCCCGTTGCACTGTTGATCCCGAGCGCCTGATACGTGTAGCAGTGCCCGGTGACCGCCCGATGGATGAACGCCCCTCCTTTGATGGCGAGGAGCGCTCCCATCGGCGAGCGGCGCTGCACTCCGAAGAGCGCGAGCATCCCGCCGGCGATGAACGATGCCCAGCGCTCCGGCTCGGAGACGTTGATCTCCCGGGCGCCGGCCCGGTCCGTCTTCATAGTGTCGCGTATTGCCATATGTCTTCCTCCGGTGAGCCGGGCTGTCAGCCCTGCAGGAGTGATTGCGCGCCGTCGATCCAGACCTCGGTGCCGGTGATATGGCTGGAGGCTTCGGAGGCGAGGAAAAGCACGAGTTGAGCCACCTGCTCCGACGAGCCCGGCTCTCCGCCGAGGGGGATCTCCCCTTCGGGAAACTCCACGGGCAGTCCTGCTCCATCCAGGTTCCGCTGCTCCGTGTTATCGCCGATGCTCGTCTCGATCGCGCCCGGGCAGATCACGTTGATCCGCACGCCGTGCGGCCCGAGCTCGGGTGCGAGCATCTTGACGAGTGCGACCTGACCCGCTTTCGAGGTCGCGTACGCGGACGCGCCGGTGTTGGAGAACATCCGCGTTCCGTTGACTGACGAGGTCACGATGATCGAGCCGCGCTGCTTCCTGAGGTGCGGGACGGCGCATTTGATCGTGAGGAAGGTGCCCGTGAGATTGATGTCGAGGGTATTCTTCCACTCCTCGATCTCCAGATCCTCGATCGGTGCCCAGACCCCGTTGATCCCGGCGTTGGCGAAGACGATGTCCAGCCGCCCCCACTTCCCGATGATCTGTTGAACGGCGTCCTGCATCTGATCGGGGTCGGAGATGTCGGCGACCAGGGCGATCGCGTCCGCGCCGCCCTGCCGGATCTCCTCGACGGCCTCCCGCAGCTCGTCCTCGGTGTGCCCGAGTGCCGCGATCCTGGCGCCTTCCCTGGCCATCAGCTTCGCGGATGCTCGCCCGATCCCCGATCCCGCGCCCGTGACGAGCGCGACCTTGCCCGATAACCGCATGCTCTTTGCCTCCATGTTAGTGGTTTGCTGCTGTTGTGTGCTGCGAGCGGCGTGCCATCATCTCACCCGCGGGTCGCGCCGGAGTGGATGAGATGCGTTACGCGCCTCTGGCAAGGATCTCGGGAGAGAGCGAAAACCGGTCCACCACCTCGCCCGGAGTTGAATCTCACTCATCGAAGTGCATGGCTGCTGCCGTGCTTGCGGAGATGTTATCTTCAACGGCCGTTTTCCTACGCCTGTTGAAGAATGAGATCGCTGCGCTCGACAATTCCGCCACCGCGCCTGCCGAGGTCCTCCCGCGTACCCGTCCCCGGGCGCCGCCGGAAGGGTATGCTGTACCTGCACGAGGCACGCGCGCTCATGCGGCTGGCAGGGCCGATCGTGCTTAGCCAACTCGGCGCGGTGGGGATGAATACCATGGATACCATCATGGTGGGCCCGCTGGGCGCGGAGGCGTTGGCGGCGGCGGGGCTCGCCGCCGCGCTGCACATGGCGGTGCTGATGATCTGCACCGGGACGTTGCTGGGGATGGCGCCGCTGGTGAGCCAGAGCTTCGGCGCGGGAGATCGGATCGAGTGCCGCCGTGTGCTGGTCGGTGGGATCTGGCTCGGCGTACTGCTGGCCGTTCCCGTCGTGTGGATGAACTTCGAGGGCGAGCGGCTGGCGCTCGCGCTGGGGCAGGAGCCCGGCGTCGCGGTACTGGGCGGTGGATACATGTGGGCGCTCGCCTGGGGTGTGCTGCCGGTGGTGCTCTTCTTCGTCTGCCGGCAGTTCATCGAGGGGCTGGGGCTGACCCGCGCGCCGATGGTGATGACGTTCATCGGGCTGGGCGTCAACTATCTCGGAAACCGCGCGCTGATCTATGGTATCGACGGCTGGGTACCCGCGATGGGCGTGGTGGGCAGCGGGTGGGCGACGACGATCGTGCGCTGGGCGATGCTCGGTGCGATGATCGTGTACCTGGTCCGGCACCCGAACCTGCACCCGTTCCGCGGCGTGCGCTGGCGGCCGGATATGGAGCGGCTGCGCCGGATCGCTGTGATCGGCTGGCCGGCGGGGGTGCAGCTCGGTCTCGAGATCTCGCTCTTCTCCTTCGCCGCGGTGATGATGGGGTGGTTCGGCCCGCTGGAGCTGGGCACGCACCAGGTGACCATCAACATCGCCTCGACCACGTTCATGGTCGCGCTCGGCGTGAGTCTCGCCGGCTCGATACGCGTGGGGCATCAGGTCGGTGCGCGGAACGCCGCGGGCGTCCGCCGCGCGACCGTGCTTACCTATGCGCTCACGCTCGGGTTCATGGCTCTGTGCGCGCTGCTCTTTCTCCTGGCGCCCGAGTTCCTGATCGGGCTCTATACCCGCGACCCCGAGGTCATACGGCTGGGCAGCACGCTGCTGCTGATCGCCGCCGTGTTCCAGCTTTCCGACGGCGCGCAGGTCGCGGGCGCCTGTGTGCTGCGGGGCGCGGCCGATACGCGGATCCCGATGCTGCTCGCCGCCTTCGGTTACTGGGGGATCGGGATCCCCTCGGCCTACTTCCTCGGTTTCCACTCTCCGCTCGGCCCGGTAGGGATCTGGGTCGGGCTGTGCATCGCGCTCGCGATCGTCGCGCTGCTCCTGCTCTGGCGTGTGCGGCGTGTACTCTGGAGAAGCGTATGAGTGCCAGGTGGGTGCGGACCCGGCCGCCTACGCACGCAGGAGAAGCAGCCGCGCGCGCCGGTCTCGCGGCTCGACACGTTTCTTGCTCTTGAGGTACAGCGATCGCCACGAAGTCGGTGAGCGACGCGCTGCACCCGAAGAAGTGCTCATCGGGGGACAACCCAATCTGCGAGCGAGGTCACCCATGCCCCAGCCCACCCCATTCCTCCCCGCCCAGGCCGTCGTCACCGAGGGCGACTGGACCTCGTGGGTTTCCCGCGCGATCCGCCGCGTAACCGGCTCGAAATGGACGCACACTTTCCTGGTCACCGGCCCCGACGAACTGATCGAAGCGTGGTTCCCCCGCGTACGCACGCGCACGCTCTCCGAGCGGACGGCCGAGCTGGCGCGCGACGGCCGCGACTATGTGGTGCTGGAGTTGCCGGAGACCACGGACGCCGAGCGCCACGCCGTGGTGAACAAGGCGAAGGAATACGTCGGCCGCTTCTATGACGTAGGGCAGGTGCTGCTGTATTACACGCTGCGGCGCTTCTGGAAAGACGGCGAAGGAACGCTGATCTGCAGCAGGCTGGTGACCGCCGCCCACTTCTCCGGCCTGGGGTCGGAGCGCGGCAACCTGTTCCCGCCCGAGGTGCTCGCCGCGGTGCCGCCCCGGCTGGAGCATCGCATGGACAACCTCAAAGCCGGGTACGCCACGCCGGACGACCTGCTGTATTCACGGCTGGTACGGATCCGAACCGAAGTGGTGGAGACGGTTCCGTTGGGCGTGTAGCGTCCCGGCGCCGAGTGGCGGGCGAGATCATCCGCCGCCTGGCATCACTCGTTGTGCGCGGACTCTGATATCCGGCGCGGGACGGCGGGATTTTGGATCGGCAGGACGAGGCGGAACGAGCTGCCAACGCCTGGCGCGGACTGAACGTCGATCGTGCCGCCCAGGAGCTCCGCGAGCCGTCGGGACAGCGGGAGGCCGAGCCCCGTTCCCGCGTCCTGCTGCTCGCCGACCTGCACGAAATCGTCGAAGATGCGCGCGTGGTCCTCGGCCGCGATCCCGCAGCCTTCATCCCTTACCGTGAGCGAAGCACCCGCGTTCAGCAAAGGGATGCATCGAAGGTGGATCGGCTTTCCGTCTCCGAACTTCACCGCGTTGGAGAGCAGGTTGAGCAGGATCTGCCGGACCCGCTTCGCGTCGGTCCTGAGCACCAGATCCTCGC
>JACDHR010000194.1 GCA_013820915.1 Gemmatimonadota bacterium
TGCTCCGCCTGCACCATCTTCTCGCTTCGTTCGTTCTGGTCTGCGCAGCGATCGCCACACCCGCCGCCGCTCAGGCCTTGTGGACGGCCGGTGGCCGCTGACCTGACCTGGAGCGACTTCCACCTGGTCGAACGTCTTGCTCTTGAAGATCTCGCGGATGCTGTCGTTGAGCTGCGTGCGCACCTCGCCCGGATCCACGTCCTGCTCCTGCCGGCGAACGATCTGGTTCAGGTTCGCCTCGGCGAGGAAGCGCATCGGCGCGCCCTGCCGGTCGTCCAGGTAGGCAGATTCGGCAATGAACCGCTTGCGCGCGTCCTCGATGAAGCTGATATCCAGGCCCGGCCCAAGCACGGAGAAGCGCAGGTGCTCCGGCTTCACCCCCTTCAACGGATCGTTGAACGCAAGCGTATGCACGAAGATGGTGCGCGTCACGTAGGAGGTGTACGGCGGCAACCCCCGGTACTGCGTGTCGTCCATCTGCTGGGCGAGGGCGCGGTTGCCGCCTTCTGTGGCCGCGACGTCGTACCGGATGGCGGGCACGTACGCCGCCTGACCGAGCCGGGTGACGATTTCCTGCCGGATCAGCTCGTTGCCGGGATCGATATGGTGCAGGTGGATGGCAAACGCATCGCCGGGTCGCTGCTTCCAGACGTCGGCGATGGTACGGGCCAGCAGGCGCAGCATGCCGCGGACGCGCTGGAAGTTGGCGAGCGTCGCGGTCTTGGAGGTGAGCGTCTCCAGCACCTCCGGATGCAGCGGATAGCCGGCGCGGAACGCATCCACCGTAGCCGCCCGCAAAGCGTCTTCCGCGAGACTCTCCCGGTTCGCCTGCCAGAGGGCACGATAGGCCTCGATTACCGGCTGCGCGCCCGCATCATCGATGGAAGCGAACAGGCGCCGACGCACCACCTGCACCGTCTCGTCCTCTTCTGTCGGGTTCAGCAGCGTCGCCTTCCGTGCGGAGATGCTCTCCGCCTCGGCCATGGTATCGGCGATGTACTGGTTCTCCTCGGTGTAAGCATCGGAAGCGCGGCCGTCCTTGCCCACTGACAGCGTGTAAACCACGGCGGCTTTGGGGGCGCTTTCGACGGCTTTGAAGAGCGCGGTGAGGAAGGCGGACATCTGCGCGCGCGCTCCTCGCAGCCTCGCCTTGCGGAGGTAGACCGCCAACTCGTCCATCAGGATGAGCGTCGGCTGGCCGCCGAACAGCTCATGGATCGTCTCCGCACCCGGCGCCACGCGCTGCTCGTCGCTGGCGCGAACGCGCTCGAAGCCCTGCCGGCCCGCCAGCGCAAAGGCGATCTCCCCCCAGGGCGTATAGGCGCGCAGCCCCTCCTCCAGCGTACGCCCGTTGGTCGGGTCGGCGTTCTCGCCGTCGAACGCGGCGATCCGTACCGTGCCGGGCGCCGGTACCAGCACCGGGTCCACGAACTCGTCCGCGTTCGGCACGTCCCGCATCCCACCGGCAGCATGCACGAGCGCGATCAGACCGTGCGTCTTGCCGCCGCCGAACTGCGTGTCCAGCCGGAAGATAGAGGCGACCTCGCCGCCTGCGCCGCTCAGGCGCCGGCAGACGTTGGAAAGGAGACTCCGCAGCCCACGCGTGGGATAGGTCGTCCCGAAGAACGTTTCCGGCCTCTGGTACTCCTCGGGTGCGGTGCCGCGGATTACCTGCGCGAGATCGGCGGCGAAGTCGGATTCGGCGATCGTGCCGGCGAGCACGTCCTCGCGGGGCTGGCAGAGGTCGAAGACGGTTGGAAGGGCCATGGTGAAGTTGAAAGCGGGGCGTCCGCACGCAATCGGAACCGCCGGCCAATGATGCCGGGGCTGGCGTGCTCGAACTCAGGGTAAGGTAGCCACATCCACCGACAGTGAGTGTCTATCGAGGAGGATCGGCTTCGGCGGACGGAGCGCGGCGCGCGCCGGGACCCGGCTGCGCCAGTTTATAACCTATCCACTGGTGGGCTCCCTGTCCATTACCCGCAGCCCATCCACACGGAGCGCTCGCTGTCAACCTCGGCAAGCCAGCGGCGTGGGTCACGGGCTGCGGACCGGGACGGCGGTCCGGATCGCGGCCATGCGCACGCGCATGTCCCGAGATGATCGTCGAACAGCGAGGTCCTTCACGGAAGGGCTGCGGACCGGCCGGGCCCTCAATGCTTGTAAGCCTTAATTCGGCATCTACTTCAGCAGGTTCTTCGCGATCGTCTGCAGCTGCATATTCGAAGTGCCTTCGTAAATCGTGCCGATTTTGCTGTCGCGGTAGAACTTCTCCACCGGGTACTCGCGCGTGAAGCCGAAGCCGCCGTAGAGATCGATGCACTTCGAGGCGATCCGCTGCGCGACCTCGGAGGAGAAGAGCTTGGCCATCGCCGCTTCCTGCACGAAGGGCTGGCCCGCGTCCTTGAGCCTGGCGGCGTTGTACACCATGAGCCGCGCGGCTTCGAGTTCGGTGGCCATGGCCGCGATCTGGAACTGCACGCCCTGGAAGCTGGCGATGGTGCGGCCGAACTGCTCGCGCTCCTGCACGTAGCGGATGGTCGCATCCAAGGCGCCCTGCCCGATCCCGATCATTTGCGCGCCGATGCCGATGCGCCCCTCGTTCAGCGTCTCGATCGCGGTCTTGTATCCCTTGCCCACCTCGCCCAGCACGTTCTCCGCGGGGACGAGCACGTCCTGCAGCACCAGCTCGGTGGTGGAGGAGGCGCGGATGCCGAGCTTGTCCTCCTTCTTGCCCACGGAGAAGCCGTCGAAGTCCCGCTCCACGATGAACGCGGTGATCCCCTTATAGCCGGCTTCCGGGTTGATGTTGGCGAAGACGATGAAGATCTCCGCCTCGGCGCCGTTGGTGATCCAGAGCTTCTGGCCGGTGAGCCGGTAGCCACCCTCCGCCTCCACCGCGCGGGTCGCGAGCGCGAAGGCGTCGGAGCCGGAGCCGGCCTCCGAGAGCGCGTAGGCGCCGACCCTCTCGGCGGTGAGCTGCGGCAGGTACCTGGCCTTCAGCTCCTCGGAGCCCCAGCGCAGGAAGGCGTTGTTGACGAGCGTGTTCTGCACGTCGACGAGTACGCCGACGCTGGCATCCACGCGCGAGAGCTCTTCGACGACGAGCGCGGCGGTGAAGAAGGAGGCGCCGGTGCCGCCGAACTCTTCGGGAACTTCGATGCCCATGAGCCCCAGCTCGAAGAACTGCAGAATCAGCGACGGGTCCATCTGCTGCTTCTCGTCCATCTCGTGGACGAGGGGGCGCACCTGCTCGTCCGCGAACTGCCGCACGGCGTCGCGGAACATCGCCTCGTCCTCGCTCAGAATCGTCAGCGGCGCGCCGCCGGTCGGGACTTCAAGAGTTGCCATCGTGGATATCTCCAGCTGAATACGACCACGGGTTCGAGCCTATCTATCGGTACAATATGGGGCATCCGGCGCGCGATGTCGAGAAAGGCCGCGCGGGCGATGGTGGAATCTGCAAGCCGTGGGTGATATCTTTCCGCCCACGACCGGACCGGCGGCTACGCGCCGGGCAGATCCCCGGAAAACGTTCCGTAACGAAGAAGGCGAAATGATTCCGTACATTACCTACAGGTTCATCCACTTCGTCGGCATCTTTCTGGTCCTCGTCTCGCTCGGCGGGGTGGCGCTGCACGCCGCGAACCAGGGGACGAAGCAGAGCAGCCGCACGCGCAAGCTGACCGCCATCACGCACGGGATCGGGATGTTCGTGGTGCTGCTGGGTGGCTTCGGTCTGCTGGCGCGGCTCGGGATCGCCCATGGCACGGACTGGCCGGGTTGGGTATGGACCAAGCTGGGGATCTGGGTGGTGCTGGGTGTCGTGGTGATCCTGCCGTACCGGCGGCCCGAACTCGCGCGACCGCTCTTCCTGACGGTGCCGCTGCTCGCCGTGCTCGCGGCGTACATGGCGATCTTCAAACCGTTCTAAGCCGCGCGCTCGACCTCCACCTCCACCCGGTTCTTCGCCTGCGGCTCAGGACCCTGCTGCCGCCTCCACCTCCACCCGGTTCTTCGCCTGCGGCTCAGGACCCTGCTGCCGCCTCCACCTCCACCAAGTTCTTCGCCTGCGGCTCAGGACCCTGCTGCCGCCTCTACCTCCACCCGATTGTCGTAGAAGACGGCGCCGCCTCCCATGTCGGTCTCCCGCTGGGAGGTGGTGTCGTTCACCGTCAACCCCGCCTCGGAGAGCCGCGCCCAGCGCACGCCGTACGAGACGGCGACGCCCGGCCGTACATCCTCGGTGACGGCGGCGCGCGCGAAGAAGTGGCCGCGATCGTTCCAGCTCCGCACACGGTCGCCGTCCGCGATCCCGCGGACCGCGGCCTCGTTGGGGTGCAGCAGCAGCCTGGCCTCGCCCGCCGCGCGGTTCAGCGCGGGGATGTTTACGAAGGTGGAGTTCATGAACTGATGCTCCGGCGGCGAGAGCAGTGTGAGCGGGAAGCGCCGTACCAGCTCGGGCGCCGTCTCCATGCTCTCGGCGGGTGGCGTATAGGTGGGGAGCGGGTCCAGCCCCAGCCGCTCCAGCTCGGGCGCGTATATCTGGATTTTCCCCGACGGCGTGTTGAAGCGAGCGCCGTCGGCGAACGGAGCGAAGTCCTCGCCCACGTCGAGCCTCGCGTAGCCGGTCTCGAGCAGCCGCTCGAAGGTGATCGGCTTCACGTGGGGGTTGTCGCAGTCGAGCGCCTGGCGGATCAGGTCGAGGTCGGTGTCGCGGAACTCCGGGTTGCGGAGGCCCATGCTTGCGGCGAGCCGCCGGAAGATCTCGGAGTTCGGGAGCGACTCGCCCACCGGCTCGATGGAGGGGCGGTTCAGGGTGAGGTAGAGGTGGCCGTAGGAGGTATGGATGTCCCAGTGCTCGAGCTGGGTGGTTGCGGGGAGAAGCCAATCCGCGTAGTCCGCGGTGTCGGTCTGGAAGTGCTCGAGCACGACGGTGAACAGGTCCTCCCGCCGCAGCCCCTCGCGCACTTTGCCGAGGTCGGGCGCGACGGCGGCGGGGTTGGAGTTATAGACGACCAGCGCCTTCACGGGCGGGCCGCCCACGCCCGCGTCGGGCTGGGTGAGCGCGTCGCCGAGCCGGATCATGTTAATGGTGCGCGTACCGGCGGGCACCCGGTCCAGCCGCTCCAGCGCGGCGTTGTTCAGCCTGAACGCGCCGGAGGTGGAGAGCGTCGCCCCGCCGCCCACCTCTCTCCAGGCGCCGGTCACGGCGGGGAGGAGCGCGACGGTGCGAATGGCCATTCCGCCGCCCGCGTGGCGCTGCATCCCGTAGTTCAGGCGGATGAAGGTGGGGCGGGTGAGCGCGTAGTCGCGGGCGAGTTCCACGATCTGCCCGGCCTCGAGCCCTGTGACCTCGGCGGTGCGCTCGGGCGTCCACTCGCGCACCCGCTCCGCGAGCATCTCCCACCCCACGGTGTGCCGCTCCAGGTAGTCGCGGTCCTCCAGAGCGTCGCAAAAGATCCGGTGCATCATCCCGAGCGCGAGGGCGGCATCGGTTCCGGGGCGGATCGGCAGGTGCAGATCACACTGAGCGGCGGTGCGGGTGCGGATCGGGTCGATCGCGACGATACGCGCGCCCGCCTCGCGGGCGCGGCGGATGGCGGGCCACAGGTGCGGGTTGGAGGTGAGCGTGTTGGTGCCCCAGAGCAGGATCAGGCGGGCGTGCTCCACCTCTTCGGGCGTGGGTCCCATGCGGTCGCCGTAGGTATGCTTCCACGCCTCGGTGCCCGCGGCCGCGCAGATGGTGCGCGCGAGCAGGCTGGCTCCCAGCCAGTGGAAGAAACGGCGATCCATCGACGAGCCCTGCACCAGCCCCATCGTGCCCGCGTACGAATATGGCAGCACGGCCTGTGGGCCGTGCGTGTCGCAGATGCCGCGGAGACGGTTCGCGATATCGTCGAGCGCCTCGTCCCAGCCCGCCGGCTCGAAGCGGCCCTCCCCCTTGGCGCCGACCCTGCGCATCGGGGTGGTGAGCCGATCCGCGTGGTAGGTGCGCTCCACGTACCGGTTCACCTTCGTGCAGAGGAACCCCTGCGTGACCGGGTGGTCCGGGTCCCCCTGCACGCGCACCGCACGGCCGTCCTGCACGTGCACGAGCATCGCGCAGGTGTCCGGGCAGTCGTGCGGGCAGGCGCCGCGGATGATGCCGGTGCGTTGCAGGGGGAGGGAGATCGCGGAGCCCATCGCGTGATGCGGGGTTCGGGGTCGGGACGATATCTGCCGGGTCCACACCAATTTACATGTGCGGGAAGGCCGCGCCATGGGTGCAGGAAGAGCGTGGGGGTCTCCTCCCGCGGCCCGGGGTCAGCGGCGGCGCCCGTCGGTGACCGGTACGTCGACGCCCAGGGTCAGGCGGAACGGGGAGTAGTCATCGACGGCCGTCCAGCGCGCCTCGACGAAGGGATTCACGCTGGTGCTGCTCAGCCGATTGCCCCTGAGACCCGCCACGAGGTTGTACCCGGCGCGTGTCTCGCGGGGCTCGATTGCGTCGAACTCGCGGCTCACGAAAGCGGCGCCGACCCCGCCGTAGAGACCGCCGAGCGCGAGCGGCCGGAAGACGAGATCGGTGTTGATCTGCCACTGCGTGCGCGCATCGGCGAAGAAGACGTCGCCGCTGGGGACGAGTTGGATCGGGTGGGCGAGCGGGATCCGGATCTGCGCGCCCGCCGAGCCGAGGTTCTCGTCGAAATCGTAACCGCCCCGCACCCCGAACTCCAACGGCGGTGCCGGGCTCACGATGCGGGCGGGATGCTGGGGGCGGCGGACGGTGCGCTGTGCGTCTACGGCCTGCACACCGCAGAGGGATACCGCGATCAGGCAAACAAGAATTCGGGTCATGTTCACTCCACGTACAAGGATTTATTGTTCTCCCCGGGGCGGATCGCCCCGGCGGAAGCTCCGCAACCGCTGCATGGCCGCGGGCTCAGGAAAGGTGACTCCGCACCATCCCCTCATCAGGTACGATGCTCCGGAGCCGGAAAAGGTTTGCCGACCGTCCCCGAGACCGGCGAAAGATACCGCGCCCGAAGCCACGGAGGTAGTGATACAGAGTTCAACCGCCAGGGTCATAGCTCGGGTCGTCGTCTGCCAAGCCCGCTCGATCCGTGTACTGGCGGCGCGGATGTGCTTGGCTGTACCTTCCCCCGCGGTGCCAGCCTCTGCAAGCCGGACGCGAGCAGGGGATCATAAGTAAACCCGGGTACGCGTCTGTTAACGCCGATCTTCAGAGAGAATGCCCTTACCTTCATCCAACCCCGGCCGCATCCCGGCATACGATCTCAGCGAGCCCACGGAGGAGTACGTCCGCGCGGCGCTGGAGCGCGTGTTCGGTCCTGACGGGGCAACGGATCGCTGGTCCGAATCCTGTCGACTCGCCGGGCTGGTCTCCGGAAACGTAGATACCGGCTCTCAGCTCCAGCGGGCGCTGCGGGTCCTGGCGGAGCAGGGCGGGCCCGCCGCCGTGACTGCTCGTTCCATGCAGCTTCGCATGAGTACCTACGC
>JACDHR010000195.1 GCA_013820915.1 Gemmatimonadota bacterium
CCCCGCCGACGTGATCCGGCGCCTGCTGGCCGAGAAGCCGAACGTCACCGGAATCGCGGTGCCGGGGATGCCGATGGGCTCACCCGGCATGGAGGGGCCGTACAGGGACCGCTACGACATCGTCGCGTTTCGGCACGGCGGCGGGCAGTACGTGTACGACAGTCGCTAGACCGCGATGCCGCGAGGCCTCGCGGCCCGCCAGCCGCTGCCGACCATCCGCCGGCCCCATGTCGCGGCGCGTTCCGCCTCTCGCGAGATGCAGTGATGACCCTCCAGAACCTCGAGCACTACCAGTGGAAGAACCGCCCGTTTCTGATATTCGCCCCCTCGGAAACGAATTCTGCATACGGAGTGCAGGCGCGGCGGCTGGATGCGGAGCGGGACGGGGCGCGGGATCGGGAGATGGTGCTCTTCGAGATCGTCGCCCATGCCGAGAGCCGCGCGGCGGGCGAGCCGCTCGAGGCCGTCACCGTGGATGCGATCCGGAAGCGGTTCGGTGTGGGCGAGGACAAGTTCGCGGTCATCCTGGTCGGGAAGGACGGGACGCAGAAGCGGCGCTGGAGCATCCCCGTCGAGATGGAGGAGGTGTTCGCGCTCATCGACTCGATGCCGATGCGCCATGAAGAGATGGCGGAGTGAGGAGAGCGGCGCACAGCAGAGCGGGCCCGGTCTCGGCACGACGGCTCCAGAGGGTCGGCGGATGATGCCCTCCGTATCCGACACACCGCCGGCGGTCGAGCGCCTGTTGATCGAGGGCTACCGCACGATGCTCCCGCACGAGCGGCTCGAGCGGGTTGTTTCGCTCAACCGCGCGCTCGACCGGCTCGGGCGAGCACGCCTGCGCGCCCGCTACGGCGCGGATCTCTCCGAGCGCGAGTTGCGCCTGAGGCTTGCCGCGCTGCGCCTGGATCGGGAAACGATGGTGAAGGTGTTCGATTGGGATCCCCGCGAGCGGGGGTACTGACAAGCGTGGACGAGGTCCTCGATATCACCCTCGATCTCGCCGAAACACTCGATCGGCTGGGAGTTCCCTATCTGGTGAGCGGATCGCTGGCGAGTTCGCTGCACGGAATCCCGCGTGCCACCCAGGACGTGGACCTGGTTGCCTCTCTCCGCCCGGAGCACGTTGCGCCGTTGGTCGCGGCCTTGGAAGGAGAGTTTTACCTCGACGCGCCGGCGATCCGGGAGGCAGTCCGGCAACAGGCCTCCTTCAACGTCATCCACCTGGAAACGATGTTCAAAGCCGACATTTTCGTTGCCGGCGATGACGCAGTGACCCGCGAGGAGATGGCGCGCCGGCAGCGGTTCATGATTTACGAGGAGCCCCGGCGAGAACTCGTGGTGGCGAGCCCGGAAGACATCGTCATCCAGAAGCTGCACTGGTTCCGCCTGGGGGATGAAGCGTCGGAACGGCAGTGGAACGATGCACTCGGCGTGATCAAGGTCCAGGGTCCGCAACTCGACCGGGGTTACCTCGACCGGATCGCGCGGCTGATGGGCGTCGAGCATCTGCTGGAGCGGGCGTGGAGGCAAACGCCGAAAGAATGACTCCGTAACCGCCGTACCGCCGCTTACCGGTCTGCCGCCCCCGGCACGCGGTTCCCCGCGATCCATACCGACTCGATCGTGCGCGTATGGCGGATGTTTTCCAGCGGGTCCCGCTCGAGGACCACGAAGTCGGCCCACCGGCCCGGCTCCAGAGTACCGACCTCGTCTAGACCCATGCAGGCGGCGGCCACGCGCGTCGCGGAGAGCAGAATGTCGCGCGGAGTCATTCCCGCCTCCTGCATCATCTCCATTTCCACATGCTCGAAGTACCCCTGGAAGCGTGCTGGCGGGCCGCTGTCCGTGCCAAAGGCGACGCGCACCCCGGCCTGGTGCAGAGCGACCATGTTCCGCTGCGCCGTCGGCAGCGCGGCCCGGTAGTACTCGGCCGCATCGCCGCGGTACTCGCGTTGGCGCTCGGGCCGCTCCAGCTCGCGGATGACCTCCGCGTCGGCGTCGCGCAAAAAGAACGGATCTTCGAAGAAGGCGGGGCGTTCCGCGTAAACGAAGGTCGAGAGTTCGCGTGTGAGCGTGGGGTGCAGGCAGACGTTGCGCTCCCGCATCAGCGCGATCAGCTCGTCGTCGACCGGGGCATCGCGGACGCTGTGGCCGAGGACGTCCGCGCCGGCGCGCACCAGTTCCTTCGCATCGTCGAGGTGTACCATGTGCGCGGTGAGCGGAAGGCTGCGCGCGTGGGAGTGCTCGATCACTGCCGCGTACGTCGCCGGTGGCATCTTTTCCGCCCGACCCAAAGAGTCATCAACCCGGATCTTCGCCCAGTCCACTCCCCGCTCCGCGCGCTCCCGCACCTGCGGTTCCGCTTCGGCGGGGGTGTCCGGATCCATCACCACCCCCGCGACGAAGAGCCGGGCGTGGTCCAGCGCGGCGTTCTCCCGCTGCGCATCGCGGACCGCAACCCCCTCGTAACCCGGCTCGCCGAGCGAAACGACGGTCGTCACACCGTAGCGAGCGTAGAGCGCGAGTTGATCCAGAATGTTTTCGCGCGTGTGATACTCCGGTCCCTGCTCCAGCCCGCGCGCCTGGCCCACATGGCCGTGCGCGTTGATGATGCCGGGGATGATCGTCCTGCCGGATACGTCCACCCGCCGCGCGTCCGCCGGCACCTCCACGACGCCAGCTTGGCCGGCAGCCACGACTCGCCCGTCGCGGACCACGAGCACCGCGTTGTCGATCGGCTCCGCACCGGTGCCGTCGATCAGCCGCGCGCCGGTGAACCCCAGGGTCTCCGAGGCTCCCGGCGCGATACCCGCGGCCTGGTCGGGGTCGCCGGGGGCGCAGGCGAGTACTCCGGCGCCGAGCAGTATGGCGAAGCAAACGGCCGCGGTTGATGGGGCGTCTTTCATCGGCTCCGGTATGTGCGGGGTAATCGCGACAGGCTCGGGAAGAAAGCCTGAAGAAACCGTGCCACCGCCACGGCGCGCGCCCCAGCGTAGGTGCCTGCCACCCGGAATTGCCTTCTCTCTCCACGTCTACCGCCCCAGCAGCGCTCGCACCAGCGGGACCACGTCCAGTTGCGAGGGGGAGTCCCCCACCACCTCGGCTACCGCGCTCCGGATCTCCTCCCCGTTCCCCCCGGCGCGCGCCACCACCAGCGGGATGCTGCTGTCCTCGTGCTCCGGCGAGCCGTGCCACGAGTGGTACAGCCCGGAGAAGTAGAAACGCTCCTCGATGGGGCGGTTCATTCCGGTGCGGGCGAGCAGCAGGATGTCGCCAGCACGGTGGCCGTAGGGGCCGGCTGCCAGGCCGCGCATCCGCTCCTCGAATCGGAGGAGATCCGAGCGCGGGTTCCCGGCAAGGTACTCCCCGATCGGGACCAGCCGCTGCCCATCCCAGACCTGGAACTCCGCCGCATCCTCACCGACGGGGCGCGGCTCGCGGGCCAGGATCAGGTCCAGCGCGCCGTGCAGCTTCGGCGCGCCCCGGCCGGTACGGCTCGCGACTTCGAACGCGCGTACCACCGGAAGCACATCCTCCTCCAGGCGGGGCGGGAGCATCCAGCTACAGGTGGTGCCGGGGTGCGGGCAGGTGGAGCGGTCGGCGAGATATACGTAGGCCATCGCCCCCTGATAGGCTACCGCGGCCTGGTAATCCCGCGCGTCGTCGGCGGGCTCCAGCACGAAGGGGCGCATCCGGAACCCCGAGTTCCTCAGCAGCTCGGGGGGCCCGTCGTCGTTGTCGCTGCCGAGCGCGTTCCGCTCGTCGTTCAGCACCGGGGTGTGGCCGTGGTCGGAGACGAACACGACGTAGGTGTTCCGCAGCACGTCGGCTTCGGCGTAGGCGTTCAGGATCCGCCCGACGGCGGGGTCGATCACGTCGCGCAGGTAGCCCGCCAGCTCCTCTAAGGGCGGCTCGGCCAGGTGAGTGTACAGGTCTACGCCGGGAAAGTAGACGACCTGCAGATCCGGCAGGCCGTGCTCGCGAATGGTCTCCAGGAGCTGGTCCACGGAGTTCGCGTCAAGCGTCGCATAGATCTCACGGTCGGCGGGGGCGTCGCTCGCGAGGCCGGTAGCGAGGCTGCCGAACGCCTCGGCTACGTCGGACAGGGAGGGGACCGTCAGCAGGTCGGCGCCGCGGTGCACCGGTGCAAGTGCGACGTGGGCGCGAACATCGGCCAACTCGTAGAGCGTAGGGACGCGAATCGCGCCCCCCAGTAGGTCTTCCGTATAGATCTCCAGCGTATGCTGATGATCGTCCACCGAGATGGGGCCCGGAGCGTAGAAGCGCATCTCCTCGCGAACGTACCACTCGTTGCCCAGCACGCCCGTCTCCGACGCTGGCCTCCCCGTGAAGATCGAGCTCCACGCGGCCATGGTGGTGGAGGGGAGGATGCTCAGCGCATCGGTCACCGCGTAGGCGTGCGTGTAGAGCCCGCCGCCCTGGTCGGCACCCAGGAGCGAAGCGACATGAGGCATCAGCCCCGTACGTGCGGCTTCGCGGAGTTTTTCGTCGCCCACGCCGTCCAGCGCGATCAGCAGAACTCGCGCGCCGCCGCGGAGGGGGCGCAGCGGCTCCCTGAGCTGAACCTCTCCACCTTCGGCGGCCAGCTTCGCCACCTCTCCGGCGGTATCGGAGATCACGAAGAACGCAACAGCACTGATCACCAGCACGGTAATTCCGACGATTATCCACACCCGCTTCTGTTTCATCTCCGCCCGTATTCGGATTGACGCTGCCGATCTCTACCGATCTTCCAGCCGCTCGAGGGCCCGCATCCCCGGGGCAGCCACGGCGTCCGCATGCAACGTACCCCGGAGCTTGCATATCGTTGGCTTACCCGCCGAATGGATGAAAGGGGAGACCGGTCACGTCAGTATCGAGGCGGAACAGGTCCCCGGAGTGGAAGTTCTCCTCCAGCTCTTCCTCGCTCAGCTCCACGGACGCGGAGGTGATATAGAGCTGCTTGCGGTCCGGGCCGCCGAACGCGCAGCTCGTGGGGCGCTTCACCGGCACGGGAACGCGGAGCACCTCCCGTCCGTCCGGATCCAGCCGGATCACGCAGGAGCCGTCCCACTGAGCCGTCCAAACGTGGCCTTCGGTATCCACCGTAAGTCCGTCCGGAACGGAGCCATCCTCCCCCAGTTCCGCAAACAGCCGGCGGTTGCGGATCTCTCCGCTCTCCGCCTCGAAATCGTAGGCATAGATCGTCTTCTTTGGCGAGTCCGTCAGGTAGAACGTCTCCCCGTCCGGGCTCCAACCCAGCCCGTTCGATACGGTGAGCCCCGTCTCCATCGTGTGCAGGCTCCCGTCGAGGTCGTAGCGGTAAAGTGCGGCTTCCCCATCATTCCGCGACATGGTACCCACCCAGAACCGCCCCTGCGGGTCGCACTTTCCATCGTTCACGCGGTTCTTGGGCTTGCCCTCCTCGATCATGACCAGGCGCTCGACCTCGCCCGTGGCCATGTCCAGGCGGGCAATCTCGTGGCGCAGCCCGAGGAGCAGCGTATCCGAGCCCGTCAGCGCGATGCAGCCGACCACATCGCCCACCTCGAAGGTGCGATTGGTGTCGAGGTCGGGAAAGAACTGGTGCACGCGGTGATTGTAGATATCGACCCAGAACAGCGAGCGCGTCCGCTCATCCCATACGGGACCCTCTCCCAGCCGTGCACGCGCCTCCACGATGACCTGCAGCCGATGTTGCTCCTTGCCCATGATGCCTCCTGTGTGGAATGAATCCCTGCTTTCGATTGCTAGGAGGAGCAGCTGATCACCAGTTGGCGCCCCCACTCCGGCGGCGCGGCGGCGTAGCCCTCCATCTCCGGCTGCTCCGAATACGGGTCGCGGAGCAGCGCCAGCAGCCGCTCGATCTCCGAGTAGTCCCGCTCGTCCTCCGCCTTCCGGATCGCCGCTTCCGCGAGGTAGTTCCGCAGCACGTACTTCGGGTTCACCGCGTTCATGCGTGCCGCCCGCGCGGCGGGTTCGCCCCCCTCCGCGCC
The DNA here is from genome assembly GCA_013820915.1 of Gemmatimonadota bacterium. Classification (GTDB taxonomy): domain Bacteria; phylum Gemmatimonadota; class Gemmatimonadetes; order Longimicrobiales; family Longimicrobiaceae; genus JACDHR01. Next base: position 6,000 of record JACDHR010000195.1, read on the forward strand.
GAGCCGAGCGCGGTAGCGGGCGGCCCAGGCATCGAAGCGCTCGGCGTCGGGGAACATCTCGCGAACCGCTGTACCGTCCGCTCCGCCCTCCCGCGCGAACGAGGCCAGCGAGCGGAAGAGGTTCGTGTAGTCCACCTCGGAGGCCTGCATCATCGCCAGGAGCTCGGAGAGCAGCTCGCCGTCTTCCGGGCGGGGCTGCCGCAGCCCCAGCTTCGCCTGCATGTGCTCCGCGTATGCGTTCAGGAAGACCGGTTCGTAGCGATCGAGCGCCGCCACCGCTGCCTCGCGCGTCATGAGCGGAAGGAGTGCCTGCGCCAGAGCGCTGAGGTTCCAGAGGCCGATCCCCGGCTGCTGATCGAAGGCGTAGCGGCCGCCGGGGTCCGAGTGGTTCGGGATGAAGCCGGGATCGTAGTGATCGAGGAAGCCGAACGGCCCGTAATCCATCGTGATCCCGTGAATGGACATGTTGTCCGTGTTCAGCACGCCATGGGCGAAGCCCACCGCCTGCCAGGCCGCTACGAGGCGCGCGGTGCGCTCCACCACCTCGGTGAGGAACCGAACGTAGCGGTCGTCGCCGTCGGTGCCATCGAGATGCGGGAAGTGGTGCTCGATGGTGTGATCCGCCAGCTGCCGGAGGAGGTCGTGCTGAGAGCGGTAGGAGAAGACCTCGAACGAGCCGAAGCGGATGTGGCTCGGCGCCAGGCGCACCAGCATGGCACCGGTTTCCACCCTCTCGCGGTACACCTCCTCGTCGCTGCCGATGATGCAGAGCGCGCGGGTGGTGGGGATCTGCAGCCCGTGCATCGCCTCGCTGCCCAGATGCTCACGGATCGTGGAGCGCAGCACGGCGCGGCCGTCGAACCCGCGCGAAAACGGGGTCATCCCTCCGCCCTTGAGGTGCAGGTCCCACGCAATCCCCTGCCGGCCGCGCACCTCGCCGATCAGGATCGCGCGGCCGTCACCGAGCTGCGGCACGTACTGGCCGAACTGGTGCCCCGCATACAGCATCGCGATAGGGTCGGCGCCGGGGAGCTGCTTCTTGCCGCTGAAGTACTCCACGAACTCCGGCCGCGCCGCCTCCGCGGGGTCCAGGTCGATCAACTCGGACGCGGCGGGGTTGAAGCTGACCAGGTGCGGGTTCGTGAACGGGATCGGGCGCGTGCGCGCGTAGAACGCCTCGGGGAGGCGCGTGTACGTGTTGTCGAACGGGAGATCGGTCAGGCTTCGCATCGTACGGCACCTTCATTCCTTCCGAGGCTCTGGATCGGGAGCGGGCCTACTGACCGCGCGAGTTCCGTGCCGGCGCCCGCTTGAACACCGCGCGGGTTTTCCCCAGATTCCAGGCGCCCGCACCGCCACTCCCGGTGGGCGGGCTTCCCGTTATTGCACGTAGCCTCGACGCCCGCCATGACGTTCCACGACACCCCGATCTTTCCGCGCGGCTTTCGGTGCGCGAGCCGCAACGTGGGGCTCAAGCAGTCCGGGTATG